>JANMSI010000131.1:0-60653 GCA_031389115.1 Akkermansiaceae bacterium
GGCACTTGGGGGACTTCGAAATCCTTCGACGAACTGATGGCAAACCGCGGGGAGGAGAAGCCGCTGGAAGGTTACAACGAGGAGAACGCCTACGGCTGGGTCATCGATGCCTATCAGGAGCTGGCAAAGGAAGCTGGCAAAGGAAGCTGGCAAGCGCGGGGTGATTATGGGATTGGAAAATCACTGGGGCCTCGGGCGCACGGTGGAAGGCGTCAAACGCGTGGTGGATGCCGTGGATTCCCCATGGTTGCGGGTAACGCTCGATACCGGGAATTTTCTGGAGAATCCGTATGACCGCTTGGCCGCGCTGGCCAAGGAGACGGTTTTGCTACAGGCGAAAACCTACCTCGGAGGGGGAGTGTGGTACACACTGGAACTCGACTATGACCGGATCGGCAAGATCATGCGCGAGGCGAATTTCACCGGATACGTATCGCTTGAATTTGAGGGCAAGGAAGATCCTCTAACCGCGATCCCCAAAAGCCTGGAGCTTTTGCGGAAGTCGTTCGCGGGATGAATCGACCGGCTCAATGGCCTAACGGACTCTCGCCGGAAGCTTCTCCCAGATGGGCGAGTTCCTCTGGCAGGAATTTTTTGAACCGCGTCTTGTCGATCGCCTTCATGTAGGCTTCCTCTGGCGAAATCATGCCTTCGCGGAGTTTCCCCCAGATGGATTCGTCCATGAAGATCATGCCCTGATCCTTGCCGCCGGTGATAACGTCGTAAAGTTTCTGGGTGGCACCTTCCCGGATGATTGCGGCCACGGCGGGCGTGGCGAACATGATTTCGTGGACGGCGGTCCGTCCCGGTTTGTCCACGCGTTTGCAAAGAAGCTGCGCGACGACGCCGCGGAGCGAGGCGGCGAGCATCGTGCGAACCTGCGATTGCTGGTTCGCGGGAAACACGTCGATGATCCGGTCCACGGTTTTGCGTGCGTTGTTCGTATGCAGGGTTCCGAAGACCAGCAGTCCGGTTTCCGCCGCCGTTAGAGCGAGGGAAATGGTTTCCAAGTCTCTCATTTCTCCCACGAGCACGATGTCCGAGTCCTGCCGCAGCGCGGCGCGAAGACCGTCTGCGAAGGAAGGTGTCTGGATCGGAACCTCGCGCTGGGTAATGATCGACTGCTTGTTGCGGTGAACGAACTCGATGGGTTCCTCAACCGTGATGATATGGCGGCTGAAATTGATGTTAATGTAGTCTAGCAGCGCGGCGAGAGTGGTGGACTTGCCCGAGCCGGTAGGTCCGGTGACGAGAACGAGGCCGGCGCGCATGTGGCCGAATTCTTTGACGACTTCCGGCACGCCGAGGCTCTCAAGCGTGGCAATTTCCGTAGGGATCAGCCGAAAGACGGCGGCCAGTCCGTTTTGCTGCTTTAGGTAATTGCAGCGGAAGCGGGAGTCCTCGTCCATCGCATAGGCGAAGTCGAGATCGCCCGCTTCAAGATATTTCTGAAAGGCCTTGGGATCGCAAATTTCCGCGAGAAGGTCATTGAAGCTTTGCCCTGTTAGCACTTCCTGATCCGGTATCCCGCTCACCGCTCCGTGGATGCGGATTTTGGGCACCTGGCCTTCGGACAAATGCAGATCGGAGCCTTTGTGAGCGATCAGGTAGCGGAACAGGGTGTCGATCTTGGCCATTGGAGAATTGTGAGGGACGATTTTGGGGAAACAGGGAGCCGGCAAGTGCGACGATCAGGATTCCATGAACGACTTCATCTGGTTCTTGTCGTCAGATCGGAAGAGCGTCTCATCCTTGGAAATAATTCCTTTGACGTAGAGCTGGCGGAGCGACTCATCCATCGTGATCATGCCGACGTTTTTGCCGGTTTGCATCACGCCGGGAAGCATGAAGGTTTTGCCCTCCCGGATGCAGTTGGAAACGGCGGGGCTGTTGACCAGGAGCTCCATCGCCAGCACGCGCCCCATGCCATCGGCGCGGGGGACGAGCTGCTGGGAAAGGATGCCGCGGAGCGATTCGGAAACCATGATCCGGATCTGTTCGCGCTGGTCCGTGGGGAACACGTCGAGCACGCGGTCCAAGGTCCGGGGAGCATTGCCGGTGTGAAGGGTGCCGAGCACCAAGTGGCCCGTTTCCGCAGCGGTTAGGGCGAGTTGGATGGTTTCCAAATCGCGCATTTCCCCCACCATGATGACGTCCGGATCTTCCCGGAGCGCCCCACGGAGGGCACGGGCGAAGGACTCGGTGTGTTTGTGAACCTCGCGCTGGTTGACGTGGCAGCCTTTGGATTCAAAGACATATTCGATCGGGTCTTCCAGTGTCAGGATGTGATCCTCGCGGTCGCGGTTAATGAAATCCACCAGCGCGGCAAGCGTGGTGGATTTTCCGGAACCCACCGAGCCGGTGACGAGAACGAGCCCGTTCTGATAGCGGGTGAGGGGCAGGATGTGCTCCAGTGGCAGGCCGAGTTCCTCAAGAGTCCGGATCTTATCATTGATGATCCGGAAGGCCATGTCGTAGCCTAACCGCTGCTTCACCACGGAGGCGCGGTAACGCCCGTTAGTCGAGGAGTAGGCGAAGTCGATGTCGCCGTGAGACTCCATGCGGTCCCATTCCTTTTTGCCTAGAAACGAACGGACGAGCCGTTCGGTATCCTCGGAGCTTAGCGGATGATGGTCTGGCCAAATCGGGGAAAGTTGCCCGAAGCGCCGCCACGCGGGCGGATAGGCGGTGGCCAAATGGAGATCGGAGCACTCGAATTCGCGGCCAAGTTGGAGGTATTGATCGACGTGATCGAGGACCTGATGTTCAGACATGGAGTGGGGTTCTAAATTGGATTTCTGAACTGGGAAGGACGAAGTGGACGACCCAAAAAGTAAGCCTTCACTTGATCGGTGAGCCAGACCTTCCACAAGGGCCGGGCAGCGGTCAAGGCGAGACCTAGCAGGGCGGAAATCAAGCCCCCGCGTTTCTTTCTGGGTGCGGCCACCCGCCTGCGACCGAGCAACATACTGCCGGCGAGTCCCGATGCGAGCGCCCCGAACAGCCAACCGAACGGATGGCTTTTCAGCGAACCACCGATCCGTGCCGGGACATCCAAGCGCTTTTTCAGGGTGAGCACCTGCAGGGTCAGGCACGCTCGGGACGACGTCCCGAGGTGGATCAGCCGTTCGATTTCCTCTTTTGTTGTAAGGTTTTGATCCATTCGCGGTCTTTGATGAATTCGGAGCGGGTGACGGAAAACGCCCCCCCTGCCGGGGATTTGGCCAGCATGATGAGCACGCCGCCGATGATGAGATGCAAGGCTCCGCCTCCCAGCGCGATCAGTCCCCACGACCAGTCGGTTTTTTCGGCAATCCATGAGATTCCTCCAGCGACGAGAAATCCCCAGGCAAATAACGCGAGGACGGCTGCGGCTGCGATCAATGCGATCCGCTTGACCCATCCGGTGATCGCTCCTTTTGCCTCAAGTTGGATTAATGCGAGGCGGGCGGTGATCAGTGAAATCAAGGCCTCGATCCAGTGGGTAGGAGCCACCGGAGGGCTGGGGGCCACTGGCGATTCCCTGATGGAGCGAGGCTCGGTATCAGACGACGGATTCATGGGCTGCTAGAGGGACTCACCTGACCCGAAGGCTTACCGGCGGACGACAAGGCCGATCAGAAATCCGGCTCCCAGTGCGGTTAGCACGCACTTGGTTGGATTCTGACGGATGTAGTCTTCCGCGGTAATTTGCAGCTCCTTGGCTTTTACGCGAGTATCCTGCCATTGCTCGTTGGCGGACTCTTTCAAGTGCTGGGCCTTGTCGTTCGCGGCGCTCTTGAAGGCGGTGGCTTTCTCGGTCGCGGTCGCCTTGAACTGGTTGGCGGTTTCGCGAAACTGTTGGGCGGATTCCACGGCGCGTTCTTTCAGCGCGGCGGCCTTTTCCTCGGCGGTGTGGACGAATTCGCGGGCCTTTTCACCTGCGGCGGCCCGGAGATCGTTCGCGGCCTGGGCGACGGATGGAGTCGGGTTGATTGCTGCTTCCGGATCGAGATTGTTAGGGGTGGAGAATGGATTGGACATGGCGTTTGGCTTTCTGTTTGGGAGGTTCCTTCATGGCTTGCCCCCGTGGCTAGATTAGTGGCACCTCCCGCAGACGGGTGCAAGGAGTGTCTTTCAAAAAACTGCTTCATTCCTGCCCGGAGAGCACCTTGGCTCTGGGCGCTGCCAAAGACGGTTTTTCTTGGTCTTCAAAAGGCTGGGTGACCTTCGTGCTCTCCCATTGGGTATCCTTCAGGGGGCCGGTTCCGTGGAATTGGAACAGGCCGGAAAACGGTCGCAAGGGCAGCGTAATCAGTCCTAACAACCCCCGCGCGTTCATCCGCATGACCATGTCGAGCGTGCGTTCCTTCAAATTGACCGACCCTTCGCCGGCGAAGTCGAGCGAGCTGGTGGAGGTTTTGAAATCGTTAGTCCGGAGGATGCCATCGCGGATAGTGAATGTGCAGAAGGCGTTCTTCGCTCTTTGGAAACCCGCCCGCTCGTCGTTCAGGACGCTGCCGATCAGGGGGGTGAGGGGACCCAGCATTGGCACGGCGAAAAGTTCCGCCTGTTCCAGTGCGACCAGACCGTCGCCGTCCATGGACTCGACCTTGCCATCCGTTAGTGAGAACGCGAGCCGCCCGGTCACGGTGCCGCCGCCCTTCATTTCAAATCCGTAGGCAGAAGTGAGAGCAGGCACCGACAGTCGGGTCCAGTTCAGCTCGCCCTGAAGTTTGCCGCCGCCGGTGTGCTCGAAATTCCCGGCGACCGGGCCATCGAACGCATCGAGCTTTAGATTGCTGATCGTCACCCGTTCGCCGCGAATGCTGACTTGGGCGCGCGGCCGGCCGAGGGTCAGGTTTTCTCCCAGAAACAGATAGTCCGCCGGTTGCTCCGAGCTGAACGAAATATTCAGCGCGGTGCGCCCCTGCGGCGTAACATCCACGACTCCAGAACCCCTCAACTCGGGCGGCTGATGGAAACGATATTGTTCCAGTGAGTCCGCGATTTTTGGCGCGAAAAGCCGGACCATCGGCGCGGCCCAGATGGCTCCGGACACGTCCTCCACCTCCACCAGTTTGTTAGGCGCATCGTAGCGGATCCGGCTCACGGTGGCGGTGCCTTCGCTGGCCCCGTTGAAGGCCTTGTGGAGCGCATATTTTGTGTAATTGAAAACCACGCTGCCCTGTTGGAAATCGAGCTCGTGGTGATCGAGGGAAAACTTGCTGCCCGCTGCGTTCACCGGCACACCCCGGTAGTTCAGGTTTTTCGCCTTCCCGCTGCCGGTGTAGGCCCAGGCGAGCTTGTTCGAGGCATCGAATCCGCCCTCCGCGCTGACATCCACCGCCGCGCCTTCCCGCTCGCTCAAATCGTTTAGAAACGCCTCGATCGGCAATTTCGACCCTCCGACCATTTTTTGGTAAACGGGCACCGGCAACGTGCTGCGAAGGCCCAGCCGGACCAACGGCCACTCAATCATCGCCTTGCCTTCCGCGTGGCCATCCGGACGCGCCAACCGTAGATCGCGGAGAAATAAACTTCCCTCGCGCCAGGAAAACGAGCTTGCCACCGACTCGAACAGGACCTCCCGCAACGTGACCGCCTCGCAGCGGGCGTGCCCGGTCATGCGGATTTTGGGCGCGTTGTGGTCATCGATCAGGAAATCGCCATCCGCCTGGAGTGAATGTTTCCCGCCGATCCCCACGCCCTGGGGAGCGGGCAGCCCGAGCCAGGCGGTGAGTAGATTCGGAACTTCGAGCGACGAGGAAATATCGAAGCGCCCCTCGCGGTCCTTCATGTTGTAGTCGATGTGGCCCTCGAAAACCCCGTCCGAATCCGTCGCGCGCAGCGAGGTGACGGTGAGAAGCTCGCCGGTCATGTCGGCCTCCACGACGACCTCATTGAGCCGATGGCCGTTCTTCTCCATGTCTTTGACGTGGAGGGCCAGCTTTGCCGTGATCGAGGTCCAGTCGTTGACGTCCCCCTCGACGGAAATTTGAAGGGCCGGCGGATGACTCTCGCTGAAGTGCCATTTTTCCAACTCTCCCACCAGCTTCGCCACCAGCGCACGGCGGCGGTTCATGCTGGAATCGTCCGGGGGCTTTTTCCCATCCTGCTGATAGCCAATCATCAGGGCGTTCAGCTTCACATCGATGCCCGCGATCTTCCCATGGGCGTTGCGGATTTCCAGTCGCCGGCCGCCGGGCATGAAGACCAATCCGCTGGCGTCGGTCACCTGCAGCGCCTCGGAGTTGGGGTTTTTCGGATCGAGCGGCAGTTCCAGTCCCGCGTGGGCCAGCTGGATCTTGTTGAGATGGATGATGCCACGGGCGAGCTTGGTTTTGTCGAAATCCAGAATCACCCGTTCCAGCCGCGAGATTTCCCGCAGGCGCTCAGGCTCCGAATAGACCTTCACCTCGGTGGCGACGATTCCCTGAAGCAGGTCATAGCTCAGGCCACCGATTTTCACATGCGCTCCCCGCTTGGCGACTTCCTGCTCGATGGCGACCCGCCACGACTCCGGCAGACCTGTCCGGTTTGCCCACCACAGCAGTCCGATCGCCGACACCCCACCGAGGATGATCAGCAAAAATGCCAGCGTGCGCAGGTTCCGGGTCAGATGCGGGCGATACATGAAAAAACGTGCCGCCGTTCTAAGCGGGCGCACCGTGAAAAGCAACTCACGGGATGATTCCGGCCGAGCGGAAGGAATAATAGGGCAGCCGGCCGTCGGAAGGACGCCCGATAATCACATGATCCAGGAACTTCACCTGCATCAAGGTGGCCGCCTCCATCAGTTTGCGGGTGATTTGTTCGTCCGCGCGGCTCGGACTCGGGTCGCCTGACGGGTGGTTGTGGATGAGGATGAATCCATAGGCCCCGCGCGTGATCACCGGGCGGAGAACTTCCCGCGGGTGCGCCGTGGCCTCGCTCACCGAGCCGACGGAAATCACGGTCGTCCCGACATGCCGCAGCCGCGAATTCAGCGTCGCGACCATCACTTGCTCCTGCGGCAAATGCCGGAGCTGCGGGCCGAAAAACTGGTGGATGAGTTCCGGCGTATCGAGTGGGACTTCATGCAGTTGCTCGCGGGCTACCCGGGTTCCGAGTTCGAATGCCGCCGCCAACTTGGAGGCCTTCGCGATGCCCAGCCCCTTCTCCTTGCACAATTCTGAAACCGGCAAGCCACCAAGGGCGCCGAGTGACCCATATTTGGCGATCAGATCGCGGCCGATGTCGATCGCGCTGCGACCTTTCTGGCCGGTGGAAATGAACAGCGCCATCAGCTCGGCATTGTCCAAAGCGGCAGGCCCCAGCGCCGCCAGCTTTTCCCGCGGCCGCCGATCCGAGGGCATGTCACAAATGCGCGACCCGAGGGGATCCACTTCGAAGTCGTTCACTTGAACATGCTGGCGAAATGCTCCCGGTTGGCAAGGCTTAGAAAATCCGCTGTCCGTGTCCCGGCGGCCTATACCCTCAAACCATCCCTTGCCGTCGGTGGAGGGCTGGCTTTAACTCCGGCCATGCACGAGGAAATCAAGCTCTCCCGCGAAGTCACGGCCATCCAAATCCCTAGCGGCGACACGCTTTCGCTGCCGGTAGGGACTGCGGTTTTCATCACCCAGCGGCTCGGCGGAACCTACACGGTGGCCACGTCCCAAGGGCTAGCCCGGATTTCCTCACAAGATGCGGATGCCCTTGGCGTCAATCCCGAGGAGGAGCTCAAAAAGCAGGCAGAAGTGGTGCGACTCAAGGATGCGCCGCTGGAAGAGCAAGTCTGGAGCCAGCTCAAAGGGGTTTACGATCCGGAAATCCCGGTGGACATCGTCAATCTGGGACTCGTTTACGACTGCATGATCGAGGAGTCCGACGGCAAAAAAACCGTCGCCGTCAAGATGACCCTCACCGCTCCCGGCTGCGGGATGGGACCCGTCATCGCTGCCGACGCGCAGGCCAAGATCATGACCATCGATGGCATCGACGACGCCCGCGTCGAGCTGGTGTGGGATCCGGCATGGAATCAGGAAATGATTTCCGAGGAAGGCAAGATGAAGCTCGGGATGATTTGAAAAGACTCCTCAGCCCATCCGCTCTTCCTGCGGTTTCCACGTCTGGTCGATGTAGGCGATGATCGAAGGAATCGCAGTGTCGAACATTTCAGCCACTTCCTCGTAGGCGCGCCGCCCGAGCCCGATCGGATCCAAGACATCCGCGCATTCCCCTCGTTTCGTGGGACCCACGAACTCGCAGACGAGATAAAACTTGTCCGAATGTTCGGGAAAACGGGCTTCAAGCGTCTCCAAATGGCTGCGGGTCATCGCGAACACGTGGGTCGCTGCCGAGAGCAGGGCGTCCGAGACCTGCCTGCTGCCGAAATGCTGCAGCGCCACCGAGCGTTTTTTCAAAAGCGCCGCCGTCTCAGGATTGCAGGGAGTGCCTTTGGAGGCGGCGATCCCGGCGGAACTCACCTCGTAATCCTCGCGCCCGGTGATCGCCTTGCGAAACAGCCCTTCTGCCATTGGACTGCGGCAGGTGTTCCCGGTGCAAACGAACAGCACATGTTTCAATTCGGACATCGCGCGGGAATGTGACGACGCCATATCCGTTCGTCAAATGGCAATGGACCGCCGCATGCATCCGTGGGCCGCCTGTTTTATGACCGATGCCAATTGCGTCATGGGTTGACATCCTGCTCAGTTCGAAGATTCCGCGACTGATAGAATCCGGCGAAGCGCTTCAATTTCCTCGGCCGGTGCCTGGTATTGATGCAGCACCGAGCGGGCTGGCTTGGGGTCGTTGATTGCCAGCAGCGAAAACACTTCGTTCGCAGCGCGCCTGCGCGAGGCCGGGTCGGAAATTTCCATGACAAGTTTCCAAGCGCCCGAAGGATTGGCGTCGCCGGTCTGCGCGATGATTTCGAGATTCGCCGCGTCCTTGTCCGCCCCGGCGGGCAAGCGTCCGACCCACTGGATAAGCCCGCCGATGTTGTCTTCGGATTCCAGCCAGCCGTTGGTCACTCCCCGGATCGCGGACGATTTTTGGGCGGAGTTAGGCAAGTCCTGAATCGCGGCGACCGCTGCCTCCGGATCTTTTTCCGCCCAATTCTCGAACAATGGAAGCGGCATGGCGGAATCGTCGCCGTAGTTCGCAAGATAGTAGTCCACGGCTTTCCGTGGTGCGGTCACGCTCCATCTGGAAAGCGCGCCGCTAATCGCATGGGCCTGGGCAATTCCAACCGCGAGTGATTCCGCCCACGCGATCGCGCCAAGCGGATCGTTCTTTGCAAGCTGCCGACCGATTTGCTCGCAGGCTTTTAATAGATAGTCCGCCTCGGGCGTGTCCGGCTGCATCAGCACGTAGCCGTTCGTCTCGAGATACTCTTGGTAAATTTCCGGCGTTTGAAATTCATCCTCGGGCTTCACTCCAGCCTGTTGCCGGTCCTTTTCACGGCGTTCGAGATAGTCGTCTTGAATTCTCTCGAGAAACGCCTTCAGGCTGGATGCGGCCAGCTCCGGATCGGTGCTGGAAAGGGTCGCAGCGACGCTGTCCATGGCCAGCGTCCGCTCGCTGTGCGAGCCAATCGAGTTCGCCCACTTCAGCGCGGCGTCCGGATTCTGGTTGGCGAGCGCGGTGCCCAGTTCGGTGACCGCGGAGAGGCGGGAAGCCGTCGATTTGATGCTGGCAAAGATTTCTAACGCTCTCGCCGGGGATGTTGCGACCATCGCTGGCGCGATTTTCGCCAGCGCCGTGTCCTGGTCCAAGCCGACTTGGAATTCCCTGGCCCATGATTCGGCCAGGTCGAGTTCATTTGCAGTTAGGTAATCAACGATCACTTCCGCGACGTAGCGGATTTTGCCGGTCAGCTCGGCTTTTCCTGACACAGATTCGAAGCTCCGCAGGAGCGCCGACGAGAAGCGCTTCATGGATTCGGAAGACAGCCCCTCCTCAACCCGCAGCGCGTCGAGGAACACCAGATATCCATCAAGGTCGCTGGCAAGCCACTCGGTCGCTAGGGCGATCGCAATTTCATTTCTCAGTCGTTCGTCATCGAGCGCGAGGATCTGCCGCATGAGCGCTGCGCGTCCTGCGGCGGGCGTCCGGTGAACCTTGTCCATCCACTCGGCGGCCGTGAGCTGATTCTCTCCAGCCTTCCGGAGCGGGATGCTAGGCTTCGCCTTTTCAACGACGGTCGGGGAGGGATGAACGTCGGATTTTCGGAAAATCAAAAGGGCGGCGAGAACTGCGATCGCCAGAAGAGCACCGGCGACAACCAGAGTGCGGGGTTTTAAAAACGTGGGCATTTTTCAGAGTGGGAAAATCAAAGGAGTGGGAGCGTGACCTCCCACCCCTTTGAAGAATCAAGGCATGTTAGGGAAGGTCGAACTTCACCTTTTTGAGCTGAATGTCGGCGTTGCCGTTGGTATCGACCGCCTCAACCGTGATGGCCACGGTTTCTGTGCTGCCGATCACGGCCGCCACCGCAGAGACCGGGAAGGTGGCCGTCCAGTCCTTATGACTTACCGCAAACGAAACGGGCACCCGCTTGCCGTTGATGAATACCGATACCAGCGCCAATTCCGCCTTGCTGACGATCTTGCCGCTGATCACCACGTTGGCGCCCACGATTTTCGGCTTGCCCGAGATGCTGATGATCGGCGGGCCACCGGTCTGCACCGGCGGGCCTTTCTTCACGACGTAGCTGAAGCTTTCCTCCGGCAGCGCGGGGGCCAGCGGCGTGGAGTAACGCTTCTTGGACGCTTGCTCGAAGGCGTAAGCGAGTTTGTAAACCGCCACGTCATCATAGCCGCGACCGACGAAGATCACGCAGGTCGGCTCGCCGTCAGGAAGCGACCCGTTAGGAACGACGGTTCCTGGAATATGCATGCCGTTGATCGGATCGCGGCCGTTCACCGAACCGACCGTCGTCGTTTTACCCGAGTCCACGGGGAAAACCAGCGCGTCCAGACCTTCGGCGTCCATCCACGCCTCAAGCTTGCGGCGGATCTCGCGCAGCGCGGTGTAGTGCTCGTTCGCTTCGGGGGAAGAGAACGAGAGAGCGTTCGTCCCGGTCACCAAGCCGGTCGGGCCGAAGGTGTACATGTAGCTGATCGTGGTGTCGGTGATTTGCCGCGTCCCAGCGTTATTCGTTGGCAGCGCCGCCTTTGCCATGACCTTCGCTGCCAACGTTTCGGGGGTGTCGTTGGGCGTTTTGACCAGAAATTCGATCATTCCCTTGTGGGCGTTGGCGTTAAAGCGGCCGCTGAACGGAGCGGTGGAAAGCACCCGCTGCGGTGCGCCAACACCGCGATCAAAAGTGGTGCTCACCTGCGGCGGCAAAAAGACAAAGCTCACGGTTGCTCCCGCAGCCTCCATCTCGGCTTTCGATACCTGGAGATTTGCGAAAATCTCCGGGCGCGTTGTTTGCAGGCCGGTGGTGGCGATGGTCGCACCCGCGCCGGGATTCGGATGAGTGAGACCGACGTAAGTGCCGACAATCCCCAGCTTTTTCCCTGCGAGTGTGGCGGCAGGGAGTGCGGCACGGAAGTCTTTGGGAAAGGGCCGCCCGTCTTGGAAAAGCGGGCGGATCGGCGTCCACGGATCCGCGGGATCCTCGAACGAGACCGCGTCCCGGATGGCTGCGAGGTCGCCGACGTTGCGCGTCATCGGACCGACCACATCGCGTTCGGCGCTGAGGTTGACGATGTGGTTGGAGGGCATGGCGCCGGCGGTCGGGCGCTGGCCGGCGAGGCCGTTCCGGTCGGACGGGCCGCGGATGGACGCGCCCGTTTCTCCGCCGAAGGTAAAGAAGGCAAAATTCGCTGCCGCCGCCACGCCCGAGCCGCCGCTGCTCCCGCCGGCGGTGGTTCCAAGGACGTACGCGTTTTTCACCGCGCCCTTAATCTGCGAGGTCGAGCTCTGGCCGGAGTTTGCCCATGTATCCATGTTGGCGTGGCCCATGATGATCGCACCGCTGGCACGAAGTTTCGCGACGAGGAAACAATCTTCAGGGGCAATCAGATCTTGAAACGCAGTGGTGCCCGCCGAGGTTGGCAACCCCTTGACGCTGTATGAGCCTTTCACCAGACACGGAATCCCGTGAAGCGGCCCGATTTTCTTGCCCTCGGCGCGAAGCTTGTCTGAGGAACGGGCCTGTTCCATGAGGTCCGGGGTGAAGAACAGGAGCGAATTGAAAGCCACGCCCGCCTGGTCGTAGAGCGCGATCCGGCGGAGATAAAGACTGACCAGCTTCACACTGGTTAACGCCCCCGAATCCATCGCCTGTTGCACCTCTTCCAATGTCGCAGTTCCGAGGGTGAACTTGGCCTCGATCTGCTTGGCCGAGACGGGGGACGGCAATGCAGCGGCCAGAACCGTGCACGCGCCGGTCCGCATGAGCCACCGACGGGCGGCGTTGGAAATCCCGGCCAGGGGAATGGTCGATCTATAGGCGGCGGGGGGAAGCGTTAGGACTGATTGTTTGTATTTCATGGTAGGTTCTGGGTGAGACGCCCCGGGGGAAGCTGAGGGTCCAAAAAGCACCCCACATACCAGCAGCCCCGCACCCGAATACTAACTCTATTAATTAACCTCATCGGTTCTCATCTAACGCGAGACCCAGATGCATCGGGCAAAAGTCCCGAAATTTCAACCTGTCCGCCAGGGACCTCAATGATTGTTCTTCGGTCCGAAATTCCCCGGCATTTTCGGCGCGTGGACGGATTGGAAGAAGAGCTGGCGCTCCAGGAGTTCGGCGAGCAGCAGCACCGGCAGCGCGGCCCACGGCTGGATCAAGCCGATGAAAATTGCGAGCAGGGCGAGGGCGATGCGGCTGCGGAGGATGACGCCGAGCGGGCCTAACTGGAGGCGGGCGCTGTGGACATCCGGCGACCACGGAGTGTCTTCGTCTTCGCCGAGGCGGAGGAAACGGACTTCTACGGCGAGTTTGAGGAGAACGGCGGCGGCGAACCATGAGAACGCCTGAAAGTCCATGCCGGCTATCATCACATTTCCCAATGCGGCGAACGAGGCGACGGTGCCGAAGAAGCGGATCGCGCCGAGCTGGAACCGCCACAGCGAGCGATGGGTGTCGTGATAAATCATCACGCTGGTGAAGACGGCGATTAGGCCGAGGATCAGTGCCGAGTGAGCGGTGATCAGTGAGCCGATGGGGAGCAGACCAGCGATGAATGGCGGGATGGGAAGCTGGGGGAAATAGGGCAGGAGGGCGAAGGCGGCGAGCGCCATGGGGATCGGCGCGAAGAGCGAGAACATGAGAATTTCACGCGACAGCCACGAGGTGCGAAGGCCGAGGAAAAAGCGCCAGGCCTTGAGCGGCTGGCCGAGATGGAAGACCGAGGCGCTCATGCCGGCGAAGAAAATCGCCATGCCGGTGAGTGTGACCGGAAGATTTCCGCGCGCGGAAACGAGCAAGCCGATGCCGGCCTGGGTGAGCATCAGCATCAGGACCAGCGGCCAGTGCGCGTGCTGGGGAATGAGCGCGGTCTGATCGGCGGCGGTGGCGGAGCTTGGAACTTCGCGACCGACGTAACGGGTGGTCGGCTGGGTGATGGAATAGTCGCCCAGCAGCGAGGACGGCTGCGACTCCATCGACGAGTAGCGGGGGCGGCTAGACGGAACCTTGATGATGCGGATCGCTTCGGTTGGGCAGGCCTGCACGCAGGCGGGTGCCTCTCCTTCGGCGAGGCGCTGATGGCACATATCGCACTTTCTAACGATGCCGCGCTTTTTCGAATACTTCGGAACGTCATAGGGGCACTTGAGGATGCAGTAGGAGCAGCCGATGCACTGGTCGTCGAGATGGCGGACGATGCCAGTGTCCTGGTCCTTTTCGTAGGCTCCGACCGGGCAGCCGTTCAGGCAGCCGGGGTCCGCGCAATGATGGCAGGCGGTGGTGATGGTTTGCTGCCAACCGGGAGTGTCGCTGCCGCCTAACAAGGTTCCGACATCGCGCCATGCCTCGTGATCGTCGAGGCCGTTGAGCGAGTGGCAGGCGGAGACGCAGGCCTTGCAGCCGGTGCAACGGTCCAGCGAAACCTCGAAAGCGTATTGCTCGCCTTCGCCGGGTTTTGTTAGCGGAATCAGGCTGCGGTAGTGATCGGCGAGGTCGGGCTTGCGCGGGTGATGGATTTCGGAAAAGCGGGCGACCGGGGTCTGGAGTTGCTTCTGCTCGGCGAGAAGCTGGTCAATGAGATTGCCCTGCTCAAGGTCCGGCTTTGAAGCGGGCTTCAGAGCGGGGAGACGTTGGAGAGTGGCGGGCACAGAGCGGGAATTAAAATTAAGCAGCCACCAACGCCTTCTCTAACTGCGAGATCCAACTTGCGAAGGGCTTATCGTAATCGACGTCGGACTCGATGAGCGGGATGAGCGGCTTCGCACCAAGCGCGGTGAGGCGAGAGTGAAAATCGTGACCGCATTTGCAGAAGTCCGGGTAGTTGGAATCGCCGAGCGCGAGGACCGCGAAGTTCACCGACGCAAGTTGAGGGGCATCCGCGGCATGGAGCGCGGCGTGGAGCGTGGCGGCGTTGTCGGGTGGTTCGCCGTCGCCGTAGGTGGAAGTGATGATCAGGACGTGTCCTGCGGTGGTTAGATCCGAGGGTGAAATCTCCGCCATGTCGCGCAGGGTGGGGGAGTGGCCTTTCGCCGCGAGGGTTTTGCTGAGTTTTTTGCCGAGCGCTTCGGAGTTTCCGGTTTGGGAGCCCCAGAGGATGGTGATGGGAAGACCGGCAGCGGCGGGAGATGCCGGGGCACCGGCGGCCGGATACAAGGCGGAGTTCAGCGCGTCGAGATAGCCCTTAAGCCACATTTTCTGGGCCCCGGAAAATGGCGCGGTGTTGGGAACGGTTAGCGACATGGCGGTTCGTGTTAGGCGGCGGCGGTTTTCGCGGGATCGCAAAGTTCCATGAGTTGCTCGGGTGTGTGGCGGTTGGCAAACGTGGCAAAGCTCTCGTCCTCGATCCGGTCGCGGAGATAGACCACGAGGATCCGCTCGATGAGCACGGGCATTTCGTCGGCGCGCACGGATTTCCAGATTTCGCGGGCGATGGCCTGGGTGTCATCGACGCCGCCGCCGAGCACGATATTGTAGCCATCCACGGTGGAGCCGTCGTCGACCTTGACGCGGGTGCCCATCATGCCGATGTCGCCGATGTAGTGCTGGGCGCAGGAGTTCTGGCAGCCGGTGATGTGGATGTTGACCGGTTGGTCGAGAATCATCCTGCTGGAGAGGTGGCTGCCGAGAATCAGCGCCTGGCCCTTGGTGTCGGCTGCGGCGAATTTGCAACCCCGGCTGCCGGTGCAGGCGATCAGGCCGCCGGCGATGGTGTTGTTCCTATGGTCCAGGCCGGTCGCTTGGATCGCGGTAATGGCGGCCTGAAGATTTTCCTCGGCAATGCCTGGGATGATGAGGTTCTGCCAGACCGTTAGGCGGATTTCCCTGCGGCCGAATTCATCGGCGACATCGGCCAGCGCGAGCATTTGCGCGACGGACATGCGGCCCACGGGTGTTAGGACGCCGAGGTAGTGCTTGCCGTCGGTCTGCTGGTGGATGCCGAGATGGCCGTGCTTCGATTTCGCGGCGGACGGCTCGCAGTCTTCGAGAGGAAAATAGCGAAGAGGAAAGGTCATCTTCTTCGCGGTTTCCTCGAGGGTTTTGGGGATTCCCCAATCATCCACCAGATACTTGAGGCGCGCTTTTTTGCGGTTGGTGCGATCACCGTTTTCGATGAACACGCGGATCAGGGCGGCGGCGACCGGGATCGTTTCAGCTGGGGTGAGCAGCACGCCGCAATCGGTCGCGAACTGCTTGTGGCCGGTGATGCCGCAGAGTTGCATGCGGAAATAGACGCCCGGGGCGACGCCTTTTTCGTTAGGCCCGACCTTGACGGCGTAGAAGCCGATGTCGTTGGTATCGGTGCAGGTGGAAACGGTACCACCCGAGTCATACGAGATGTTGAACTTGCGCGGCAGGCCGTAGAGGTCGCGGTTTTTCAAGATGTAATGATGCATCGCCCGGGCGTAGGGCATCACGTCGATGAGCTCGGTGGGATCGAAGCCGGTCGTCGGTGTGGCGGTAATGTTGCGGATGTTGTCCGCGCCGGAGCCTTGGGACGTCAGGCCGAGATCGGTCAGCTTCATCAGGATCGCCGGGCAGTGTTCCGGCATGATCTCGCGGACCTGGAGATTGGCGCGGGTCGTTAGATCGGTGTGTCCGGGACCCCAGTCGGCGGCGATTTCAGCGAGGCCGCGAAACTGATAGGTACTGAGCGCGCCCCCGGCGATGCGGCAGCGGAGCATGAAACTTTCCTGCGCGGGGGTGACGAAAAACAAGCCGTGAAATTTGTAGCGGAACACATCGCCGTCGGTCGGAAACGTATTGGTTTCCGCGTTGGCAAGAATGGTGTCGTAGCAATCCAGACCGTTCTGCTCATGCTTAATTTGCTCTTCGCGGCACAATTCATCCACGGGCGTGTTGTAAACCATCTCGATGACCTCCGACGGCTCATGGGTGAAACGCCCGCCGCCGTCCTGACCGAGAAACGGCAGCTCGCGCGCCTGGAGAATTCCCGAGACGAATCCTGAGAGATAGGAGGTTTGCTCCTCGCTGAAGCCTGAGTTGTTAAAATCGACCATGACTTTGGGGTCGGAAAAGCACCCGCTGTGCCATCCGGACATCCGCGCCGAAATTCACAAGGAATCACAGCCACCTTTACGATGAGCTGGATTCATCAGAATAACGCCAAGTCATGAACTAATTGCCAATTAGCTCAGGCAGACCCACGTAATGATCCAACCCAAGAGTGCAAACAACGCCACCAGCTTCCAGAACAGCAATGGATTGCGATGAGCGAACGGCAGTGGCTCGGCGGTCATGAACGCCGGATCCGGGTGGCGTAGATTGTGAAGAAATTCCGACATCACTTCCTGCCGGGATTCGATCCGGATCGACAGCGCCTTGCGCAGGACCGCGTCCATCCACAGCGGGACCATTGGGTTGTGGGCCGCCGCCGGCTGATAGGCGAGGGTGAAAAAATCCCGCGGGTTGCGGGCCTTGGACCACGATTTCCCATACGGATGCTGGCCGCCGGTCAGCAGGTGATAGGTGATGACAGCGATCGAGAACAGGTCCGAGCGGGTGGTCGCGGTGATGCCCAAGCGGTATTCCGGCGCGGAAAAATCCATGGTCCCGAGTGAGGTTTCCCGCTCGAATGGACTGGAAATTTCCGCGATGCCACCGACCCGGCACGAACCGTAGTCGATGATTTTTACCACTCCGTCGCGGCCGATGAGAATGTTGTCCGGCTTCAGGTCCTGATGGAGCGTGTCCCGCCGATGCAGAGCGCGGACGCCTTCGACGATCTGCCCGATGATGCCAATGACTTCTTCGACCGGCGGGCTTTTGTGTTCCTCGCTCCACCTTCCGAGGGTCGTGCCATCGATTGATTCCAAGACGTAATAGAGAAACCGCCGCGCCCTGGGCCGGCGGACCACCTTGGCCAGATGCGGGCTGTCCGTCCGCAGGCCGATCCATTCCTCTAACGCAAACCGCTCCAGATACGAAGGATCGTCCTTGAAGGTGATGGACGGGGTTTTTAAAACATAGTTCCGGTTACCGTCATCCATGTCGGAAACCAGATAGAGCTGTGAGTTCTTCGACGCGGAAATCAGCCGCTCGACGTGCAGGCCGTCGATGGATTGGCCGGGCAGCAGATCGGGCGGGATGGGGAGCGCCGCGAGCTGGCGGAATACATCGTTCTTGTCGCTGTCCGGAAGTGATAGAACTTCTAGCAGGATGCACGAGCGGTTGTCCGGACTCAACCGGGCCGCCTCGCCCAGAAGATCGGCGCCGTTTTGCGAACTGGCGTTTTCCTCGAGAATTTTCTCAATGTCATGAAGCGAAACCTCGCCGTGGATGCCATCGGTGGTTAGTAAATAGCGATCTCCCGCCTCGATGGGAAAGGTATGATAGTCGATCGACGGCGAAGCGGTTAGGCCGAGCGCGCGCGTTAGATAACAGGTGTCCGCCGAGACGTGGGAAGCGTGGTCGCGGGTGATTTGCTCGAACTCCCCGGCGCGAAGGCGGTAGAGCCTGCTGTCGCCGATGTGAAACACATGGGCCGTTTGCGATTTCAGGATGAGCGCCGTGAACGTCGTGACGCAGCCCTTTTCCGCGGCGCGAAATCCCTGGCCCTGGGAAAACAGCCAGCGGTTGAGCGCCGTGAGCACCCGCTGCCCGGCGGTCTTCACCTCCCAGCACTCCGGCGTCTCGTAGTAGTCGGAAATAAAGCCGATCACCGCGGCCTCGGCCGCCTCCTTGCCCGCGCTGGCCGCGGACACTCCGTCGGCGATGCAGGCGGTGATGCCCTTGGTCGGCAGGAGCGCGTCATCCGGAATCCGGATTCCATAACAGTCATCGTTCTGAGGCTTTGGCCCGGGCGATGTGAAGAGCCCGGTGGAGATTTCAATCCTGCCGGTTAGATGCATGGCCGGGATGTTGGGAAATGGTTGCCGGGCCGGCGAGCGGCATTACGCCACTTCGATCAATTGCACGGAACCGTCCTCTGCGACCTCCGAAATATGTCCCTTCGGCTCCGCGAGGAAGCAGGAGGCGAACAGACCCAGCACCGATGAGGCCGCGATGATCATGAAGAACGTCGGTGTGCTGACGAACGAGTAGATGGTTAGAAACACCACGCCGCCGACATTTCCGTAGGCTCCGGTCATGCCGGCGATCTGGCCGGTCATCCGCCGCTGGATCAGCGGCACCATCGCGAACACCGCGCCGGTTCCCATATGCACGAAAAGCCCGCAGCCGATGGTCGCGGCAACGGCAAGGGCGAGCGGCCAGGTGGAGTCGATCCGGGAAATGAGCAGGTAACCCACCGCCAGCCCCGCGAGCACAACCAGCATGGTTTTCCGGCGGCCGAATTTATCCGAAACCCAACCGCCGCCGGGACGTGCCGCGATCGTGATGGTGGCGAAGCCTGCGGAAATGAGACCGGCCTTGATCGGCGACAGGCCGAAGGTCTCCGCGAAAAATCCGGGCAGCATCGAGACCACGGCCAGCTCGGAGCCGAAGGTGATCAGATAGTTGATGTTGAGAATCGCGACTTGCCGGAACGGGTAGCGTTGGAACTCGGGGACGCCGCCGGCTTTGAGCATCGCGGCGTTGACCCGATAGATCTGCCACGCCTGGAGGATGAAAAGGAGCGCGAGCACCACGTAGATGACGTTCACCACCGGCGTGGTTAGAAGGTTCACCCCGGCGGGGGAAAGCTTCCATGCCAGGGCGGCCAGAGCGGCGAACATGGGGATATTCATCACCAGTAGAAACACAAAGTCGCGGGGCGTCGAAACTTCCAGCCCGCCCGATTTCTTGGGCTTGAAATAAGTCGATCCCTTGGGCGTGTTGCGGATGACCCGATAGAAATAGATGCCATAGAGAAACGCCACGGCACCGATCGACATGAAGGCATATCGCCAGCCGTCCTCACCGCCGAAAGCCAGCGCGAGCGTGGGCAATACGATCGCCGCCGCGGCCGAGCCGAAATTTCCCCAGCCGCCGTAGATCCCCTCTGCCAAGCCGACCTGGCGGGCTGGAAACCATTCACCGACCAGACGGATTCCGATGACGAAGCCGGCCCCGGCGAAGCCCATCAGGAACCGCGTCAGCGCCAGCATTTCGAACGACCGGCTCAGCGCGAAGGCACAGCAGAGCAACCCGGAAATCATCAGCAACAGCGAGTAGGTCACCCGCGGCCCGAACTTGTCCACCAGGATTCCAATGACGATCCGGGCGGGAATGGTTAGGGCGACGTTGAGGATTAGCAGGGCTTTCCACTGCGCGTCGGTTAGTTGAAACGCGGCGGTTAGCGCTCCCTTGAACGGTGCGTGGGCGAACCACAGGACGAAGGTCAGGAAGAACGCAAACCAGGTGGCGTGCAGGGTGCGGATCGAGGGTGCTTTGAAATCGGCCAGGTTGAGGTTGCCGCCGCTTGCAGGATGGGACATGAATCGGGATGGATAGAGTGTGTTAGGCGGTCACGGTATTCCCGGCGAGGCAAAGCTCGGCGGCATGATAGAGATCCTCGCGAAAAATCCGGGAGAGCGAGCCGCAGGTGCCCTCAGGAATGGTGCCTGTGTTGCGCAGCCCAGCGAGCACCCATGACGCCTTGTCCATGCTTGGGCGATTTATCGAGTCGCCATGGAAGATATGGAAGCCAGCGGCGCTGACGCGATCCACACCCGAGTTGAAGATGGGCCCGAGACTATTCCGCAGCACTTCAGGCGAGGCACCGGTGTAAGCTTTCATGGCCAGAATTTCTATCAACTCTTCGCGAAATTCCGGCGCTTGGCAGCACTGGCAGGCTTCTAGCAGCGCCGCGACCAGAGCGATGGATTCCTCCTTGCGCTCGCGCAGGAAATTTCCCGAAACGAGGAGGATTTTCTCAGGATGCCCCCGCGCGATCTCGGCCGACGTGACCGGACACCAGCCGGTGCCCGCGAGGATCGACTCGGAGTTCCAGGGTTCGCCCACGCAATAACCGTCGATGTGACCCGCGGCCAACGAGCGCGGCATCAGCGACGGAGGCAGGAAAATGATCTCCACATGTTCCGGGGCGACCACGCCGTGGCGGCTCAACCAGTTTTTCAGCAGTGTGAAATGGGACGAATAGCGGTGCGTGACCGCGAGCGTGAACGGGCGTTCCTTTTTCCAGCCGTAAGTTAGAAAATCCCGCAGTCCCTCGCCGCGGCCGATCTTGTCGGGACCGATTTCCGTCGCAAACGTGATCGCGTTGCCATGCAGGCTTAAGACCATGGGAACCGCCACTTCGCAGCGCATTTCGTTGATCCCCAGGCCCAGCGCGATGGCGATGCCGGCGATCGATTGGGCAGCGTCGAGGTGGCCGTAAATGATCTTGTCACGCACGCTCGCCCAGCCGAGTTCGCGCGAGAGTTCGACCTCGAGACCCCAGCGCTCAAAAATTCCCATTTCCCGCGCCACCGCGATGGGCGCGCAATCAGTCAGCGGGACGAAGCCCAGGCGAAGCCGGTTTCTGTTGGAAAATTTCTGACCCTGAGCTGGCATCTGCCGCCGACAGAGCGTGACGAATGCCAAACTTCACAAAATTCCAGAAGGGGCGGTAATTTCCGTGATGCTTCGGGATGAGTGGAACTCATGGAATTGAACATCTTTAGGGGGAAGGGACATTCTTGTCCCTTCATCTCCCAAAGTGGGGACAAGAACGTCCCCACCCCCTATCTCAGGCTAACGGATACTCGCCGTCGCCGTCGATGCCGTGCCAGCCGAGACGGCCGAAGGCGCGGAGGATGGAAGTGGTGGGCTCGCCCTCTTCCTCGCCCTCGCCGTGCTCGATGGTGGCCGCACTGCTGAGGCCGCGGTTGCACTCGATGGAGATGACGGTGTTGTAGCAATCGAGGTAAATCCAATCGCCCCATGCCTTGGCCTCATGGCGGGGTTCAAAGTGTTCCTTACGAAGGGCGGTTAGAATTTCGACGATGGGGCTGGGCGTGGCGGCCTCCGGAAGCTTGATGATGGTTTCCATGTGGAAGGTGGGAAAGCGGGAAGGGAACTGAATGAAGTCTGATGGCGATCAGGCGGCGGGTCGAGGTTCGTTAGCGAAAGTTGCTTCGCAGAGTTTGGCGTAGGCACCGCCGAGGCTGAGAAGTTCAGAATGGGTTCCTTGTTCGACCAGCTTGCCATGATGAAGGACGCAGATGCGGTCGGCTTTCTGGACGGTGGAGAGTCGGTGCGCAATGACGAAGCAGGTGCGGTCGGAGCGGAGATTTTCGAGCGCTTCCTGCACCAAGCGTTCGGTGTGGTTGTCGAGCGCGGAGGTCGCCTCATCGAGCAACAACAGCGGGGGATTTTTTAGAAGCGCGCGGGCGATGGACAGGCGTTGCTTTTCGCCGCCGGAGAAGCGGCTGCCGCGTTCTCCCGCGACGGTGTCGAGTCCATCGGGACTGGCGCGGACGAAGAACGCGGCGTTGGCGGCTTCGAGGGCGGCCCAGATTTCCTCGTCGCTGGCGGCGTGGTTGGCGAGCTGGAGATTTTCGCGCAGCGTGGTGTTGAAGAGGAAGCTTTCCTGCGTGACGTAGCCGAGCTGGTCGCGCAGCCATTCCTTGGAAAGACCGTCTAACGGCACACCGTCGATGAGAATGCGGCCGGAGGTGGGTTCGTAGAAACGGGTGAGGAGATTGAGAATGGTGGACTTGCCGGCCCCGGTGGCGCCGACGAGCGCGATGGTCTCTCCGGGCAGCGCTTCGAGGGAAAGACCGTTGATGGTCGGGGCCTCGTCGGAGTAGGAGAACGAGACATTTTCAAATCGCACATGACCGGTCATCTTGGCGGGACAGTCGCCTTCGGTGAGGTGGGTTTCGTCCGGCGTATCGATAATTTTAAACACCCGCTCGGCGGAAACGATGCCGCGAGTAAAAGTTTGCGAAAGCGTGTTGATGCGGGAAATGGGATCGAACAGAAATCCCCAGGCGACGAGGAAAGAAACTACGACGCCCGGCTGGATCTGGCCCTGCAGGGTGGACCACGCGCCGAACGCGACCATCAGGATGATGCCGGACTCCGCGATGAACGAGACGCCCGGCCAGACGAGCGATTGGCCGCGCATCACGGTCATGTGCTTTTCCCCAACGAGGCGGGAGGCCTTGTCGAAGGTTTCTAACGCCTGCGGCTCGACCGTGTAGGCCTTGATCTGGCGGATGCCTGATAGATTGTCGTGCAGGATGGCATTCAGCGCGGAGGTGGCGTCGGACGATTCACGCCACATCGGTTCGGAACGGCGGCTCCACCAAGCGGTGATCAGACCGATGAAGGGCAGCGGGATCAGGGTGACCAGCGTGAGCTGCCACGAGTAATAGAACATGTAGGCCACCACGATGATGAATTGCAGCACTGCGGCGATCGCCTGGTCCACGCCCTCGATGATGACGCGGTTAGTGGTCGGCACATCGTTGGCGACGCGCGACATGATCTCGCCCGACGAGTTCGAATCGAACCATTTCACCGGCAACCGCTGAAGCTTGTCGTAGAGCTCGACACGGATCAGGTGAGTGAGTTTCAGCTCCAGCGAGTTGTTAAAATAAGTCCGCAGCGTGAAAAGCATCTGCCGCACGAGGATCGCGCCGATCCCGAGCGCCGCGGTGGGGATGATCAGATCCGGGCGCTTTTTCGCGATGATCACATCGATGAACTGCATCGTGATCCCCGGCAGGACCAGCACCAGCACCGTACAGGCGACGGCCATCAGCAGGGAAACCGCGCTCTGCAGCGGATAGCGGAACGTGTGGCGGAGAATCCGCAGAAGTGTGGCCATCCGTGAGTTTGTCGCGCGCCGGATGCTTTGGAAAGCCGAAGTATGAAATGGGTGAAGCGCTGGGCTGCGGCATCAAAACGGGTTCATGATTCGCAAGTGCCCGATGTGGCGGCCGTGTTGGAGATCCTCGCTGTAGAGGATCGACGCGCCGGATTCCAGGGCTGCGGCCACGATGAGGCTATCGTAGAAACGGTATTGGGTTTCGCGCTGGATTTGCAGGGCTTTCCGGTAAATTGGGCCTGACGGCATGACTTTGCAGTGGGGCAGCAGGAACAAATTCAAATAGTCGCCGAGAAACTCGAGGTCCAAGGGAATGGTGAATCGGTGACGGGCCACTGAGCAGAACTCCTGGACCACCTGCCAACTGATCATCCACGGTTGCCCGGCTTGGCTCAAACTGAGTGCTTTCTCCCGCTTGTGCTCCGCCTTTTGGTCGAAGGCGTAAACGAGGATGTTTGTATCCAGGAAATACTCAGCGCTCATTCATTTCGTCTCGGGTAAAAGGGCCGCCGGAATCGAAATGCGCCATCCGTTGGATGACCTCCTCCGCCGTTTTGCGTCGCTCGTCGCTGCGCGAAATTTCTTCGAGCCACTCGCGGAACAGGGCATTGAGCGTGGTCTTGCGGGTCCGCGCCTCCTCGCGTGCCAGTGCAATGAGGTGCTCATCGGCACTCAATGTTATGTTTTTCATGGCACGAAACTAGTGCGCACTGCTTCTGTGGTCAAGGGCGGTCTGGTGATCAGAGGACGGGGCCGACCTAAGATGGGAAGGATTCATATTCCGAGGAAATCGAATGAGACCTTGCTCGCCACCAGCCAAATCTTGAGGGTTGCGTAGCCAGCGACCAGGACCACGAGGTGAAACTGGAGTCGGTGCCGCAGGATCAGAATGGTTAGATCTTGCGGCGGCGGTTGAATTCCCGCTGGTTCGCGGGGAAATGCTATCGAGTCCTGCAGTCCACGCTTTGGCGCTGTTGGCGGCGTTGTGCATCGGGCTTTCGAAGGCGGGGTTCAGCGGGATCTCGATGGTGTCGGTGGTGCTGCTGGCGGAAATTTACGGATCGAAGGCGTCGGTGGGGCTGGCGTTGCCCTTGCTGATCGCGGCGGATCTGATGGCGTATCCGGCGTTTTTAAAACACGGCTCGTGGCGGCCCGTGTGGAAATTGCTGGGACCGGCGCTGATCGGAATCGCGCTGGGGTGGTGGGTGCTGGGCGGGATTTCCGAGCTGGCGGCGCGGCGGGTGATCGGCGGCTGCGTGCTGATGATGGTGGCGTTGCAGGCGATGCGACGGTGGCGGCCGGTGGCGTTCGACCGGCTGGCGGAGTCGCGCGAGTTCGGCCTGGGCGCGGGGGTGATGGGCGGATTTGCCACGATGCTGGCGAACGCGGCGGGGCCGGTGATCCAGCTTTATCTGATGGCGCGGAAGGTGCCGAAGATGGAGCTGATCGGCATCGGCGCGCGGTTTTTCCTGCTGATCAATGTGATCAAGGTGCCGCTGAACGCCCGGCTGGCGCTGATCACGGAGGCGAGCCTGCTGGAAAACCTGCGGCTGCTGCCGGCGGTGGCGGTGGGGATCTTCGGCGGGAAATGGCTGGTGCAGCGGGTGCCGCAGGCGGCGTTCGAGTGGATGTTGGTGATTTTCGCGACGCTCGCGGGGCTGCGGATGCTGTGCGGGTGAGGGGGGGTTAGCGCCACTTGTTTTCCTTGAGCTCCTTGCCGGCCTGCCAGGCGAACATGCCGAGAAAGATGGGGAAAATGATGGATCCGGTTTTCATGAACATCGCCAGGCCGACGGCGATGGCGACGAGGATAGTGATCCACAGAGTGAGCTTGATGCGGGCGGGACCGAGGGCGGCGTTGAGCATTTGGCCGCCGTCGAGCGGGAGGACGGGCAGGAGATTGAGGATGGCCCAGACGAAGCTGACGATTACCAGTCTCTCGAGGAAAAAGCGGCCGTCGCGGTTCATTTCCGCGGCGAAGGGGAGGAGGACAAAAACCGCTAGGCCGAGAATGATCTGGATGGTGGGACCGGCAGCGGTGACGAGGAAGCTGCGGAGCCGGTCCAACCTGACTCCGGAATACGCGGCATATCCGCCGAAGGCCTGGAGGGTGATGCGGCTGTGAGCGCCGAACGAACGGGCGGTCAGGGCGTGGCCCATTTCATGCACCAGAATGGAGATGAATCCCGCAATGATGAAGAGCAGAATGCGGAAAACATCGGCGGCGGTGTCCGCCTGCAGGGCTCCGCCGATGATCACGAGGGTGACCCAGAAGAACGGTTGGACCTCGACCGGGATTCCAAAGAGAGAAAATCGAATCATGCGGGCTCTGGTTAGGTGGAAACGGGAGGGTGCGCAAGGGCGGAGCTGTTGGCGGGAACTTGGGCATCGCGGCGAGACGTCGCGATCACGGCCTGCCGCGAGACGCGGCAGCCACGAATGCGTCCCGCCGAATCTTGACCCGGCACTATTCTCCGTTTATAGGCTTGCGCGGCACCGCGAAATCACTCGCGAAACCGTCGTCCCCGTTTAACAGCCGATTCTTATTTTCATGCGTTTTCCATTCCGCCCTTTCCATGGCTTGTCAATTTTGGCGGTTTCTTTGCTGACCGTCTCCTGCGGGACGGTCGCATCCGTGCCGATGCGTCCCAGAGCTCAGCAACGGGCGCTGTATAAATGGTATGACGACGGCGGCGAGGGCCGGGTTTCCATCCGTATCAGCCTGCCGGACCAGATCGCCGAGTTCAAACGGGGGGACCGGGACATCGGCTGGTGCTATGTGGCGACCGGCAAGGAGGGCCACGGGACAAAGCCGGGCAGCTACTCGATCACCGAGAAAATCGTGGATAAATACTCGAACATTTACGGTTGGTTCGAAGACGAGTTCGGCAACGTCACCGATGGCGATGCCAAGGCCAGCCAAAAGGTGCCGGCCGGGATGGTGTATGTGCCAGCACCGATGCCCTACTGGATGCGCCTCACTTCTTATGGAATCGGGATGCACGGCGGACTTATTCCCGAACCCGGCCAACCGGCGTCGCATGGCTGCATCCGGCTGCCGAAGGATTTTGTGCCGATGCTATTCGACTCGGTAAACGTGGGAACTTCGGTGGCCATTACGAACGGACCGAGCAAGCGTTCCCAGCAGGATTCGGAAATCCACCCACCGCAGGAAACCTGGAGCAGAAGCAGCGGCAGGGATGGCAGCGTGCAAGCCGTGACTTACCGCAACGGCGTCCCCGTCACTTTTCACTGAAATCTGGTCCGCTTAGGGCTGGGCGGGAACGTAAAGTTCCGAGCCTTTGGCTAAAACGGTCGCAGTGGTGAGATCGAGTCCGTTGAGGGCGTTGAGCCGCTCGGCGTCGGTGCCGTGTTTGATGGCAAACTCTCCGTAGGTCATCTCTCCATCGATCGTGACCGGCCGGATCTTTTTCTCGGGGGTCGGCGCAGGAGTCTCTTTTTGAATGGCGGGTGATGGGGCCGCTACCGATGGCGTCGGGGCGGCAAGTGGAGCTGGTGTTTTCGTGACCGCTGCCGGTAGCGCACTTGAAGGTTTTGCCTCAGCAGTTGGAGCTTTCGCTCGCTCGGGAGCGCTGATCATCGTGGTGCCCGACGAGCTGCCGCCGAGGTTGACCATCTGGCCGGGGCGCAGTGCGGACGCGTTCACCTTGGGATTGGCGGCAACCAAGGCTTTCGGGCTCAACCCGTGTTTTTTCGAAATACTGGTAAATGTGTCACCGGGCTGCACTTTGTGGGTATTTTTGGAATTGCTCGGCGGTTGGGCTTTCGCGGCGGCGGACGAGGAGGAGTTGGTGACTTTGAGCTTTTGACCGGGACGGATGATGGAATTGACGGTGATGCCATTGGCCTTGGCCAATGTTTCGGGTTTCGTGCCAACCGAGCGGGCGATTCTTTCAATGGTGTCTCCCGCTTTCACCGAGTAGGTGGCGGTCGATCCACGGGCTGCGGTGGGTGTCGCCGCCGGTGATGAATTTGCGCCGGTTTTGACAACCGGCACGGCGTGGGTTTCCCGGCCGGTCGAGCGAAGCTTTTCATTGGCTTCTTCCAACTCGTTGATCTGACGCTTTTGCTCTTGGCACAGCGAGCGCAGCGTTTCGAGCTCGGATTTGGCAAATGCGGCTGAGGGCGCAAGAACCATGGACAACGTAGCGATCAACAAGGTAGGTCTCATGACGGAGCGACCTTTCCAAACCGCTTAATTAAGATCAAGCGGAAATCAAGTTATCTTAACTATCGCTGCATCGGGAGGGCCGGTTTCCAGCCGGCTGTGTTCGTACTTTGCCGAACACTCTTTCCCAAATCGCGCGGGACGGACCCAACAAGCGGGACGCTCGTTCTACAATTTCAAGCCATCCCCTAGTTCGCCCGACCCGTGTAGGAGTTATCCTCGGTCTTCACGTTGATTCTCTCACCGACATTGATGAAGAGTGGAACTTGGACGATCAGCCCTGTTTCCATCACCGCTGGCTTGTAAACATTGTTGGCGGAGTCGCCTTTGACGCCTTCCGAGGACTCGGCCACGGTCATGATCATCGACAACGGCAGATCCACCGCAACCACGATGCCATCGGCCACCATCAGGTTGTAGATCTGGCCTTCGATCAGGTAGTTTTTCACGCCTTCGATCAGATCTTCATAAACGACCGCGTCCTCATAGGTGTTCGGATCGAGGAAATGGTAGCCGCTGCTGTCTTTATAGGAATACTCGTGCGGCGTGCGCTCGAGGATCACCCCTTCGACGCTGTCATTCGAGGTCATGCGCAGGTTGAAAACTTTCTTGGTGGCCACACTGCGAATCGACATTTGGACGTAGGAAGCCATCCGCGGGGGAGTCTTAAGTTCGTGGTCGATCACGAGGCAGACTTCGTTGTTGTGACGGACGGCGTGTCCTTTGCGGAGGTTGATGATCGGTGTGCTGGCCATGATTTGTGGGTGGGGGATAGGTCGCGCCGCGCAGGGAGGCAAGCCCGTAGTTTCGCGGGCAAGTGGCTGCCGCGTCTCGCGGCAGGCCGTGATTGGGGCGTCTCGCCTCAATGCGCAATCACGCGGAGGGTGCGCCACCGCCGCCTCAGTCCTGTTGCTCCTTAATCCACGTGGTGATCTTCTGGTCGTCCGCTCCAGAGGCCCAAAGATGCCGCAGGAAATCCGCAAGATGGATGTCCCCGTGATTTTTTAAGAAATGCCGGTCGCCGCCGCACCCATACATCAGATCCGGATCAAGCTCGCCACGGAGTTTCGCCCGGCCCTTCGCGAGAATGCGGGGCAAATACGCCATCCCCTGCAATTCATCGCCGAAGGTGGGAAGGTCGTCAGCGGTAAGGACATCGGCGCTGGGAATTCCCTTTTGGACCGTATGGAAATAATCGCGTCGAACTGCGGCGACCAGCAGCGCGGTCGAAATCGACGGCTCGCCCTCGCTGCCGAAGTCCTCGACGAAATCGAAGAACTCGCGCGGTTGGCAGCCGATGGCGGCGAGGAACTCCCGATCCTCCACATCATAGTAATTTTCAAAACCGCTGTCACCGGACTGATAGGCGGCGAGACAGCGATCAAAGAAAGCAAGAAATGTGTCGTTCCAAACCATGGCGGCAATAGATCGAAAATTCAGCCTTCCGCATGTCTTTTATTTTCCGGCGGCGCGATCCCGTCGATCGCCGCAAGCAGCGCGTCATTCGGCATTGCAGATTGGAGCGCGTCCAGCGAGTCGTCCAACTGCGCCACCGTCCGCGCGCCGATGATCGACGAGGTGACGGCCGGCGAGCGGAGCGTCCATTGGATCGCCAGGTGATTGAGCGCCATGCCGTGGGCCGCGGCGAGATCGCCAAGCGCGCGGATTTTTTCCTGCTGCGCGGCGACTTGCTCGACCTTGAGAAATCCTTCGGAACGCGCCGCCCGCGAACCTTCCGGGATGCCATCCACATACTTCGGGGTGAGCATCCCTTGCGCCAGCGGACTGAAGACTTCGCAGCCGATGCCCTCCTCCAGCAGATAGTCGAGGATCCCCTCGCTCTCCGGCCAGCGGTTCAGGATCGAGTATGGCGGCTGATAGATCAGGCAGCGGACCCCCATGTCCTTGAGGATTCTAACTGCCTTCTTCAGCCGCTTGAGCGGGTATTTCGAAAGCCCGACATAAAGCGCCTTGCCGCTGTTCACCGCGGTCGCCAGCGCGGACATCGTTTCCTCAAGCCGGGTCTCCGGGTCCGGGCAGTGGGAGTAAAAAATATCGACGTAGTTTTGCCGCAGCCGCCTGAGCGACTGGTCAAGCGAAGCCAGCAAATGCTTGCGCGATCCCGCCTGGCCGTAGGGACCATTCCACATGTCGTGGCCGGCCTTGGAGGTGATGATCAATTCGTCCCGATGGCTGGCGAAATCCTCCACCAGAATCCTCCCCACGTTTTCCTCGGCGGAGCCAGCGGGAGGGCCGTAATTGTTCGCGAGATCGAAATGAGTGACGCCGCGATCGAAGGCCCGGTGCATGATTTTGCGGGCCTCTTGGAAATCATCCACGTGCCCGAAGTTATGCCAAAAACCTAGTGAAATCGCCGGAAGCAGAATTCCTGAATCCCCGCAACGCCGGTAGGGCATGCGACCGTCGTAGCGCGCTGAATCAAACATGCCGGGAAACTGGCGGATGGCCATTCGCTTGCCAAGCTCAACCATCCCGTAGGGGGCAAGGACGTCTCGTCCATGCGTGCGGACGAGACGTCCCCACCCCCTATTCTAGCAAAACCCGTCCGCTTTCGAATATCCACTTGTGGACGCAAACCGAGTTTTCCGTTTGCCCGACCGCAGCCAAGACTCCACCTTCACGCTCCACATCGGCACCGGACCACGGTGACTACCAAATCCACATTTCTCCCATGAAACCCCACCAATGGATCCACTCCGCCGCCACCTTGTTGACGGCCACCACCCTGCTGTGCGGCCCCGCCTTTGGTCGGGAAAAGCCCGCCAACGAGAATGATCTCATCCCGCCATCGACGCCGCTCGTGGCTTGCGATCCATACTTCAGCATCTGGTCGCCCGGCGACAAACTAACGGATGTAGAAACGACCCATTGGACCGGCAAAAAGCATCCGCTCAGCAGCCTCGTCCGCATCGATGGCCAGGCTCACCGCGTTATGGGCGCGAGTCCCGCCTCGGTGCCGGCCTTCCAACAGAAAAGTCTAACCGTGCTGCCGACCCGCAGCATCTTTACCTTCGAGGGTGCGGGAATTGCCCTCACGCTCACCTTCACCACTCCCGCGCTGCCGGAGGACATGGCCATTCTCTCGCGCCCCGTCACCTATCTAACGTACGATTTCCGCGCCATCGATGGCAAGGAGCACGAGGTCTCCGTTTACTTCGGAGCCGGTGGCGAACTGGCCGTCAACATGCCGGAACAAACCGTCGCGTGGAACAGCGAGGAAGCCCCCGGTTTGGCCGTCGTGAAAATGGGCTCCACCGCCCAAAAGGTCCTGGGCTCCAAGGGCGATGACCACCGCATCGACTGGGGTTACGCCTACATCGCCGCGCCCTCCGCCGTGACCGCCGCTTTCGGCTTCGACCGTCCCGAGAAGCTGGCGGAAAAATTTGCCGCGAAGGGTGCGCTAACGAGAAAAGAAGGCACCAGCCGCGCCGACCAGGCCGGTGTCGGCATGGAACTGAAGCCCCTCAAGGTCGGTGCCACGCCCGCATCGACCTGGATGATGATCGCCTATGACGACCTGTTTTCCATCCAATACAACCACAAGAACCTGCGGCCGTACTGGCGCAAGGACGGCTGGGAAGCCAAGGACTTGTTAGCCGCCTCCGCCAGGGAATATGACTCCCTCATGAAACGCTGCGCCGCCTTCGACGCGGAACTCATGGCCGACATGAAGGAAATCGGCGGCGAGCAATATGCCAAGATCACCGCACTGGCCTACCGCCAGTGCTTCGCCGCCGGCAAGTTCGTGGCCGACGAGAACGGCCAACCGCTCCAATTCAGCAAGGAAAACCATTCCAACGGTTGCATCGCCACATCCGATATTTTCTATCCGATGGCCCCGCAGTTCCTGCTCTTCGGACCGACTCTGACGAAATCATTTCTCGCCCCCTTCATGGAATACGCGAAGAGCGACCGCTGGAAATTCCCGTTCGCCCCGCACGACCTCGGCACCTATCCGCTGGCTAACGGCCAGGTTTATGGTGGCGGAGAAAAGACCGAGGAAAACCAGATGCCTGTCGAGGAAAGCGGCAACCTGGTCATCCTCATGGCCGCTTTGGCCCAGATGGAAGGCAACGCCGATTACGCCGGCCTCTACTGGGACAAGATCGTGCAGTGGGCCGGCTACCTGAAAGAAAAAGGCTTCGATCCGGAAAGCCAGCTCAGCACCGATGACTTCTCGGGCCACCTCGCCCACAACGTCAACCTCAGTGTCAAAGCCATCTGCGGCATCGGCGCCTTCGCCAAGCTTTGCGAAATGCGCGGTGAAAAGGAAAAGGCCGCTGAATATGCCAAGACCGCCAAGGAATTTGCCCAACGCTGGGTCACCGAGGCCAAGGACGGCGATCACTACAAGCTCGCCTTTGACCGCCCCGGCACTTGGAGCCAGAAGTACAACCTCATCTGGGATAAAATCCTCGGCCTGAATCTTTTCCCCGCCGATGTCTTCCGCACCGAAATGGATTTCTATCTGAAAACCCAGAACACTTACGGGTTGCCGTTAGACAACCGCGCCGAATACACCAAGCTCGATTGGATCCTCTGGAGCGCGACCCTCACTGAGGAGAAAAAGGATTTCGAATCCCTCGTCACCCCGGTCTTCCGTTTCCTCAATGAAACGCCCGACCGCGCGCCGATGGGCGATTGGTATCAGACGAAGAGCGCCAGGAAGGAAGGCTTCACCGCCCGCCCCGTCGTCGGCGGGGTGTATGCCAAGGCGCTTTACAACGCCCCCCTTTGGAAAAAATACGCCGCGCGCGATGTGACGAAAGCCAAAAACTGGGCGCCCATGCCCGACTACGTCGCACCGATCGTCAAGCCGCTGATCCCGACCGCCGCAGACTCCGAGAACACGCAGTGGAGCTACATTCTCGCACGCCCCGCCGACGATTGGTCGAAGCCCGAGTACGATGATTCCCAATGGCTGCGCGCCCCCGCTGGCTTCGGCACCCGCGGCACTCCGAATTCCAAGGTCCGCACCGAATGGAAAACGGATGACATCTGGCTGCGTCGCACCGTTACTCTGCCTGATAGTTTGCCTTCGACGATCGCCATCACTTCGCATCACGACGAAGACATCGAGGTTTACGTGAACGGCATCCTCGCCGCCACAGCGACCGGCTTCAACCAAGACTATGAAATTATCCCGTTCACCCCTGAGGGCAAGACCGCCTTCAAGCCCGGCAAGAATGTCATCGCCGTCCACTGCCGCCAAACCGGCGGCGGACAATACGTCGATGTCGCCATCTCCGACATCCAGCCTGGCAAGAAAAAGTGACCACCAAGCTGGTGCCCTAGTCTGCAACTAACAACCCCACCGGTCGCAGCAGGCCCGGCTCGCGGCCAGGCGAAGGCGGCTTCACTTTCATTTTCAAGCCGATGCTTCAATCCTCCCGAGAATTTCTCCGCAGCCTGACTCACGGTTGGCGCCGCGCACCGCTGACCCCCTTGTTAGTTGTGGTGATTCTCGGTGGCGTCTGGGGATTCCTGGAAATCGCGGGCGAGGTGAGGAAGAACGAGACCCGCCATTTCGATGAAAAGATCCTGCTCGCGATGCGGGAGCCGGGAAATACGGCTAACCCCGTCGGGTCGCCGCGGGTTGAGGAAATGGCCCGCGATCTCACCGCTCTGGGCGGCTTTACGCTTCTAACCGGGGTGACGCTGGTGTCGTTCGGCGTCGCCCTGTTTGGTGGAAGGCCGCGCCTGGCGGTGCTTGGCGTGATTTCCATCGTGCTCGGAACCGGCGCGATGAACTTGCTCAAGCGCGGTTACGACCGCCCTCGTCCGGAGTTGGTGAAGCATGAGATGCTGACCTATCATGCCAGCTTCCCAAGCGGTCACTCGATGATGGCCGCCATGGTCTATCTAACGCTCGGAATCCTGCTCGCTAGAACCCAGCCCAAGAAGCGGGTGCGCGTATTCATCATCGCGATCTCCGTGCTGATCACCTTGCTGGTCGGCGTCAGCCGGGTCTATCTGGGCGTGCACTGGCCGACCGATGTGCTGGCCGGTTGGATGCTTGGTGGAGCCTGGGCCATGCTGTTCTGGCTGGTGGCAATGAAGGTGGACCCGCGGATCTCATCATCGTTATGAAGCGCTAACGAACTGTTTTCCAGGCGGGCGGGAAGAGCCCGAATGCCTTCGGGCCTCGTCTCCCTTCCCCCTCACCGTTTTATTTCTTCCCGTCTTCCGCACTCCTGTTAGCTTTCGGGCAACTGATGCCCGCCCGCAAATCCACCGCCCCCAAGCCCGAGAAAAACAAGTCCCTCGAACAATCGCCGTTGGAGCGGCGTTTTTTGTCTCGCACCGCGAGAGCGAAGGGTGAGGTCGCGGCGGAATCTGCCGGTCAGCGGTACGATCAAGAATCCCAAGCGTCGTGCTTATCTGCAACCATGTCTATTTTACCGAGGGCGATTATGACAACGGCGAGGCAGGCAGCAATCCCTTGCGCTTGACCGCCGAATCCGGGAAAACCCTCCCGCATTCATGTCTTTCAAACTCGAAGATCTGCCCTACCAGCGCCAGGCCATCAGCGCCGTCGTCCGCCTTTTCAACGGCCAACAGCGGAATTACTTCGATCTTCAGCTTCAGGGCGACTGTTTCCCTAACCGTCTCGACCTCACCCGGCAGGAAATCGTCGCCAACTTGGAGAAAATCGCCGCTGAAAACGGCATCTCCCACGGTGAGGCCAGTGTCTGCATCCATCCCGACTACTGCATTGAGATGGAGACCGGCACCGGCAAGACCCTCGTTTACCTGCGCACGATCTACGAACTCTGCCGCGAATACGGCTTCACCAAGTTCATCATCCTCGTGCCGTCGGTTCCCATCCGCGAGGGCGTTCTCGACACCATCGAGTCTTTTCGCACCCAGCTTGAGCGGCTTTACAACATCCCGCTCCACGCCTTCGAATACGACAGCAAAAAGCTCACCAAGGTGAAGCGTTTCATCGAAGGCACCGACCTTCAGGTCATGGTGATGACCACCCACTCCTTCAGCGCGGATGACAACATCATCAACCGCGCCGACCGGGACGATTCACCGGACGGGATGTCCTACTGGCAGGCGCTCGGCAAGGTCCGGCCCGTCGTGATCATGGACGAGCCGCAGGAGGGAATGGATACGGAAAACCTCCGGCCACGGCTGGATGCTTTGGATTCCATCGCGCGGCTCCGTTACTCCGCCACCCACAAGACCGTGCGGAACCTCATCTACCGCCTCACCCCGTTCGAGGCTTACAACCAGCGGTTGGTGAAAAAAATCGAAGTCCTCTCCGTGGCGGAAATCAACGATGAAGCCACGCTCAAGATCGAGCTGGTCGAAATCCAGACCGGCACCGGCGCGCCCAAGGCCAAGCTCAAGGCGTGGCGGCAAATGGCCACCGGTTTCAAGTACTCCGAGACCAAGTGGCTCAAGGACGGCGACTCGCTAGAAGCCGCTACTAACAACATTTCCTACCGGGATTTCAAAATCTCCCACATCCGCGCCAAGGGCCTGCGCGGTGGCGATGCCATGGTGAAGTTTCACAACGGCGTGGAGCTCACACCCCGCACCGCCACTGGCGACGTGAAGGGCATCTTCCGCCAGCAGCTCTACTGGCTCTGCTACCGGCATTTCGAGAAGGTGGAAAAACTCAAGCCCCTCGGCATCAAGCCGCTGTCGCTGATCTTTATCGACCGTGTGGCGAACTACATGGATCCGGATGGCATGATCAAGACGCTCTTCGCTGAAGAATTTCCCCGCGCCTATCAGGACCACTACGGCGTCGCGGCTCCGGCCGGATTTGTCCATGACGTGCAGGCCTATTACTTCGCCAAGACCAGCAGCGGCGAGTTTACGGACAATGAGAACTCCATGGCCAAGCAGCGGGAAATCTACGACGAGATCCTCCGCGACAAGGAAAAGCTCCTCGCCTTCGACAATCCCCGCCAGTTCATCTTCTCCCACTCCGCCCTCGGTGTCGGCTGGGACAATCCGAATGTCTTCAACATCGCCACCCTGAACCAGACCTACTCGGACACGAAGAAGCGTCAGGAAATCGGGCGCGGCCTGCGCATCTGCCGGAACCAGTCCGGCCTCCGCATTTACGATGACGACACCACGCCCGAGGGCCAGGAGGTGAACCTGCTCACCGTCATTCCTAACGAAAGCTATCAAACCTTCGTCACCCAATATCAATCCGAGCTCCGCTCCCACGTCCCCATGCGGCACTCGCCCAAGGGCAAGCCGCCAGCGAAGAAAAAGGTCACTCTCAATCGTGAGCGGTTGGAAGGGGATTCATTCAGGAAATTCTGGGAGCGCCTCTCCCGCCGCACCGACTACAGCGTCCACTTCGACGAGGACGCCCTGATCCGGGACTGCATCGCCAAGCTCGATGAAATTTCCCTCCAGCACTACGAGGCGGCCATCGAGATTAACCGCATCGACGCCCTGTCCTCCACCGAAGAAGCGCGAGCCACTTTCATGGGCGGAGAAAATACGCGCCTTGCCGCTGACTTCACCGCCATGGATCTCATCGAGGAGCTTTCGGAAAACACCGCCCTCGCCTACCCGACCATTGTCAGAATCGTCAAGGGCCTGACAAATTTGGATCAGCTCGTCCGCAATCCGCCGCGCTACCTCCATCTCGCCACCGAGCACATCAACCGCATTGCTCTAGCAGAAATGGTCCGCACCATCGAATACACGCCCACCGGGGAAAGCTACGGCCTGGACCTCTTCAAGGACATCATCGAGACCTACCGCGCCACCGTTCCCACGCCGAACCACGGCATCTACGACCACGCCATCCTCGATGCTGAATCCTTGCCGGAAAGCCGCTTCGCCGACGAAGCCGACCGCCACCCGCGCGTCCGCGCCCTGCTCAAGCTGCCGGATTGGTATAAAATCCCCGTGCCATCGCTGAAAGGCGGCACCTCCACCTACACGCCGGACTTCGGCGTCGTCATCTCCCACAGGGGCCGGCGCGATGAACACGAGGTGGAAATCCACCTCGTCGTGGAAACCAAATCCACCGATAATATCGACGCACTGGATGCCGACGAGCGCATGAAAATCCTTTGCGCCATCCGCCATTTCCACGCCCTCGGCATCTCCGCCAACACCACGCTCATCTATCAGGCACCGGTTTCCCGTTTCGACGCGAATGTCCATGACGACGAGGTCGAATACGGCGGCAAGCCACCCGCCATGGGCTTCTTCGCCCCGCGCGACAACTTCGGCGCCACCCTCCAGGCCGCCACCGCCACTCCTGCTTCGTAGATGATTGGCGAGTGACACTCTTCCCATCAAAAATCAAAATTCATCATCCGTAAATCAAACGGATCTCACCTTCCAAATACCTGCCACCGGCCTGCCTCCTTGACGGAAAAACGGAAAAGTGGGAGCTTACCCTCATGAAAACCACCATCGATCTCCCGGACCCGATCTTCCGCCGCGCCAAGGCCACCGCCGCCCACCGGGGAATCTCCCTGAAGGCGTTCATCACCAGCGCGGTCGAAAACAATCTTGAGCGACCCAAAATGACTATATCCGAACTGCTCGACAGCCTGCCTCGGGTCGATAAGGAAACCTTGGAAACCATCCGCCAACGCGTCGAGGAATCCGACCGCGATGATTTAGCGTTCCAAAATCAGGCTGCCCGTCAACAGCCATGATACTGGACACCAATGCCCTATCCGCCATGGCCGATAAGGATCAAAGCCTGATGGCGGTCATCTCGGCTGGCTCACCGCTCGCCTTGTCTTTCATTGCCTTTGCTGAATTTCGATACGGCTTGCTAGGATCAAATCGACCGGAAGCGGGCCTTCAGCTCCTTGCCAATCTCATCGCCAACATCCCGTTTCTGCTTCCAGACATAGAGACTTTGGAAGGATACGCCTATATCAAGGATCATTTAAAACGCTCAGGTCGCACCATTCCTGACAACGACATCTGGATCGCCGCGCTCGCTTGCCAGCACGCCATGCCCGTGCTCTCACGCGACCGCCACTTCGACTTCATCCCCGGAATCCAGCGCCTCGAATGGTGAAATCATAAGATCTAGCGGATGATTGATGGATGGCACTCTTCCATTCAAAAATCCGAAATCAACCATCCTAAATCGGAAATCTATTTCCCCACCCATGCCCGAAGAATTCTCCGAAACGCTCAACGACCTCCTGCCCATCACCCCGGACGGCCGGGCCGAGCGCCTTGCCGAACTCAAGCGCCTCTTCCCCGATCTCTTCACCAACGAAGGCCGTCTCAATCCGGACGAACTCAAGCAACTCGTCGAGCCGAACGAGAGCCACGAGACCGAGCGCTACGAGTTCAAATGGTATGGCAAGGCAGCGTCCAAGCGCGAGGCCTTCACCCCCACCACCGCCACCCTCGTCTATGACGAAGCCCGCTCCGTGAACCCGGACAAGGCGGATGGCAACATGATCATCGAAGGCGAGAATCTGGAAACCCTGAAACTCCTTCTCAGTGCCTACCGCGAACAGGTGAAGTGCATCTACATCGACCCGCCTTACAACACCGGCAAGGACTTCATCTATCGGGATAACTATCGAAAGGACAAACCGAAGTATTGGGAAGAAATCGGCGCGGCGGAAAACGGTGTCCAGTTGGAGAGTAATCCAGAGACTTCGGGGCGGTATCACTCGGATTGGATGAGCTTCATCCATGAACGTCTGCTAGTTGCAAGGCAACTGCTGAAGAGAGAGGGCGTGATCCTGATTTCCATCGACGACCATGAGTTGGTGAATCTTCGCCGGGTCGCGGATCAGGTCTTTGGCGAAGAGAACCATGTTGCGAATGTGCTATGGGAAAAGGGCCGAAAAAATGATTCAAAATTGGTCTCCGTCGGCCATGAATACATTGTCTGCTATGCGAAGGATAAACTACGGCTGGGAGAATTAGGCATCAAATGGAGAGAAGCCAAGCCAGGTGCTTCCGAAATTCATGAGGAGTATCTGAAGTTGCGAGCAAAGCACGATAAGGATCATTTGGCAGTCGAGCAGGGTCTGAATGAGTTTTACAGTGAGCTTCCTTCTGAGCATCCATCAAAGAAACTTACCCGCTATAAGCGCGTTGATTCATTGGGCGTCTGGCGAGATGACAACATGTCTTGGCCAGGCGGCAATGGTCCAACCTACGATGTGATTCATCCAACCACGGGAAAGCCGTGCGCGGTGCCGCCCGGAGGCTGGCGGTATTCTACCATCGAAAAGATGAATGCGGCCATCGCCTCAGGCCGCGTCGAGTTTCGGAGCGATCATTCAGAGCCTCCTATTCGTAAGACGTATTTGGTACGTGTTGATGGATCGGAGGAAGATGCAGAGGAAGATGAAGAAGGTGATGCAAGCATCCAAGTGGCAGGCACTTACTTTTACAGAAGCGCCCTTCCCGCATCACGTGAACTGGACTCTCTATTTGGTGCCAAGGTTTTTAACAACCCAAAGGATCACGAAGTTCTCGCACGATGGATGAAATACGTTTCTTCAGGGGAGGAAAAGCCGTTGGTTGTCGATTTCTTTGGCGGATCGGGCTCTGCGGCCCATGCCTGCTTGGATCTTTTACAAAAAAGATTTACGACACGATGGATTATTGTGCAGATCCCTGAACGGGTAGAGGCGGATTCATCTACTGGATCGAATGCTATCCGGTTGGGCCTGAAGACCATTTCCGCTATCACCATCGAGCGCGTCAAACGCGTGATCGAAGGCTACGGCGACGATCCGCAACCAATGCCCGACGCCGGCTTCAAGGTTTACAAACTCCAGAAATCGAATTTCCCACGCTGCGAGTTCAAGCCGGATTCCGCGGCGGACGAGGCGACCAACGTCGCCGCGCTGCGCCGCTACATCGACGAGAAGGAAGCCGCGTTTTTCCTGACGCTGGATGGACAGGGCGAGCAAGCGGTGTTTGACGAGGTGCTGCTCAAGAACGGCTTCCAGCTCCACTACAGCCGCAGCCGCCGGGAGGATTTCACGGAGAACACCGTCTTCGAAGTCCGCGATCCCCGGCGCACGGCGCTCGTCTGCCTGGCGTGGAACGAAAGCATCAAGGATGGGACCATCAAGCGCTTGCGCGAGATCGCGGATGCGGGCGAGGCGCCGTTCTTCATCTGCCTGGAGCGCTCTCTCTCCACCACCAGCAAGTGGAACCTCCGGCATTTCCTCGGCAAGCACTTCAACGCGTTCTAACCTTGCGGGACACGCTCGCAGCGGAAAAAGGAACAGGCGGAGAAGGGGCTGGATGGACTGAGCTACTTCGTGCGGTGCAAGCTAACGGATGTTCCGAGGAGGAGGATTTGGAGAAAATGGCGGCGACGGTGGAGTCGTTGTTCAATCTGTTGGAGAAGGCATTTCGGAAATGAGTGGGATTGGGGAAATGAAGAATTGCGGCGAGACGCCACAAGCACGGCCTGCCGCGAGACGCGACAGCCACCTGGCATACGGCTGGCGTGATCGGGAGGAGTTCAAGGTGCGGGTGCTGGAATGGGCGCGGGAGCTGGAGGTGGATGCGAAGTCGATTTTTATCCGGCCCATGCAAAGAAAATGGGCGTCGTGTTCCACGGGCGGGACTCTGAGTTTCAATGATGAACTGCTAGGGATGCCAAAGGAGCTCGGGGATTATGTGATTGTCCACGAGTTGCTTCACTTCGCGGTGCCGAATCACGGCAAGCTTTGGAAAAGCCTGATGCGGGTCCATTTGGGAAAATATAAGAATGCGGAGCAGCGGCTGCGTGACATCGCCACAAGCCAATTCAAAAAGTGATCCGGAAGACTCCGACTGGAACCGGGTCCACCATGGCGGAAGAACCCGCCAGCGATGCACGTGATATCTTTAACATCAAAAACGGCGCGGCAGAAAACTGCCGCACCGTTTGAGGGAACTGAAGAAAATCGGTTAGCGTCCCGCCACCCAGTTCACCGCGTTGGTGAGAAGGGACTTGTAGGCGGGGTTGCCGTGGGCATCTCCGTCGTGACCTAGGGAGATGCAGGCGATGCGGGTCTTGCGGTCCTTCACCACCCACACGCTGGGCAGCGGGTCCTTGCCGCCGTCCGGAGCGTTGTAGCAACAGACGTCCACTTTGGTTTTGGAGCCGATTTCAAAATGGTAATTTTCGTCGGTGATCTTGAAGGTGGCGGGCACTCCCTTGGTCACGGCGTGCTTGGTGTCCTTGACGGTCACTTCGAATTCGCCTTGGCCGTGGCTGGGCGTTTTGCCGCCGACGAAGCGCTCGTTGTAGCCTTTCCAACCGGAGTGATCCCACGTCGCGGCGTGCAGCAGGACGATGCCCTTACGGTTGTCCGCGAAATCGTTGAGCGCCTTCTGGAACTCGGCCTTGCCGAACTGATCGTGATTGCCGCTGAAAACGAGCACGTCGGCTTGCGGCAGGAGAGCGAGCGCCTCGTCGAGATTCGGAGTGGCGGCGACGTCCATGTCACCGGCGGCTTTGAGGGTTTCCGAGTCGGTTCCGAGGAAATATTTCGGGAAATCGTGGGAGGAGCCCGCACCGACGAGCAGGACGCGGATGGATTTCGCCGGCTTTGGGTCCGCAAATTTCTGATTCATCGCGGCGGTGCTGTCGGGCTGCGCGATAGCGGTTAGAGCGAGGGCGGGGAGCAGTGCGACCGTGAGGAGGGCGTCGCGGGTGAGGGTCGATAGGTGGGTTTTCATGGATTTACAAGGGAGAGTGGATGTTAGAGGCTGACTGAAAATGGTGAGGATTCGTGTGAAAAGGCTCCGGGCAGGATGCCCGGGCCACTGTGGCGCGGGCATTCTGCCCGCAGCCTTTGACGGACAAGCCGATCTAACCGGAATTTTCAGACAGCCTCTTAGGAAATCAGTTGGTGGGTTTCGGCGCGACGCTTCGGATGTAACCGATGATGTCGCGGAGATTGTCGGCACCCACCGCTTCGAGACCTTCCGGCATGAGCGAATTGTCGCCTTTGGTTCGGGCGGCGATGTCAGCGGTTTTCAGATCGCTGGTGATCCCGCCGGGCTGGCGGATCTGGACGCGGGTTTCGTTCTCGCTGGCAATCAGGGCGGAGTGCTGGGTGCCGTCTTTCATCGTGATGTTCCAAGTGCGGTGTTCGTCATCCACCACCAAGTTAGGGTTCACGATATGAGTTAGAAGCTCCAGCACCGGATGCGATCCGATGCCTTCGAGTGCCGGGCCGAAGTGATTGCCCGCGCCCTCTATCTGATGGCAAACCGCGCACACGGCGGTAAACATCACCTTGCCGTTAGCGACGTTCGCAGGCTTGTCCATCTGCGGCAGCAGCTTCGCGACCAGCTCATCCTTGGCGCCGTTCATCGTTCCGCCCGGTCCGCCGAAGCTTGCCGCGGCGCGCTTAGCGATCTCAACATCCGGATGCGAAGTGAGTCGGGAAATCTGACCTGGCGCCAACGACGCGGCGGCGACTTTTTTCGCATCGACCGCATCAAGCAGCAATTTCGCCCACTCCGGGCGGCTGACGAGACCGCTGAACGCCGTTTCCTGCTGGCTGGCTGGCAATGTGGGATAGGCATCTAGCAGCGCGCGGCCGGCGTCGGCTTCACCGGTCATCGCAAGCGCCGTAATCAGTTCCTTGGAGAGTAGATCGGGCTGCGGTTGGGTCAGAAGTGCAATGACATTCGGCAGGATGAATTTGTTGGCGGCGCGGGCGGGAAGCAGGATTCGAATCGCAGCGGCTCGGCTCGTTTCGGGTTGTTTGTCGTCGCGCGCGGTTTTGAGAAGTTCACCGGCAACCCTGGTGGTTTCCTTGCCGAGAACTCCCGATTGATCCCATGCGACGGTGAGTGGCAGGGCGGCCGACGAGAGTACTGGATTGGGTGACCTGAGGATGGGTCGAAGCGCAGCCAGTAGTGCCGCTAGATTGCGCGGGGCGGCGGGCGGGGCTTTGCCAAGTTCATTCAGGACGGCGGCGACCAGCTTCGGATTGGGTGAAGCGGCGGCTGCCTGAAGCACGCCTAACAATTGCGCCTGGTTGCCACCCGAAGCGAGCGAGGCGGCCAGAGAGCGAGCGGATTCCCCGCTTTCTGCGGAGTCCGAAGTATCTCCCAGAAGAGTTTCAAGCTGGGACGAGGGATTTCTTGCTCCGGCGGCGGCGGCGGCGGCCTTCGACCATTCGTCAGTAAATTTTCCCCCGCTGGAAGCCAGCAGGGAACTTACTTCCGGGGTCATCGCTGAGGCCCCGATCGCGCGCAAGGTGGCCAGCCGGACGCGGGCGTCCTTGTCGGCGATGCCGGCGGCGGCTTCCTTGCCACCCAGCGGCAGTCCGCTGGCTTCCACGATGAGCATCGCGTTCTTGCGAACGCTTGACTCGGGGGATTGGAAGGCGGATTGCAGGGTCTGATCCTTGAGCTGGCCCAGGCGGTGCAGGGACCAGAGCGCCAGGATGCGGGCGGGCACGAAGGACTCGCCGGTCGCCATGGCGGTTAGAGCGGGCACCGCCTGGGTGCCGAGCTCGCCGGATTTCTCAACGAGGATGCGGATCGCGTTGAAGCGGACGACGTTGTTAGGATGCTTGAAAGCGGCTACCAGCGCGGCGGCGTTCGCATTGTAGAGATCTGGAATGGGGAACTTGGTGGCCGACTGGCTTTGGATGCGGTAAATGCGACCGAAATATTGATCCCGGTCCGGCCGGACGGATGCGCCGGATTTACCGTGCTCCGGGCCGCGCGTGTCGTTGTGGGTGACCACGGGCGTGTTGAAATCGAGCACATACATCGCGCCGTCCGGGCCGAACGAAACATCGATGGGGCAGAACCAATAATCCGTCGAACGGAGCCATTCGGAATTTTGCAGAACAAGCTCGCCTTTGAGAACCGGACCATCCGGCTTCAGCGCCTCGTGGTGAATGATGTCAAGAATCGGCTCGGTCATGAAAATCTTGCCGTCGTATTCCTTCGGCCATGCGCCACCTTCGTAAACCGCCGTCGAGCAGGCGGCACTGTAGCGGCCGACCTGGTCGATCTGCATGATCGGCGCGCGGTCCGGCAGATCTTCCCGCGCGACGGTGCGGCCCGGGTTCACCGAGACCATGCTTTGCGCCTTGGTGTTAGGAGCGCGGGCCAGCACCCACTCTGGCAGCACCACATGCTGGACGGGGTTGCCGCTGGTTGCCTTGCCGTGGAAGATTTCCATGTCGCTGGTGACTTCGCCGCCGAAGGAATTTCCTCCCTGCGAGGCGACCTGCTCGATCGCCGAGCCGTCCGCCTTGAAGCGGAAGACGCCGGGTGAAATCTTGGCCATCACCTTGTTAGTCTTTGGATCCTTGGCTTCCGCACCGCTGCCAGTGCTGGCATAGATCCAGCCGTCGGGTGCCGCGACGAAATGGTTCGCCACGAAATGGGTGTCGCCCGGCGCGAAGCCGTTATACAGAGGAGTCACCGTTTCCGCCTTGCCGTCGCCGTCGGTATCCCGCAGCCAAACGATGCTCGGCTGGGCCACCGCGATGACGCCATCGCCGGCAAAGCAGAAGCCGGTGACAAGTTCCAGGCCGGTGTAGAAAATATGCTTCTTGTCCATTTCCCCGTCACCGTTGGCATCTTCTAACATGCTGATGCTGTCGCGGCCGGGCCGGTCATAATTCCCCGGATCGAGCACGCCGGTTTCCTTCCACGGGGGAGCGACGAGCGGACGTTTACCGTTAGGATACTCGGGAGTTTCCGCCACCCACATCCGGCCCTTGCCGTCCCACTGCACGGCGATGGGTTTGTTGATCAGCGGTTCGGCGGCGACCACATTGGCCACAAAACCGGGCTGCATTTTGAACTGTTTGATAGAATCCGCCGCCCTCGATGGTCCGCCAACCGGATAGCGCAGGGTCGCGAGATCGGCCTTGTTGCAGAACTCGTCGGTGTTCTCCCGTTTGCCCGTCCAGGCCACGGCGCGCAGGATGAAGGAGCGCATGCTGGCATGGGCAAGGGTCTCCGGCGCGCCCTGGAGAAAGACCGCCGCGCGGTGCTTCGGACTCTCGTAGGTCCACATTTGCGGCTGGAGATCGTAAATCGAGGAGCGGACGTCGCGGCCCGGGACTCGTGGTCCGTCCCCGCGCTTGCCGTCGCGGCCTTTCGGTGTGAAGGCGGAGCCGAGAACCACGATGTCATCCGATAGAGTTAGGTCGTAGAGCGTGTCGTCAATAATATCGAAAGGCGAAGAGTCCTTCACGATCGGGTGGATATCGCTCACCACGTAGAGCATCATCTTACTGTTAAATTTCCGGCTGTCCCCTCCGTCCCACGCGCCGCCGAGCGTGGTTTTTCCCCAGGCCTCGTCACCGGCGGCGATCGCCCCGCTGACCGCCACGATGCCGCCGCCGCGCTGGGTGAATGTCGTGAGAGCCGACTGGATCGAGGCGCTGAAAGGCTCCGTCTTTTCGCGATGGATCAGCACAACATCTGCGTTCACCAGCTTGGCCTCGTCCGGCTCAGAGGCGGTGGCGACCTGTGCGCCCGCGACTTTGAGGGCCGCCGCATACGGATCGGAAAACTTGCTGTTATCGCTCGTGACAAGAACCCGCAACGGCGCGGCGACGAGTGAAGAGGCAAACGTGAAAATGACTAACAACGGAGCACAAGTGAGCAGGGGATTCATGAGAAGGGAAACATTGGTGTGAGAGACGGTGGCAGATGAATGATCCATGGGATTAACGTAGTGATTTTAAGTAAGTAAAAAGGTCGGCAACCTGGTCGGCGGTGAACCCGTCGATGAGTCCTTCAGGCATCAGCGAGCTGCGGGAAATGTCGTGGGACACCACCTCCGAGAGGGCGATGGCGCGCTCATCGGCGGCGATCTGGCGGAGGGAGATGGTGTCCGCGTTTTCGTGGGCGAGGAAACCGCTGACGACCGAGCCATCGCGCAGTTTCACATCGTGGCGGTAGTAGCCGCTTTCAAGCTGGGCATTGGGTGTTAGAACGTTCCGAAGCAGCGCTTCGGTGCCCATCGCTCCCGCGCCGCTGAGATCGGGACCGATCGCGATGCCCTCGCCCGCAATCTGGTGGCAGATCAGGCAGCTCGCCTGTGCGAGCAGTTTTCCGCGGGACGCATCTCCGTCAACCGCCGCCATCGCCCGGAAGCGCACGAATTTCCGTTCCAGATCCGCCGCCTCGGCCGGAGAAACGAGCTTGGGAAAATCCAGGGTCTGGCTGACCCGCGCGCTTCCCTCGAGCGTCCCGGCAAGCTGCTCGCCGGAAACCCTCCGCACCAGCCCGGACGGGATTTCCGGTCCTGAATAGCGCGTATGGGCATCGCGGCGGATTTCCTCCGCAGTGCGCGCGATGTTCCAAACACGCACCTCATCGAAGCTCGCATTCGTTTCTTGGCCCCGATGGGTTTCCGCTAGATTGAGATCTCGGAAATCACCGGCATACTCGCGGCCCTCGCCGGAATCGGGTTCACCATCCAGATAGATTTTGAAACGGTTGTGAGTGTCGCGGGTCAGCGCGCAATGCGTCCATAGATCCGGCGTGATAGCGCGGTTTGCGATGATGAGATCGCCGACCTCGCCGCCGTCGTAGAGGCGCAGCCGCGCGTCCGCGAAGTTAATGCCGGGTCCGGCCTGACGTCCCAGTATGCCATCGTTGTTGTCGATGGGAGCCGGCAGGCGGATCCATGTCTCGACGGTGAAAGGGCCTGTTAGCGTGGTGTGGGTGACGACGCGTCCGGGGCCGCCGTTCCCTAACTGGAGCACCGGTTGAAGCAATCCCTTGTTAGCCTGAAGCAAGGCCAGCACATCAGGGTTCTCGGCTCCGAGCGCGGCGATTAGTTTTTCGACCGCCGTACCATCGAAGCCACGGAATTCTCCGGCCACTATCGCCTTGGCGAAATAGGCCGGTCCCATCCGGCTGGAAGTCAGACCGTTGACCACCAGCGAGCGAAACACTCCCGAAAGTGTCGGCCAACGTTTCGCCAGTTCGGCGATGACCGGCTCGATGTCGTCCGAATTTACAAAGCCCATCAGCGCCTCGCGGCGGACCCCTTCGTCCGGATGATCCAAATAAGTTAGGAAGACCTGGGAATCTCTGATGCCGATCTCACGCATCGTTCCCAAGCCTTCCGCCAATGCGGCCTTGCCCGTTCCCGGTGTTTTTATCCAGCGGCTGACCTCGTCTGCCAGGTCCAGCCGCTTGAACTTGCGCGCCAGTTGCACGACGAGTTGTTCGCGTTTGGGAGTGCGGGCGTCGGCTAACAATTGCAAACAGGCGGCAGCGACTGCGCTCGCCAGCGCTGGGTTGGCGGCGGCTTTAGCATCGAATTGGAGCATCGCCCGCAGCAGTGGCTCGCGTCGGCCGGAGCTCGCTAACAAATCTGCGAATGCACCGAGAACCGGCGGTGCGTCAAGGTGAGCGGCTAACAATGACAGTTCATCCGCAATCAAGGGTCGCGGAATCTCGGGCAATAATTGGATCATCCCGGCGGCGGCTTCGATTCCATCGAGCGAGCGAACCGCCAGCAGTCGAGCCTCAACTGGCAAACGGGTCGTATCCAGCATCTGCCGCGTTTCCGCCGGATGAGCGCTCATGGCCCAGCGGGAGAGGTATCTTTCAAAAGTCCGGTCGTAGGCGATCCGTGCGTCACCCGTCATCGGTTCGATTCCCAAGGCGGCGGCGCGCGCCAGGATCGACAGGGTGGGGGAGCGGTGACCGCGCACCGCATTGGCGATTGCGGCGCGAACCCGGAAATGCGTTTCATCTCCCAAGGCGGCCATGACTTGCATGAATTCCGCCTCAGGCAGCGATGCCTCCCCGGCGATTCTAACGGACTCATGTCTGAGCGTCGGCTCCGCTGCCCCGGCGAGTTGCACCAGCAGAGCGGTTGTCACTTGGTGAAGTCCCTCGGCAGCCCACAACGCGCCCATTCGTTTCGCGAGTGGCTTGTTGGCATCGGCAGCGATCGCTAGCAGGGTAGCGCTCGATTCTACCGCGTTGCGATCGATGATTTCCTGCCAGACGTGCGAAGCGATCAAAGCGTTAGGGTCGCCCAGGCGATCCACCAGCTGGTTGGCGGTAAGCGTTGTTAGATCGACGCGCGGCACCGGTTGCTGGCTCTCATGGCGGATTCGCCAAATACGGCCACGAGTTTTATCGCGGTCAGGATGCGTCCGCGGAACTTCATTGTGCGAAATGATTTTGTTATACCAATCGACCACATAGAGACAGCCGTCCGGGCCGAAGTGGATGGCAATGGGACGGAAGCAGGCATCATCCGACAGCATGAAATCCGCGCCTTTCCGATAGATCGGGTGGCCGCTCCCATCGCGGGTCATCGTGACGATCTGAATCTTCGAGGTGATCGGATTCGCCACATAAAACACCGCGCCGTCGCCCTGTCCTTTTGCGAAGGGGCTGTCCGCATCCTCGGCCAACGCGAGGCCGCTCAGTCCGGTGCCGCCCATCGGCTCGTCGGGCGTCGATTCTGGCAAAATCGGAGCGTCGTCCCGCATTTTTGTCCCGAATCCAGTCGGGTAATGCGCGCCCGGAGCGAACTCCGCCACCGGATATCCCAGATCATTGGCTTCCTGGACGAAAGTTTCACCGCTGCGCGAAATGACCAGTCCCCAGATGTTGTTAGGGCCTCCAGTAAGCGGCTCGAAGGCGGAACCATCCGGCCGGAAACGGGCCAGCTTGCAGTTGTTAAAATCCACGGACGTTGAGCCGTCGTCGAACTTCAATCCGCCGGGGCGCGTCACTTTGGAATAGTTGAACGCGCCCTGCGCTAGATAGATCCAGCCACCGGGAGTCCGCTGGAATTGGTGGGGAAACAAATGCGAGTCCTGGATGCCGAAGCCTTCCAGCACGACCTCGAATCGATCCCCTCTGCCATCGTGATCCGTATCGTGATAGCGACGAATTTCAGCACCATGTTGGACGAACGCTCCATCTCCAACCGGCAGCAATCCCAATGGGATCGCCAGCACGTCCGCGAAGACCCGAGGGGTTTGCGGTCCGGGTCCGTTAGGCTCGTCGAAAACCAGCACCCGGTCCCTGCCGCCGCGCTGATAGAGATCCCGCGCGCTGGCTTCGTTCTCGTTCGCGTCCACCGGATATTCCAGCGCGGTCATCGTCCACATCCGGCCGTGACGGTCCCAGGTGACCGTGATCGGCTTGCCGACGCCTTGCTCCTCGGACGCGACAAGTTCGGCGGAATAACCTGCGGGGAGTGTGAATCCGGACCGCTGATCTTCCGCCGTGGAAATTGGCAGCTCGGTGATCTCGATGTCCTTCATTTGCACCAGCAGCTTGCCGCCGCCGTGCGCCTGCAAACCTAGCAGTCCGGTCGCCGCGATGTCGCGGTCTTGTTCGGTGTAATCGAAGGCGGCCGCGCCATTGATCCAGGTGCGGATCCGCGGGCCTTCGCAGAGGACACGGAAGTCGTTCCATTCCCAATCCTTGCCCACGGGCTCGCTAGACTTTGCGACGGCGCGATTTCTACGGGACTCATCGTAGAGATCCCCCCAGTAACCGGGTCCGGCGTCCACCTGATAACCGATCATTTCGGAGTCGCCCTCCATCCGCTTGCTGCGGATCTGCATGCCGGAGTTCATGAAGCCTTCGCCCTTCACCAGCCGGATTTTGAAGCTCAACTCGAAATCTCCATAAGTTTTCGCGGAGGCGATGAACGTGTTGAACGGCACCTGTTCCGTTAGCGAGCCGCCGACGATCATGCCGTCCTCCACCTTCCACCACTTCTCCTCGCCCTTGCGGATCTCCCAGCCGTCGAGCGATTTTCCGTCGAAAAGAGAAACCGGGGCCGCATGGATCAGCGATACTGCGGCGAGGGCGATGAGAATAAATTTCATGGACGGATCAATTTTCGAAATCGAACACGATGACTCGCGCCAGTCGCGGCACCACGATGGCTCTCACCCGCTCGTGCTCGGGGTGCGGCAGATAGGCGTCACGGCTGGCGGCGGTGTCGAAGGTCATGATGAAGCCGTGGGTGAAGCCGTCGTTCATCCCCTCCGCGCTTTCGTAGGTGCCGTGCTCAATCGTTAGCAGTCCGGGAATTTTCCCGACCATCCCGCGCATCTCCGCGAAACACTCGTCGATTTCCATCGGTGTGATTTCGGGATGGAACTGGAACATGCCGTAATGTCTAACCATGGGTCGTTATTCGGCAGGCATCAGCCGCACGATGCGGTCTGGGCCATTGAGGATCACATAGAGCAAGCCATCCGGGCCGGCCGCGACATCGCGCACCCGCCCGATGTTTTTAAGGATGATTTCCTGCGACACGACCTTCTTGTCCTCTAACCGGATGCGGCGGACTTCCTGCTGGCCCAGCGCGCCGACCATGAGGTCGCCCTTCCATTTGGGAAATTTGTCGCCGTTGTAGAAGTCCAGACCGCAGACGGCGATGGACGGCACCCAGAATGTTAGAGGCTGTTCCATGCCTTCCTTTTCGGTGATCGCGACCATCGGTGTGCCATCGTAGTTCATGCCGTAGGTGATGACCGGCCAGCCGTAGTTTTTGCCGGGGAGAATCAGGTTCAACTCGTCGCCGCCGCGTGGACCGTGCTCGGTGTCGTAAAGCGCGCCGTCGCGGGGATCCATCGCCAGTCCCTGCGGGTTGCTGTGGCCGTAGGAGAAGATGCCGGGGATGGCGTCGGGCGTGTTGACGAACGGATTGTCGGCAGGGACGCGGCCGTCGTCATGCAGGCGATGGATCTTGCCGTTAGGGAGTTTCAAATCCTGGACTTCCATCATGCCGCCGCGCTCGCCGATGACGAAATAGATGAAGCCCTTGTCGAAAACGAAGCGCGTCCCGAAATGAAGACCCGAGCCCGAGCGAAACTTCGCGTCTGGCCGATAGATCCACTCCTGGTCGGTCCATCGATGGTCCTTGATCCTGCCGCGGACGACGGCGGTGATGCATCTAACTTCGTCCTTGCCATCAGGCCGCTTCTCGCGGGTGCCATCGGAAAGCCCGAGATAGACCCAGCCGTTTTTCTCGTAATCCGGGTGCACGGCCACTTCCATCAGCCCGCCTTGGCCGTGGTCGATGGTCTCCGGGATCCCTTCGACGATGGCGGGATCGAGTTTTCCATCAGCGGTTAGAAATCTGAGCTGACCCGACTTTTCGGTCACCAGCCTGCGGCCATCCGGAAGGAATGCGATCGCCCACGGGTTCTTGAGTCCGCTCTCTACCAATGTTTCGATGCGGTAATTTTCCAGCTCGGTCCTGGTCACTTTGTCCGGCGCTGGCACCGGGAAATCCATGCCCTTCTCGAGCGTCTGCTTTTCTTTTTCCCGCAGGAAAATGACCATTGAGCGGATCTGCTCGGCCGTTAGAACGCCTTCCCACGGGTTCATGCCGAGCGGGATGTTGCCCTTGGCGATTGACTTGTAGATCTCGGCATCCGAGCTGCCGTGTTTCCACTCGCCGTCCACCAGCGAGCCGCCCTGGCCGCCCTCGAATTTCGCGCCATGGCAGCCCGCGCAATGGGTGGCGTAGAGGTCCTCGACTTTGGTTTTCTGTGCGGAGGCGAAGCTGCCGAGGCAGAGGAAAACGGGAAGCAGTGATAGAGAGCGAGTCATAATAAGTTGGGTCCGTGAGTTAAAATTGCCATTCCGCACCGGCCCATAGCGACCGGGGACCCGCGAGGCTGCGGATGCCGTCACTACTCAGGCCGGTTTGGATCTCCTCGTCGAAGAGGTTCTCGACGCGCACCTGATAGACCACGCAGGCGACCTGCCATGACGCGCCGATGCGGACGCTGGTGTAGTCCGGGATTGAGCGGGTCGCGAGTGCGTCGTCGTATTGCGAGGCGCCATATTCGCAGCCGGCGAAGAGCGTGACCTGGTCCGTCGCCCGCCATTCGCCACTGGCGATCAAGCGCAATTCCGGCGCTTGCGGAAACGGTTTGCCTTCGAGCAGCGGCTGGTCGTTAGATTCTGTAAAATCGGTTTGCGACCAGAGCGCGGTGATGCCGAGCGTCACCGGGTCGGCGGGGAGCCACTCGACTGCACCCTCGATACCCAGCACTCGCGCCTGATCGACGTTGCGCCGTTGCGACCCGGTGCCGCCCGGCGGGATGACGCCGAAGATCTCCGCGATCTCGGCGGGATCGGTCACCGGCACGTTGGCGATGGCGTCGGAGATCCAATGATGGAACACGGAACCACGCATGGTTAGATTGTCCGCCGGTTTCCAATCCAAGCCGCCCTCGAGGCTGAAAAAGCGCTCGGGGTTCAGATTCGGATTGGCTTCCACGATGTCGGTGCGTACGCGGAACGGGCGGTGAAGCTCGTTCAAGGTTGGCAGGCGGAATGCCGTGCCCGCGGAAATCCGCGATTGCAGATTGCGCCGAAATTCGTGCGCCAACTCGACCGATGCGGAAGGCTCGACGCCATCCCGGTCGTCCTGATTGTCTGTCCGCAGGGCTGATCCGTCCGCGAGTGAAGTCTCGATCCGCCGTCCATCGGTTAGTTGCCAGGCGTCGAGCCGCCCGCTGGCGTCGATGCGGGTCGCATCGTCGATTATGTAACCCGCCGCGCCGAAAATTCCGGTGAGCCATTGATCGCCGCCCGCCTCGCGCCTGCGGAAGGTGCTCACGTCCTCGTTCGTCTCTCCAGTCGTGAAACGGGTGTCGGCTCCGCCGGTAAATATCCATTTCCCACCATCCTCCCAATGCATGGTGAGCGCTCCACCGGTGCCTCGTCCGGGCACGTCGAATTGATTGAGCGCCAAGGTTTCCACCTCGCGGGCGGCATCTAGCGAACTGAAAACCGACTCGAATTCGCGCCGCTGATGATAGGCCAGTGCCTGCCATGAAAGATCGCTGGTCTCCGAAGTGACCCGCAGCGCGAGGTCCACCGCCTCGGTCGAGTTGCCAGTTAGAGGGGTGCCGTTGCCGCGTTCCTCGTTGTAGTAGGACACCATCGGCTCGACGGTTAGACCGGGTGCCGCGAGCCAGGCGAATTTCAGATTTCCGCCATAAAATTCGGTGTCCAGCTTCTCGTCGATCGGACCGCGCTGCGACGGGCCGACCACGTAGAATCCATCCGAGTGCAGCCCGAACGCGGAGAGGGAAACCGCGAGCGTCTTGTCCGCGTTAGTCATCTGATGGAGGGTCGAACCACTAATCGTGCCCTGGCTGCCGCCGCCGACTTTTACGACATGCCGCTCCTCGAATGGCGCGAAGCCGTTCATCTGGATCACTCCCGCCGGGCTTTGATTGCCCCACACCGCCGCGCGGGCGGACGGGACGATGCGGATGGAATCCAGCGCCGCCGCATCGTAGCGCGCCCAGTAAATCCAGCCGCCGAACGGATCGTTCTGCGGGATGCCGTCGAGCGTCACCAAGGTCCGCGAAGCTGCGGTCGCGCCGGTGTTTCGCAGGCTAACACCCGCCGAGGTGGGATTTCCAAACATCGAGGACTGCCGTCGATAAAGGGAGAACGAAGGCTCCCGCGCCAGCATCTCGTCGATGGTGCGCGGCGCGGCTTGCTTTAAATCCGCGCGATCCCACTCCGCGAGCGGCGCGTCCGGGCTGGTCTGCCGATCCGCGAGTACGACCATTTCCGGCAGCAACTCCACCGATTGCCCCGCCACCCGGAAAACAGTTAGTCCTGCCATCAGCAGGCAGCCATTGATTCCTGAAATGCGGGGCGAGACTGGCATTACGGCACGAGTTTCACGCTGGAATTCATCAGCGCCAGCAGCTTTTCAGCGCAAGCCCGCGCGAAAACCGGGCTGTTGATTTCCTCATCGAACTCCTCCACGGGCATCTTCGCATGCTCGCGGATCGCCTGGAAAAGCGCTTCGTCCGCCTTGGCATCATGAAACGGCTGGCCCGCCGCGCTGATCACGCTGATCGCTTTTTTCGGAATCATGATCACGGCCGGGGCCTCGTAGCGATTCACCTTGCCCGCGATGATCCGGCCGAGTTCCGCACACTCATCCGGCGTCGTGCGCATCAGCGTGACTTGGGGATTGTGGATGTAAAAATTGCGGCCCGCGAATTTCTCCGGCACCGAGGCGCGCTCGCCGAAGTTCACCATGTCGAGACAACCCGGCGCGATGACCGCCGGAATCTTCGCCTTGGCCACCGCGTCCATCCGTTCGGGGCCTGCGTTCAGGACACCGCCCACCAATTCATCCGCCCATTCGGTGGTGGTTAGATCGAGCACGCCGGCGACGAGGCCGCTCTCGATCAGCGCTTCCATCGACTTCCCGCCCGCGCCGGTCGCCGCGAAAACGAGCACTTCATAACCCGCCTCCTCGATGATCCGCTTCGCCTCGGTGACACACGCCGTCGTGTTGCCGAACATGCTGGCGACCACCAACGGCCGCGCGCTTGCCTCATCGATTTCCGCCTCCACCATCCCGCAGATCGCTCCGGCGGCGCGGGAGAAAATCAAGCGTGAAAGCCGATTCAAGCCCGCGACATCGGCGATGCTTGGCATCATGACGATGTCCTTTGTGCCGAGGTAAGGTGCCGTGTTTCCCGCCGCAAGAGTGGAGACCATCAGCTTCGGGAAACCCAGCGGCAGTGCGCGCATCGCCGCAGTCGCAATGGCCGTGCCGCCGCCGCCACCGAGCGAAATCACGCCGTCGATTTCCCCATCCTCCGCAAGCTTCGCGAGGAAAACGGGCGCAGCCTCGCTCATCGCGACCACGCATTCGCCACGATCCTTGCGGGCTAACAACTCCGCGAGAGCAAGCCCCGCCGCTGCGGCGACCTGCTCGCGGGTGAAATCCGGCGTCACCGATGGCGGCTCGCCGCTGCCGACGTCGATCAGCAACACGCGATGCCCGCGGGCGCGGATTCGCTCCGCCACGAAGGCGTGCTCCTCGCCCTTCGAGTCGAGCGTCCCGAGAACCGCGATGGTGGCCATGGCGGTTAGTTTTTCCGCTTCACGGGGATCGACTTGAACTGGCGTGTTAGATTCGTCAGCGATTCCTCGACGCCCATCCGCTCCAGGCTCGACGCGCCGACGAAGCCGACGCAATCGGTCGCCTGGATCACGCGATCCGCATCCTCCGGCGTGTTGATCGGGCCGCCGTGGCAGAGGTAGAAAATGTCGTCACGGACGGTCTTCGCCGCATCGATGATCGACTGCGTGCGCTTGATCGTGTCCTCCCAGCTCACCACCGCATTGGTCACGCCGATCGAGCCGCCGACGGTGGTGCCGACATGGGCGATGATCGCGTTCGCGCCGGACTTCGCCATCTCGATGGCCTCTTCCGGCGAGCCGACATAGACGATCGAGAACATGTCCATCTTCCGGCCGAGCGCGACCATGTCGTATTCCTTTTTCACGCTCATGCCGGTTTCCTCCAGCACGCCGCGGAAGTGGCCGTCGATGATCGTGTGGGTGGGGAAATTGTTCACGCCGGAGAAGCCCATTTCCTTCACCTTGCCGAGCCAGTGCCACATCCGGCGGCGCGGGTCGGTGGCGTGGACGCCGCAGATCACCGGGATTTCCTCCACGACCGGCAGCACCTCGTATTCGCCGATTTCCATGGCAATCGCATTGGCGTCGCCATAGGCCATCATGCCCGCGGTCGAGCCGTGGCCCATCATGCGGAAGCGGCCGCTATTATAAATGATGATGAGGTCGGCGCCGCCCTTCTCGATGAATTTCGCGCTGATGCCCGAGCCCGCGCCGGCGGCGATGATCGCGTTGCCCTTTGACAGCGAGTCGTTGAAGCGCTCGATGACTTCAGTGCGGGTGTAGGGATTTCCTTTTCCAGTCCATTGGTTTGGCATGGAGCGTTTTTGACGCGCATCTCCCGGGCGTCGAGCGGGAAAGCCCATGGCAGGTCCACTTTCGGCTATCCGCTTCCCACATCCCCGCCCAAGGTCGGACTCCGATGAAATTGTCAGAAACCCAGCCCCCCATGCAGGACACGGAGATCCTCGGGAAATCGACCCGCTACCAGGTCGTGCGGGCCGACCTTTCCGACCTCCGCGGCTGGATGCAAGATGGCCCGGTCTGCCCGCTGCTCGCCCAGCACCACATTTCCCACTGCGGCATCATGAAAGCGGTGCCGCCGTTCGAAATCGTACGCACCAACCAAAGCGGCACCTTCATGCTCGCGTGCCTGGAAGGGGAGGGGGTGATCCTGGCGGATGGCCAATGGAAACGCATCCGCGCCGGGCAGGCCTGCCTCCTCCCGCCGTTCGTCATGAACGCGCTCAAATGCCTTCCGGGAAAACCCTGGAGCTTCGCCTGGGTCCGCTACCGGGAAGCCCGCGAGACCCGGCCCATCCTCTCGTCGATCTCGCCCGTCACCGGTTCCTTTGAAACGGCCCCGCTCAAAGCCGCCATCGCCGGCCTCCATGCCGAGAGCATTTCACAAAACGCCGCCTCCGCCCTCCATCACTGGAGCGAGCTCGTGCACCACTACGTCCTCCGCTTCGCCCAGCCGCACACCTCAGACGACCGGCTCTGGCGCGTCTGGCAACGCGTCGAGACCGATCTCGCCCGCTCTTGGACGCTCGATGACCTCGCCGCCATCGCCTGCCTCAGCGGCGAGCACCTCCGCCGCCTTTGCCGCAAGGAGTTGGGCCGCAGCCCGATGCAGCACCTCACCCACCTCCGCCTCCAACGCGCGCGCCATCTGTTATCCGTCACCGATGACAAGGTGGAGGTCATCGCCCGCGCCGTCGGCTTCGAAAGCGCGTTCACGTTTTCAAACACATTTAACAAATGGATCGGCTGGCGGCCCTCGGAGTTCAGGCATTGAAATGATGCGCGAGACCATCTATCCCCAAGGGAGTAAGGACGCGGGCACGGAGCGCCGGGTTCAGGCCGACGAGTTTACCTGAAGATAGATTCACAGGAGAAAACAGAGATAGCAGAGAATGAAAGATTGGGTTTCTGATTATCAACCAACCTGCGAATGACTTGGCGATCAGTGTCCGCTTGCCATCCATGTTCTTTGCCTTCTGCTACCTCCTCTTCCTCCTGTTCCAGAAGGGGGCATAGACGCGGTCACGGAGCGCTGGGTTCAGGCCGACGAGTTTACCTGAAGATAGATTCACAGGAGAAAACAGAGATAGCAGAGAATGAAAGATTCGGTTTCTAATTATCAACCAACCTGCGGATGACTTGGCGATCAGTGTCCGCTTGCCATCTATGTTCTTTGCCCTCTGTTACCTCCTCTTCCTCTTGTTCAAATCCATTTCTGTTTCCCGGGTCAAATCTTTAGTTACTCACCTGCCTCCCGCCAACGCGCCAACAGCCGCCTCCAAGTTAGACCCGAAGACCTATAGTTCATCGGCTGCCCATCCATAAATCTCTATCATAGAAAACCACGCACGGCGGAGCACCCACTGCCCCACCGCACGCGTCAGTTAGTAGAGTTACAGCGCCCGATGGCTCACCGGGTCGCTCCAATCCGAGTAACCGGTGCTGCCGCCGACAGCCCGGGTCTTGAATAGATAGAGCTTGCCGGGGATCAATCCGTTTACCGGCATATTTCGGGACTTCGTGTGCAGACCGGCGGGAGTCATCGGGCCCGGTGTGCCTTCGTCATCCAGCAGCGCCACGTCGATCTCGTAGCAGCGCACGTTGGCGATGCGGTCCACCGTAACCAGCGTTTGGCCGCTGAGGCCGTGATCCAGCTTGAGGCCCGTCGGCTTCGGCAGTTGGCTTTGCGTGCGGTTTTGATTTACCACAGTGAAGCCACTGGACAGCAGCTTCGCCATGTCGTTCTCGCACGCCACCTGGACGAAGAGGGCAAGCCGTTCCAACAGGCTTACCAGTTCCGCCTTGCGATTGTATTTTTCCGCCGTCGCCGCCGTCCCGCCCTGGGACTGCGCCGCGATGGCGCTGCTGAACGCTGTGATGCCGGCTTGCAGATCCACCTCCGGAACGGGAGGTGATGGGAAGGCAAGGTTGCCATACAAGTTCGTCCGCACCGCTCCGGCGGTGTCGCTAACAATGGAATCGCTGCCATTGCCAAAGGCAAGGGAGACACGTAGTTTTCTGTCTGTTTTCATAGGTGTGTTGTATTTGTATTTCGGGTTACTGAGTCGTGATGAGGGACGCCTGAGTGCGTTCCCTAACCATGTTCCACCGGCTATCAGAAACAGTTGTTACCCCGCAATCGCTAAAATTCATGGGAAGCGTAACAAATCCGTCTCCCTAAAAAATTGTTGACATATCTATCAAAACACAAATCTCAGCGCCTATAACGGTTAGCGGATGATTTATCGGGGCGATACATTCAAAAAAGCTACCTAACCGGTCGGTTTTCGACGCCCACACGACATCGCGTAGGGTAGGGGCTTATGGCCGGTTTTGGGACTTGCGAGGTAGTTTTCGAGCCTCCGTGGATCGGTGGAAACCGGGGAGAGTTCACCGAGAAATTACGGATAAAAATCGCCTCAAAACGCGGTTGTTCAAGAGGATTTGCCGACGAAGGACCCTCACTTTGTCCCAAAGTGAGTTAACAAGGCCCCGAAGAATACTCACTTCGTCGCAAAGTGAGTTAAGATCGCCGCGAAGAATACCCAGTATGCCGCAAAGTGAGTTAAGCACGGCGCGAAACATCCCCGCTTCGGCGCGAAGTGAGTTAACAACGCCATGAAACATACTCAGTTTATACCGAAGTGAGTAAACGATGGCCCGGCAAATACTCGCTTTGTGGCAAGGTGGCTTAACAACGGCCAGGAAAATACTCGCTTTACCGGGAAGTGGGTTAACGGCGGCGCAAAATTTCTTATCGACGTTCCGGAACATCCTCATGTCCGGGCGAGCTGAAGAAGCGTCGAGCCGGAACATCCTCACACCGCCACCGAAATTGCTGATGGAAAACATCGGCAATCCGGAATTGGACCCTCTGGCACTGAAAATGCCGGCGCCTCGCGAGGAGCCGCAGCGAGTGCACCGGGCCGCCCCCGCCGCTCACACCCGCAGCCGGTCCAGCGGGCTTCGCACTCCCTTGTCATTACCGATTTTCGCCGCATGCGCATAGATCTCCGTGGTCTTTACGTCCGCATGGCCCAGTAGCTCCTGCAGCGTCCGGATATCCGCCCCGCCTTCCAGGAAATGCGTCGCGAACGCATGGCGGAAGGCGTGTGTCGTCACCCGCTTGTTCTCCACCACTGCCTCCGCCGCCCGTTTGAAAGCCGTGCCATACACATCCGCATGAAGATGATGGCGGCGCACCAACCCGCTCTCCCGATCCGTCGAGAGTCCTGCCGCCGGAAACAACCAATGCCAGGACCATTTCTCCCCGGACTTCGGAAACTTTAACTCCATGCCCAGCAAGGACACCCCCGGCACCCCGTTCCTGCGGTCCTCCTCCCACCAATCCCGCGAGCAGGCGATTTGCTTTTCCAGTGCCGGCTTCAGACAGTTCGGGATCACCGTGATCCGGTCTCTATCTCCCTTGCCACTGCGGATCGTCAGCACACCGCGCTTCAAATCCACATCCTTGATCCGGATCCGCGTCAGCTCCTTCAATCTCAGCCCCGCACCATATTGCAGACTCGCCATCGTCTGATAGTGCGCCTCAAGTTTGCCGATCACCGCCAGCACCTCCTCCACCGCCAACACCACCGGCGCGCGCGGCTTCATTTTCCGCATCCTTACCTGGAGGGCGACCGTCTCATGGCCGCACACGTCCCGGTAGAAGAAGACCAGTGCGTTGAGTGCCTGTTTTTGGGTCGAAAACGAGCGCTTCCCCTCGTTCACCAGCTCGGTCAGCCACTCGCGGCCCAGGCTTTGATCCATCACCCGCTGCCCAGTGCCCGCCCACGCACCGAACCTCGCCAGCCACCCGGCATAAGTCTTGCGAGTCTCCGGACTCAGTCCCCTCCGTGAGCCGGCGGAATGCACCGCCGCCTTCAACCGCTCCGGAACGGACCTGCCATCCCCGCCGCTCTTCTGACAGATTTCAAACCAGCGCAAATACCAGCGCATCCCTTCCGCCCACTGCTCTAACTGCCAGTCCTGGCGGGGCTTCGCCAGCACCGCATCCTTCCAGAACGCCCGCGCACCCTCACGCCCCGGAGGCAGGTCCAGCCGCACCCTCCAATTCTCGAACCAACCCACCACGAAACCGAACGCCTGCACTTGATTGCGCGTAAGATCCCGCGAGGCATTGAGGTCATCCCTCCAGTTGAAGGCTGCTTTCGAGACGGACGGCTTGGAGGTGACGCTCATGTCTAAACTGTTCTCATGAACTCCGTATCCTCCGCAACCTAAAAATACTCTTTTCGTTCTGTTGGAAATTTCGTATATCCAAGAAGTCAGATTCAGTTGGGCAGCGTATCAGAATCCTGAACGAAGCGTTACGACCGCCGTATCCAAACACTCATGAAACCCGAAATTCATTCACACACCGCTGTTCCTCAACCCGCACGAAGCACGGATTTCAGATTCGGATTGAAATCCGCCAGCGACGTATCCACCCTCCTGTGACTGAATACACTGTTCGCCAAGAAACCAATCTTCCACGCTATGAGAGCAACAGGCATCTTGATCACTATTCTTTGCGCCCTCATTGCTATGTTTATGATTTGGCTTGGTTACATTTGCACCTTCGAGGAGTCACAGCTACTTTCCCGCTTCGAGGGCGAACCGAAGGAGGGATGGGAGTATTGGCAGAGGCTTGAGTTTTGGCAGGACATGAGAGGATTCTGCACAATGCTCGTGCTCGCGTTGGGCGCATTTATTATTCCGCTTCTCGGAGTCATGCGGTTTTCGACGCCGATCTCCGAGCGAAGATGGTTTGATCGGACTCTGTTTATTGTAGCTTCCCTTTACGTCATTGCATGGATTATCGGCGTAGTCTCAGCTCTTCGACGGGAGGACGCTCATCTCATCCAACTCGCACCTTTCATTCTTCTGGCAGGAGCGCTTTTTGCGACCAGAGTCTTTTGGCTCCGGGCAGCTCACCGAGAGACAATCACATCTTACCACCAATGAAGACACACAAGAAACACAGAGGCGAACAAGACGCTCCATCCAACGGCGGGCAACGTCCTTCTTTGAATTCCGGCTTCAGTCTCCGCCGTGGATGAGCTAGACGTTCGGCAGAAAAATATGAGACGTGGCATCGCATCGCTAGTAATTGGAGTCATTGGCCTTTGCTACTCGATCCCTGGGGGATTTATGCGCGGGTTTGTATCGGATGA
>JANMSI010000142.1:0-4214 GCA_031389115.1 Akkermansiaceae bacterium
GTGGAACGCACATTCGGATGGTTGATCCAATCGCGGCGACTGGTCCGGGATTATGAAGTGAAGATCGAACACTCGGAAGCCATGATCTATCTGTCGATGAGCAAGCGGATGCTCGCCAGAATCGCACGTTAGATATTTTTAGGACAGCCTCTTAGCGCCCCCTTCTGGAATTCCCCTAACTTTTCCATTTCTTGAAATCATATCCAACCAGGCGGGCCACTCGCTCCAAATCATGTTTGGAAAGTTTTGTGAGCGATACAAACGGCTTTTTCATGTTCAACCTGGAGGACAGTTCAGGGTAATATTCCGCTTTTTCCCTGCTCATCTTTACCATTTGCAACTTGATGGACGAGTATTTTGAATTTCTCCAGCTCTGGGGATCGGTCGTTTTCCGGCCGGCTTTAAGTAGATTCATTTGCTGCCTGTGCCAAGCCTCCACTTCAGGCATTTGCTGGAACAACAGCTCTTTATAGCTCGTGAGTCTGAACCGATTGTAAAATCGACTCCACCACCCGGCAATCAGCTCCGAAAGTGATTTGCCATTCGACTCTTCCGCCAGCTCTTTGATCCAGTCAGATACCCGCTTTTGATCAGCAGGCGAGATATGATCGGGTAACCTTTCGATCATGACCTTCGGCCTTTTTGGCGAGTTGCTTTTATAAATGAAAGTGTTGTTGTTTCCCGCAACCTGGGTGTTTAAATTACCAACGGCTTTTTGAGATATGGTCTTCGTCTTGGGAGTCGGCTTCTTACTGGATTTGAGGTTTAACAGAATTTCACGCACTGCTATATCAAGGTGATGCTCAAACATCTCCCGGAATTTCCTCCTACTCTTGAACGTGAACGGCAGGCCCATCTTTGTGACCTTGGCGCGAAATTCTCCGAGCCTCTTGAACTGTGTGTCGTCGGTGGGGTTCCCTGGAGCCTCAAGGTCTGAAAAATAGGGCATGACCCGGATTTCGCGGGCGATCGCCCTGGTGATCTCTTCTTCCGTTCCAGAGCCGGCGAGACCAGTTGGGGTTCCAAGTCTCGTCCATAGAATTGCCACGACAATATCGGAGTCATCGATCAATTTGTGGTTGATAGCGGCCTGACCGCGTTCACCCATCGTCGGAGCAGAATCGGTGTTCCAATGTTGAACCTTCAGGCCCCATCCGGTTGTTTCCCAATTTCGCAGGTTCCACGAGTCGATTACCTCGCGAGCAATCACGACTTCCTTGCCCACATCGCTTGGGCCGCACAGGGTGACTTTGATGATCTTGGATTTCTTATTCATCGAAGCAAGATTCTGACGATTTTTCCCCCATGACGCCACCCTTTATGGGGCGAAGGGCGCGCCTTTTCCGGGGAATCGGACCCGCCCGCAGATCATCCATTGCCAAGATCCGACCCAACTGGCGCGGTTCTACTGGATGGATTCAATCCGCAGGCCGCCCAGTGCCGGGACTTGCGGAATCGTGGTGAAGCGAGCCATGCAGGGTTCCTTTCTTGAATTCCCTACCGCGGAGCCAAAGGAAGATTACCGGCGTGACGATGAGAATGTGGAGCAAGCTTGAAATCATTCCGCCGATGACGGGGGTGGCTAACGGTTTCATGATTTCCGCGCCTTGGCGGTGGCTCCACATGATCGGCATAAGGCTGGCGACGATGGTGGCGACGGTCATCACTTTGGGGCGGAGACGCAGGCGGGCGCCGTCCTTAACTGCTTGGATGAGGTCCTCGTAGGTGAATGCCGCGCCCTTTTCCGCGAGGCGGGCTTTCACGGTTTCCTCCAGATAGACGACCATCACGACTCCGGTCTGCACGGCGGTGCCGAAGAGCGCGATGTAGCCGACCCAGACGGCTCCGTTGAAATTGTAGCCTAGCAGTTTTTGCAACAGCACGCCGCCGCTGAGGGCAAACGGCACGGCGAGCATGACGTGCGCGGCTTCCAGCGCACTGTGATAGACGAAGTAGAGCAGGACGAAAATCACCATCAGCACCAGCGGAAAGACGAGCACCATGGTTTTGGTGAAACGGCGCTGGTTTTCGAACTCGCCGGTCATCTTGTAGGTCATGCCTTCCATGTCGATGGTCTTGAGCTTCCGCTCAATTTCCTCGACGAAGCCGCCGAGATCGCGGTCCTGGACATTGGCTTGGACGTAGGAACGCAGCAGGCCGTTTTCGGAGGCGATCTCGTTGGCTCCGATCTCACGGGTGATCTTGGCCACCATACCAAGCGGGATGTAGGGGACCGTTTCGTTTCCGCCAGCGGTTGCCATGGCTGGGGCTGCGGCGGCTCCGCCTCCACCGCCCATGCCTCCCATTCCGCCGGCGGGAGCGGCCGGCGCGGCACTCATGCCCGGGCGGGCGGCGACGAGGATGCGGCTGAGTTTATCAATGTCGTCACGCTCGCTGCGCTGAACCCGAATCTGGATCGGGAAACGCTCGCGGCCTTCGATGGTGGTGCTGACGTTCTTCCCGCCGATGGAAATCTCGACTGCGTCCAGCACATCTTTTGCACTGAGGCCGTAGCGGGCCATGGCCTGGCGATCGACCTTGATGTTGAGGTAGGGCTTGCCCTGCACGCGTGAGGCGGAAACTCCGGTGGCTCCGTCGATGCCATTTACGAGCTTCTCAATTTCGAAAGCCTTGCGCTGGATCTTGTCGAGATTGTCCCCGTAGATCTTCACGCCGACTTGGGCGCGGATGCCGGTGTAGAGCATAAGAATGCGGTTCTCGATTGGCTGTAAAAACGCTGGAACGTAACCTGGGACCTCCTTCATTTTTTCAGTTAGTTCCGCCTTGAGCTTTTCGACGGTCATGCCGTCGCGCCAATCTGGATTTCGCTTCACGCGGAATTTCCCATTCGGGATGTATTCCGGTTTCAGCATGATGGTGGTTTCCAGCATCTCGGTGGGAGCCGGGTCGGTGGCGGTTTCAAAGCGGCCGAGCTTGCCGGCTACCGAGGCCACTTCGGGGACCTCGCTGATGACCTTGTCCTGCCACGACATGACGCGCTGGATTTCCTTCAGCCCGGTTTTGGGCATCATCACCGGCATGTAAAGCAGGCTGCCTTCGTTGAGCGGCGGCATGAATTCCTTGCCGAAGCCGGTGACGAGATCGGCGGTGCGGTCGTAACCCTTGTCGCGGATCTGTTTCACCCAAGCCCTAGGAAGGCCGAACGCGGTTAGAAGTGAAACTGCCAGGATCAGCATTGCAATAGTGACTACCGTCACCCGGTGCTTGAGCGCCCAGTTCAGCGTGGGTTCGTAGAGCCGGAGCAGGAACTTCATGACGATGTTCTTTTCTTCGGAATGGAATGGTCCGCGCACCAGCAGCGAGCAGAGCACCGGCACCAGCGTGACCGCTAACAGCGTGGAACCAATCATTGCGAAGGTCTTGGTGAAGGCCAGCGGGTGGAAGAGCTTTCCTTCCTGTCCGGTGAGTGCGAACACAGGCACGAAGGCGAGGATGATGATCGCCATGGCGAAGAAAATCGGTCTGCCCACTTGCTTGCAGGCGACGAGGGTCGTTTCCCACGTTTCCCTGCGAGTGAGAGCGCCGCCCTTTTCATCCTCCGCTTTTTCACAATGGCGCAGGACGTTCTCTGTCACGACGATGGCGGCGTCCACCAGCACGCCGATGGCGATGGCGATGCCAGTTAGGGACATGATGTTGCTGGTGATGTCGAATTCCTTCATCAACAGAAACGAGATCAAAATCGAGATCGGCAGCGGCAGCGTGACGATGAGGATGCTGCGGAAATGCCAGAGGAAAATGATATGGGCCAGGGTCACCAGAATGATTTCCTCGACGAGCGCGTGCTTGAGCGTGCCGATGGTGTTGTCGATCAGTTCGCTCCGATCATAGAACGACCTGATGGTGATGCCTGGTGGCAGGCTTGGCGCGATCTGTGCGATCTTCGTCTTCACGCGTTCGATAACGGCCTTGGCATTCTCACCGGTGCGCATGACCACGGTGCCGCCGACGGCTTCGTGACCGTCAATGTCGAGAGCGCCCCGGCGGAAATCCCCGCCGATCTGGACGGTGGCGATGTCCTTCAGATAGATCGGGGTGCCTTCCATGGCTTTGACCGTCACCAGTTCGAGGTCCTCAGGGCTGGTGACCAAGCCGATTCCGCGCAGGACAAACTCGGCCCCGTTTTCCTCGACGGTCTTGCCGCCGACGTTGAGGTTCGCGTTTTGAACGGCGGTCATCACCTCCATCATCGT
>JANMSI010000144.1:0-39169 GCA_031389115.1 Akkermansiaceae bacterium
AAAGGCTCTGGACGAGGGTTTTCTTGGTGGCGTCCGGCTTGCCGATGGCGGAGGCGGCCACCGGGTCGAAGCGAAGGGCCGCATTGGGCACGACGAGGATGTCCGGCTTGTCCACGATGGCGATGTCCACGGTGGCGGTCATGCCGGGGCGCAGTGAGAGGTCCTCGTTGACCACTTCCAACTCGGTGCTGTAGGTAACTGCGGCGTTCGATGGGGAGGCTCCTTCTTTGGCGGTGCTACCGGTGCCGACCGCGCCGAACGCCACTTTTTTCACCTTCGCGGTGTAGTTGCGGGCGGGCCAGGCATCGACGCTGAAAGTGGCGGTCTGACCGACCTCGATGCGGCCGATGTCCGCCTCGGAGACGTTGACGAGCAGTTCCATTTTTTTCAAATCCTCGGCGATGGTGAAAAGCGTGGGAGCCGTGAAGGACGCGGCGACCGTCTGGCCGACCTCGATGGAGCGCGCCAGGACCACACCATCGACGGGCGAGCGGATGATGGTTTTCGCCAAATCGCTCTCGAAGGCGCGGACGTCCGCCTGCGCGCCGACGACTGCGGCCTGGGCGCTTTCCAAATCCGCCTGCGCGCGGGAGAGCGTCGCGCGCGAAGTTTCCATGGTGGCGCGGGACGGGGTTTTCCCGCCGCTGAGTTCGTGGAGTTCCTCCTGGCGGGCAAGCGAGGCCTTGCTTTCCGCGCGGGTGGCCTCGGCCTGACTGACGCGGGCCTTGGCGGCGAGCAGGGCCGCACGGCTACGCTCGGTCTGCTGGTCGAGCTTGGAAGTATCGAGCTTGGCGAGGGTCTGGCCTTTTTTCACCATGTCATTCGAGTCCACGAGCACCTCCTTGGCGGTGCCGGAAAGCTCGCTGCCGACGATGATTTGATTGGTCGGAGTGAGGTTGCCAGCGGCGGTGACGATGAGCGCGATGCGGCTGGTTTTGGCCTCCTCCGTGTGGTAGTCGGCTTTCTCCTCCCCTTTCGCGTTGGCCTTGAGAAAATACCAGGCCGGCGCGCCGATCACAGCGAGGGCGAGGAGGATGAAGATCCATTTCCGCACCGGCCGCGAGGCTCCGCTTTGGACGATGGTGGCGAGATCCTGGGATGAATCGGGAGACGTCATGGAATTGGCGAGAGAGTGGGGAAAACGGATTTAGGAGCCGGCGGACCAACCGCCGCCGAGGGCTTTGTAGAGCTGGATGTAGGCGATTGTGCGCGCAGCGCGGACATTGAAAAGGCTGTCTTCCAAACCAAGCAACGCGCGTTGGGAATCGAGCACCGTCAAAATGTCGGTTTCACCGGCCTGGTAGCGCTGGCGGGAGAGTTCGTCGGCCTCTCGGGCGGCGGCGGTGGCCTTTTCCAGGATCTCCAGCCGTTCGGTCGTGCGGCGGCAAGCGATCAGCGAATCCTCCACTTCGGAAAGGGCGGTCAAAACGGTCGAGCGATAGGTTTGATTAGCCTGCTCCTCGGCGGCGCTCTGGGCTTCGATGTTCGAGCGGATGCGGCCGGCGTCGAAGATCGGGCTGCTGATCCCCGCGACAAGTCCGGCGGTTGCGGTTTGCGGATTGAAGAGTTTTCCCGAACTCAGGGCGTTTAGGCCCAGCGACCCGGAGAGATTGAGCGAAGGGTAGCGTTCGGCATCGGCGGCGCGGGTCGAAGCGGCGGCGGCGAGCAGCTGGTAGCCGGCCACGCGAACATCGGGGCGCTGGCGGAGCGTGTCGGCGGGGATGCCGATGGCCAGGCTGCGTGCAGGATAAGGAATCGCTTGTTTCCCCGAAGCAAGCATCCCGTCGAGGCCGCCGGGGTTTTTTCCGGCCAGCAGGGCGAGTAAGTTTCTGCCTTGGGCGATGGTCTGCTCCAAGGCGGGAATGGCGGCGCGCGCTTGCTCCAGACTGCTGAGCGCCTGGCTGGATTCGAGGGAATCCGCCTCGCCCGACTGGGTCCGCCAACCGGCAAGCTGATTGGTTTCCTCGCGGCTCTTGATGGTCCGCCGGAGCACTTCGAGCCCCGCTTGGTCCACGCGCAGATTCGTGTAGGCGATGGCGATTTCCGAGGCGAGCGCGGCTTGGACGGAGTGGAAATTTTCCTCGGTGGCTCCCAACTGCGCCGCGGCGGCTTCCACCGAGCTGCGGCGTTTTCCGAAGAGATCCACTTCCCACGAAGCATTGAGTCCGGTGGCGTAGGAGGTGTCGGTGTTGCGATCCGTTCCGTCGTTTTTGGAGGTGCGGGAATTGGTCGAGGCCGAGCCGACTAGCGACGGGAAAAGCGACGCAGCTTCGGCGTTCCGGCGGGCGCGAGACTCGGTGATGCGGGCCGCCGCTGAGGCCATTTCCGGGCTGTTGCGCAATGCCTCGGCGATGATGCGGCTGAGCGCGGGATCTTGAAACCGGGCCCACCAGCGTGAGAGGTCGCGGGTCGGCGAGGCGACCGGAAAGCCGCCGGCGTTTTTCCAATCCGCTGGTAGAGGAATTTTCCCGTGAGCCGATGGAGCCTGCGCCCCGCAACCTGCCAGGCAGAGCAGGACGCCGCTGGATAAAACAAGAAAACAATTGGATCTCATGGCAAATCTGGAAAAACTCTAGGCACCCGGACCTTTAGAAACGGTGAAGAGCGAGAATTCTCCTGACTAGAGCCGCGTGGGTTACGCGCGCAAGCAGGCAAAGCTTGCCGAACCGAGAAATTAAGGTCCGTAGAAATCAAGGATGACCCCGAAATCAATGCCCGGTGAGGGAAAACCCCAAGATCCCCGCAGCGGCAGCACCCGCTCCAAGCCACCGGGGGTTTTCTACGATGTCTGCCGCTGGCTGTGGCTCGGCGTTTTCACCTTCACGATGAGGGTCCGCACCTCCGGCCTTCAGCGGATGGACGCGGAGGGGGGCGTGCTGATCGCGGTCAGTCATTTGAGCCATCTGGATCCGATCGTGGTCAGCGCGGTGCTGCGGCGGCGGATCAGCTGGATTTCGAGGATCGAGTTCTATCAGCAATGGTTCATGCGCAACGTCCTCTATCACGGCGGGGCGTTCCAAGTGAACCGCACGGGCCCCGCGCTGCCGACGATCCGCGAGGGGCTGCGCCGGCTCCAGCGCGGCGAAGCGGTGGGGATTTTCCCTGAAGGTGAGCTGATGTGCGGGGAAAACTCCGTCCTCCGCGGGGCGGGAATCAAGCAGGGTGTTTGTTTACTGGCCGCGCGCTCGGGCCGGCCGGTGCTGCCGGTCATTGTGTTAGGCACGGATCGGTTGACCCGGCTCGGCCCATGGATGCCGGCAAAACGCGGCCGCCTGTGGGTCCACGTCGGCCCACCCCTGCACGCGGACCCGCACGCCCGCGGCCGACGCGGGCGCGCGGAGTTCGCCGCACGGCTGGTCGCGGAATACGTCCGTCTTTATGCCGAGATGCGGGTGAAATTCGATTTGCCCGAAAGCATCGCGCCGTGATGCGATCCGATAGAAAGGCCCGCGCCTCCTCGTATTCCGCGCGATCTTTTTTTCAGATCGCGTATGCAAAACCCTGCCGCAGCGGAGCATTCCGAACCCACCCGTGGTGAGGAAGTCTTGTTTTTCATCAAATCCCGCCTGCTGATCGCGCGTCGCTGGTGGCACGACCGCGGCCACCCTGTCCCGCTCCATTTTCGCAGCAGCGAACACCGGGAAGCTCCGGTGGTGGGTCAGGCAAAGGCACCGGTCTGGACCCAGGTTACTGCCGCCGAGTTTCCCCTAACCGCTGGCAAAGTGCAAAACCTGCGCACCGCCTGTCACCGGCTTGACGGCCTTGAAATCCCGGCCGGTGAAGTTTTCAGTTTTTGGAAACAGCTCGGGCGCACCACGCGCGCCGCCGGATTTGCGCAAGGCCGCGAACTCCGTTCCGGCTGCCTTGTGCCAAGCCTCGGCGGCGGGCTTTGCCAACTATCAGGACTTCTTCACTCCGCCGCGCTCGGCGCGGGGCTTGAGGTGTTAGAGCGGCATGAGCATTCGCGAACCTTGCCCGGAGTGCCGCTGCTGCCGGAACTCGACGCCACCGTTTTCTGGAACTATGTCGATCTGCGGTTCAGCGCACCTTTTCCCTGGCGACTGGAAGCCCGCCTAACGGCCACCGAGCTCGTCGTGTCGATCCGCGCGCTTTCGGAATTACCCGTGCCTAAATCCGGGCCGCGATCCGAACCAGGATTGCCGGTCCGGGCCGCCGCCGATGGCGACTGCCTGACCTGCGAGGTGAGTTCCTGTTTTCGCCACCCGTCCGCAACTCGCGACCATGCGCCCGCTGCGGGCCACACCGCATGGCTGCTAGACGGGGCGTGGCCGGAGTTTAACCGCTGGTGCCAGCGCCACGCCCTTCACGGCGACCGTTGGCTGACACCGCTCGAGGGGAAGCGTTGGAAAAAACCGAACTACGCGTGGACGCCGCCCGCAGGATCGATCATCCACCATGCGACCTGGCAGACCTTGGTGCGCTCTTGGCAACAAAGGCGGCTTCCAAGCCAAGGTGCCCGCCGTCAGCGATTCCTTCTATCAGCACAACACCGGCTGGCGGAAAATTTCGCCCGCCGTCTTGCCCCGCAGGCCCGGCACCTCGTCATATCGCAAACCCTGCTACCGCATCTCTGGCGCGCCGGCCATCTTGGCGGCCGGACCTTCGACGTGCTCGTCAACCGCTGGCCGCTTGCGCAGCTCCAAGCCCGGCTGGATGCCGCCGCCGCCCGCCACCCGCAGTCGGACACGCTCGCGGATTTCCGCGCCGATCCCGAACTCATCCTCGCGGAAACCCAAGCACTCGCCGCCGCCGCGCGGATCGTCACGCCGCATCGGGCGGTCGCCGCGCACTTCGGATCACGGGCGATTTTGCTCGATTGGGAAATGCCCGTGCCGGTAAGCCGACCAGCAACGCTCCCAGACGGCATTCGCTGGTTTTTCCCCGCCTCCGCTCTCGGGCGCAAGGGCATCCACGAACTGGCGGAAGCCATGCGCGAGGTCGGCGGCGAGCTGCTTGTCCTGGGCCGTGCGCGCGATGGCGGCGAGAACCTGTTAGCGAACATTTCCCATCGCCCGGCGGATCCCGCAGACCTGGAAACTTGCACGGCGCTGGTCCTCCCCGCATGGATCGAGCACGAACCGCGGCTAGCCCTGCGGGCGCTCGCGATGGGGATCCCGGTCATCGCCAGCCGTGGCTGCGGACTGCCAGCGCATCCGTTTCTAACCGAAATCGAAGCCGGCGATGTGGCCAGCCTGCGAGCCGCGATGAAGGGTTTCATCGTTTCCAGAGAACCACTCGCCGTCGCCTAACACCCAAGGTGTGGGAGCCGGCAACCATTCCTCGAAAATTGACAGGACAGAAGGAATCTCATATCCTGCGCTCATGGCAAACGTTACGCTCTCCCTCGACGACGACCTTCTCAGACGCGGTCGCACCTATGCCCGAGTTCGGGGAACAAGCCTCAACGCGCTTCTCCGCAAGTTGCTCGACGATACCGTCTCCAAACCCGATGTGGTCGTGGATGGTATGGTCGAACGGCTGCGCCAGACGATCGGCAACTCCCACGGAATGAAATTTCTCCGTGAAGAACACCACCGGCATTGATTCCGATGCCCACGCGGACTTTTCTCGATACCAACATCCTGATCTACTCCATCGATCAAGCTGATCCCATCAAGCGTGAGATGGCACTCGGATGGATAGCCAAACTCGCCAAAGAACGAGTCGGAGTGATATCCACCCAGGTGCTTCAGGAGTTCTACTCCGCAGCGACCCGCAAACTCGGGGTGGAGCCCTTGGTGGCCAGGCAGCACGTCCGGGATTTTCAGATTTTCGAGATTGTCCAGATCACGGCGACGATCATCGAACAGGGCATTGACTGCAGCATCCTCCATCGGCTGTCCTTCTGGGACGCCCTCATCGTAGCCGCCGCAGCCACTGGAAAATGCTCGGAAATTCTAACTGAGGACTTGAACGACGGGCAAATCATCCTCGGTGCGATGGTCCGAAAACCTTTTTAAACCGCCACCTCACGCCACGTTGCGCGCTCCCTGCACCCGCTCCTCCAGCAACTGGACGAAGTGCTTGATATGGTGCGATGGCAGGTGGCGCTGCCAGACGGCCCACATGTGGAAATCGAGATCGGCGGTGGTCGCGGTGAGCGGGAGAATGACAATCCCCTGGCTGGTTAGATCCAGCACGTGCGGCAGCAGCGAGACGCCTTGGTCGGCGGCGATCAGCGTGACCATCGAGTCGAAGCCCTCGACCTGCCGGACTTTGCCGGGCCGGAATCCTTCGGCCGAATAGAGCTGGCAAACCGCATCGCGGTGGCTGGAGCGCCCGTCACCACCCAGGCATAACAGGGTTTCCGCTTTGATCTCTTTGAAGCTGACGGATTTCCGATCCGCCAGAGGATGTTGTTTCGAAATGGCGACCCCGTAAACCGAGTGCACCACGCACAGGCTGCGCAGGCTGGGCATATCGGCCACGCCCTTACCGTAGGCGAAGCCAATGTCGATCTTCCCGGAAGCCAGGGCATCGAGCTGCTCCGCGGGCAGCATCTCCACGAACGCAACCTCCACGCCGGGATATTTCTGATGGAAAACCTTCAACGTCCGTGGCAGGAAATCCGTTGCGATGATGCCCACGCTGCCGATCCGCAACTTCCCGCGATGGCCTGACTGCGCCTCGGTCGCGCGCTCGATCGCCTGCTCTGCCTGGACCAGCAGCTTTTGTGAGTCTTCCAGAAAAAGCTCCCCGGCCTTGGTGAGAGACACGCTCACCGTGTCGCGTTCTAACAATTTGACGGCAATCTCATCCTCCAGATCCTTTACCTGCTTGCTGAGCGCGGGCCGGCTGACGTGCAGCCGCTGAGCGGCCTTGCGAAAACTAAGCTCTTCCGCCACCGCCACGAAATATCGCAAATGTCTCAGTTCCATTCCGGGCGGACTGGTAACGCAAAGTTACCAGCATGGAAACATCAAAGTCATTCCGCCTTCCCGCTCCCGGCCGATAACTAACCATCCGATTTCCCCGTCATGCGTCCATTTCTCTTTCTTCCCTTGTTCCTGCTGGGTTCGCTGTTGACCAGTTGCGAAAAAAAAGCCCCGCCCCAGCCACCGCAGATGCCACCTGCCGCCGTTTCGTTCGTCCTGGCCGGACAGGAAACGGTGACCATTCTCCGCGACCTGCCGGGGCGGATCGATGCCCTGCGCGTGGCGGAAATCCGGGCGCGCGTCTCCGGCATCCTGCTGAAACGAGTCTTCGAGGAAGGCGCGGAAGTAACGGCGGGCGACGTCCTTTTCCAAATCGACCCCGCCCCGCTCGAAGCCGCGCGGGACAGCGCCGCAGCCAATCTGCTCAAAGCGGAAGCGAACGAAAAACAAGCTAACAACCAAGTCAGCCGCTTCCGCGAGCTGGTGGCGGTCAATGCTGTTAGCAAGCAGGACGCCGACAACTCCGAGTCCGCCGTTTCCATCGCCACCGCCGAGACCCAGGCGGCCCGCGCCGCGCTGGCGAGTGCCGACCTCAGCCTCGGCTACGCCACCGTCACCGCGCCGATCTCCGGCCGCATCGGCAAGGCACTGGTGACCGAGGGCGCGCTCGTCGGCCAAGGGGATGCCACCCGCCTCGCCATCGTCCAACAGCTCGATCCGATCTATTTCGATTTCACCCAGTCCAGCGGCGACCTGCTCGCTTTGAAAAAAGCCGGCTCTAACCAGAACAAGGTCACCCTGCTGCTGGACGATGGCAGCGAGTATGAGAAGCCTGGGAAAATCCTATTCTCCGAAGCGTCCGTGGACGGGACGACCGGCATGATTTCGCTGCGCGCGGAATTTCCCAACCCCAAGCGCGATCTGCTTCCCGGCATGTTCGCCCGGGCGCGGGTCGTTCAGTCGATTTTGGAAAACGTCGTCACCATCCCCCAGCGCGCTGTCACCCGCGGCGTTGGCGGCACGGGCAGCGTGATGATCGTCGATGCCTCGGACCACGCCCAGATGCGCGTGGTGCAAACCGGCGAGGTGACCGGAGACAAATGGGTTGTCACTTCCGGGCTCAAAGCCGGGGAGCGCGTGATCATGGAAGGCTCCCTCAAGGCCCGGCCCGGCGCGCCGGTCGTGCCGGAGCCCTTCGCCCCGGCTAACACAAACTAACTTCTATCCGAATTTTCCATGGCCCGTTTCTTTATCGATCGCCCGGTCTTCGCCTGGGTGATCTCCATCCTCATCTGCATCATTGGCGGCATCGCCATCACCGGCCTGCCCGTCGCCCAGTATCCGAGCGTCGCGCCGCCTTCGATTTCGATCACGGCCAACTACGCCGGGGCTTCTGCGGAAACGCTCAGCGACACCGTCACCTCCGTCATCGAGCAGCAGCTCAACGGCATCGACAATCTGCTCTACATTTCGTCCGCCAGCGACGCGAATGGCAACGCGGTCATCACGCTCTATTTCAATCCCGGCACCAACCCGGACGTGGCCCAGGTGCAGGTGCAGAACAAGGTGCAGCTCGCCACCCCGAGCCTGCCGCAAACCGTCCAGCAGCAAGGCGTGGTGGTGGCCAAGGCGACCGCCAATTACATGATGTTCATCTCGCTCTCGTCGGCGGACGGCAGCATGGATGCCATCGGCTTGGGAAATTATCTCGCGTCCAGCGTGCTCGATCCGCTGCGGCGCGTCGCCGGTGTCGGCGAGGTCATCCAGTTCGGCACCCAGAATGCGATGCGCGTCTGGCTGGACCCCGACAAACTCGTCAGCTACAATCTAACACCGGCCGACATTTCCGCTGCGGTGCAGGTCCAGAACACCCAAGTTCCAGTCGGCCAGTTAGGCCAGCTACCGGCGGTGGCGGGCCAGCAGCTCAACGTGATCCTGCAAGGCCGCGCCACCCTGCGGGAAGTCCGGGAATTCCAACAGATCGTCCTCCGCGTAAATCCTGACGGCTCGCGGGTCTATCTGCGCGATGTCGCCCGCGTCGAGCTCGGCGGCCAGGATTACTCGATCAAGGCGCGCATCGACGGCAAGCCGGCAAGTGCTGCGGCGATCAAACTTTCCCCCACTGCCAATGCTCTTGAAACGGCAGAGGCGGTCCGCAAGGAAGTGGAACGGCTCAAGGAGTTTTTCCCGCCCGGAGTGGAAGTGGACTTCCCGTTAGATACTTCGCTGTTCGTTAAAATTTCTGTTGTCGAAGTGCTCAAGACACTCATCGAGGCCATCGTCCTCGTGTTCCTCGTAATGTATCTTTTCCTGCAAAACATCCGCGCCACCCTGATCCCCACGCTGGTGGTACCGGTCGCGTTGCTAGGCACCTGCGCGATTCTTGGTGCCTTCGGATTTTCTATCAACGTGCTAACGATGTTCGGCATGGTGCTCGCCATCGGCATCCTGGTGGACGACGCGATCGTGGTCGTGGAAAACGTCGAGCGGATCATGAGCGAGGAGGGGCTGCCCGCAAAAGCGGCGACGCGGAAAGCGATGGGCCAGATCACCAGCGCGCTCATCGGCATCTCGGTGGTTCTCGTCGCGGTGTTCATCCCGATGGCGTTCTTCGGCGGCTCGGTGGGAACGATTTACCGTCAGTTCACGATATCGATGGTGTCGTGCATGTTGTTCTCGGTGTTCCTCGCGCTTTCTCTAACACCGGCGCTGTGCGCGACGCTCCTGAAGCAGGTGGACGCCGGGCATCACCATGAGAAGCGCGGATTCTTCGGCTGGTTCAACCGGACTTTCAACGCCTTCACCCATCGCTATCAGAGTTGGGTCGGCGTGCTCGTGAAGCGCAGTTTCATCGGCGTCATCGCCCTGCTAGGGATCATGGCGTTGGTGGTCGTTTTGTATAAACGAATGCCCTCAGCCTTCCTGCCCGAGGAGGACCAAGGTTATTTCCTAACGCTTATCTCGCTCCCGGTCGGCGCGACCGACGAACGCACCGGCGAGGCGCTGCTCAAAGTGGAGGAATATTTCGCGAAGCAGCCGGAAATCGAGCACTACTTCACCGTCGCTGGCTTCAGTTTCGCCGGGCGCGCGCAAAACTCGGCCCTCGCCTTCATCCGGCTCAAGCCGTGGGAGGAACGCAAGGGCGCGGATCACAAGGTGCAAGCCGTCATCACCCGCGCCCTCATCGGTCTTGGCGGAATCAAGGACGCGATGGTTTTCTCGCTGAATCCGCCGGCCATTCCCGAGCTGGGAACTTCGTCCGGCTTCAATTTCTGGCTTCAGGATCTCGGTGGCGTCGGCCATGAAGCGCTGATGGCCGCGAGCGGGCAGTTGTTAGGAATGGCGGCGCAGAACCCCGCGCTGATGCAGGTCCGCCCGCAGGGACTGGAGGACGCGGCGCAGATGAGAATCGACCTCGATCAGGACAAGGCCAGCGCGCTCGGCATTTCCCTCGCCGACATCAACTCCACCATGCAGACCGCCTTCGGTTCGAGTTATGTGAACAACTTCGTCAACGGTCCGCGGGTGCAGCGAGTGATCGTGCAGTTAGACGCGCAGTTTCGCATGACTCCGGAAGACCTGGGCAAGGTTTACGTGCGCAACAAAACCGGCGGCATGGTGCCCTTGGCAGCCTTTACGACACTACATTGGACGTTCGGATCACCACAGCTCCAGCGTTACAACGGCATCCCGGCCGTCAACATCGTGGGGTCGTCCGCGCCCGGTCTCAGCTCCGGCGACGCGATGTTAGAAATGGAGAAAATGGCGGCGCAGCTTCCGCCCGGCGTTGGATTCTCGTGGAGCGGCCAATCCTTGGAAGAGCGGATTTCCGGCAACCAGGCGCCCATGCTCTACGGCATCTCGCTGCTGATCGTTTTCCTGTGCCTCGCCGCGCTTTACGAAAGCTGGTCAATCCCGGTCGCCGTCATCCTGGTCGTGCCGTTAGGAATTCTCGGCGCGCTCGCCGCCGTGTCCTTCCGTGACCTGCCCAACGACGTCTATTTCAAGGTCGGACTTCTAACCACCGTCGGCCTTTCGACCAAGAACGCGATCCTGATCGTAGAGTTCGCGATCGATCTGATGAAGCAGGGCAAAGGTCTAACCGAAGCAATTTTGGAAGCGGTGAAACTCCGGCTGCGGCCCATCGTCATGACCTCGATGGCCTTCGTCCTCGGCGTGCTGCCGCTGGTCATCAGCACCGGTGCCGGCTCCGCCAGTCAGAACGCGATCGGCACCGGCGTGACCGGCGGCATGATCTCGGGAACCATCCTTGCGATCTTCCTCGTGCCGGTGTTCTTCGTCGTCGTCAGCCGGACGGTCGCCCGCTTCACCGGTAAGAAAGCCAAGGTCGAATCTAACGAAGGAGAAATTCAAAATGCGTAAGTCTTCCCTTTCCACACTTGCCCTCGGCTTTCTAACGAGTGCGTGTTCGCTGATCCCGCCGCTCGACCCGGTCTCGTCCACGGTTCCCGCCCGTTTTCCCGGGAAATCCGGCGGCGAGGTTTCCGCCGACATTGCCTGGCAGAAATTTTTCACCGACCCCCGCCTGCGGAAGCTTGTGGAAACGTCGCTCGCGAACAACCGCGACCTCCGGATCGCCGCGCTCAATGTCGAGCAGGCCCGTGCCCAATACGGCATTTCCCGCGCCGACCTGTTTCCGTCCATCGCTGCCACGGCGTCCGGCGAGCGCCAGCGTTCCCTCGGCATGTCCGGTGGCGGCGGGGGCAGTGGCGGCAACACCGAGTCCGACCGGTTCGACTTCAAGGTCGGCATGGTTTCCTACGAACTCGACCTCTTCGGCAAGATCCGCAGCATGAACCAGTCGGCGCTGGAAACTTACTTCGCCACCGACGCCGCCCGCGTCGGCGCACAAATATCGCTCGTCGCGCAGGTCGCCAACCAATATCTAACCGAGCGCGCCCTTCAGGAGCAGATCGCCCTTTCCCAGCAAACGTTCGACGGCTTCGATACCGCGTACGGCCTGATGCAGCAGCGGTTCAACTCCGGCACCGTCTCCGAGCTGGAACTCAGCTCGCTGGAAGTCCAGCGACAGACCGCCAAGGTGGATCTCGCCGCCTTCCGCCAGCGCGTCGGGGAAATCAACAACTCGCTCGTCTTCCTCGCCGGCGGCTCGCTGCCCGGCCTGCCGAACGGCCGCTCGCTCGACCAGGTTCTCGTCGCCGAAGTGAGATCCGGCGTTTCCTCCGACCTGCTCTGGCGGCGGCCGGACATCCGCGAGGCCGAGCACCAGCTCCGCGCCGCCAATGCCGACATCGGCGCCGTCCGCGCCCAATTGTTCCCCAGCGTCTCGCTCACCGCGCAAGGCGGCAGCGCCAGCAACAGCCTTTCCAAACTGTTCGGCAGCGGCACCGGCACCTGGCTTTTTGCGCCGCAGATCGACATCCCCATCTTCTCCGCCGGGAAAAACCTGGCCGCTATCAGATACGTCGAGTCCACCAAGCGGGTCGCCATCGCCAATTACGAGAAATCCATCCAGACCGGCTTCCGGGAAGTCGCCGACAGCCTCGCCGCCCGCAGCGGCCTCGCCGCGCGCATCGGCGCGACCGACAGCCTCATCGCCGCCCAGGAAAAACGCACCCGCCTCGCCACCGTCCGCTACGAGCAAGGCGTGGACAGTTATTTCGAAGTGCTCAACGCCAATCTCGACCTCTTCAACGCCCGCCAGCGTCTCATCCAACTTCGCCTCGCCCGTGCCATCAATTCCGTGAATCTCTACAAAGCCCTTGGAGGTGGCTGGTAGCGAACATCGAGGTAGGGATTTCCCGCTAAAAATCCCTCGTCACTCCTCCACCGACCGGATGATTTCCCGATAGACCTCCACCTCTTCGGTCGCGATGCGTTTCAGCTCGGGGTCCTTGTCGAGGTCCACGAAATACAGGCCGAAATCGGTGTTCGGATCGAACGCATGGCCCCACTCACGGTTCGAGGTGATGGACCAGTAGTTATACCCTTTCACCGGCACGCCTTTGCCGATCGCCCGCCCGACCTGCGCGACGTGGGCTAGCAGATAGTCGCTCCGCGTGACTCCGTTTGCGACCGGCACGCTGCCGTTCTCCACCACGAAGAGCTCCTGCCCGGGGAACCACCGATGAAAGCGCCGCAGCGCATGATAGAGCCCCTGCGGCCACACCGGCGCTTGCAGAAATCTCCCGTGCGCCGCCTCTTCCAGCGCCCGGAACCGTCCCAGTTTCCAGGTCGGCAGGCCCCAGTAATAATCCAGCCCGACGAAATCCTGCGCGCCCACCGCCTCCTCGGGACACAGTTCTAACGGCAGCCGGCCCGAGGTTCCGAGATACCACCAGTTCGCATTCGCGATCATCGTCGTCGTCCCCCAGAACCGCCACGCCCAGTTCAACCAGCCCGACTTCGTTTCCAGAACCTTGAGGCGATACGTCGGCTCCAGAGGCACGATGACCAGGCGCTTTTCATTGCGAAAAATTTCGAACGCGATCCGCCGCGCCAACAGCATTTCCAACCCCTCGCCGGCACCCTTCGCAACCATTCCCGGAGCGTCGGTGCGGATGCCGATGCGGATTTTTCCCCGCCGCCGCACCCGCCGCACGTCGCGGTTTTCCACCAGATCGCGGAAATCCCCGCTGCCCCCACGCAGGACTTCACGCAGCGACACGGGCCGCCGCGCTTCCCTGGTCGCCTGCCCCGCGGGCAAGTTTTCCGCGACCTCATCCTGAAACTCCGCGACCGCGCGATTCACCCGCTCCAGCAACTGCCAATGCCCGTGCGGAGCGACGACCACGTAGGCCTCGTCGCTCAAGCCGGTCACCAGGAAGCGCACGCGGTGCGTCTTGTCCACCCCTTGCGGCAGTAGGAAATAGGCATCGCCATAGACCGCGTCCACGCGGCCTAACAACAGCGCTTCCCGCGCTTCGTCGTAGTTTGAAAAAATCTTTTTGCGACAGTGTTCCGGCAGGTCGCGCTGCCACGCGGCGGGTTGATTTCCGACACCGATCACGCCCACCTTGCGGCCTGCCAGCGACTCCAGGCCCTCGCCATCGTACGCCGCCGGGACCAGCACCGCCTTGCCCGTGCGGAGATAGGGATCGCTCGTCTCGAATGGCAGTTGATCCGCTTCTGTCACTCCGCCGATGACCAGATCCACATCGCCCTTCTCGCTGATCAGCGCGCCCTTCGTGGTGAATTTAAACAACGCCTCCGACAGGCCGCGATGGCACGCGCCGAAGTCCATCAGCATTTGCAACCACGTCGGAAATCCCGTCACCAGTGGATTCACGCCGACCATCGCGTCCGGGCGGCGAGTCTTGATCGCCGTGCGCGCCCGCGCGTTCGCGAGGAACAGGCCGGGAATTAATTTCCCTACCGCTTCCGCCTCCGCATCCACGTGCGATCCCCGTGGCAATCCCGGCGGCATGTAATATCGGCTCTGCCACCACGGCCTGATATAACCGAACGTGAGCTGGCTCGGCTCGTTGAAGGTGATCCAGTAGTCCACGAGATCGCCCATGGCCGCCGCCACCGTGTCCGCGTAGCGCGCGAAAAGGTCCGGAAATTTCCGCCCGGTCATCCCGCCGTGATCGCGCTCCAGCCAAATCGGCCAGACGAAATGATGCAGCGTCAGCATGACCTTCATGCCGTGGCCGCGGATGCACTCCGCCACTTTTCGGTAATGGGCCAGCGTCTCTGGATCGAAAAACCCTTCCGCCGGTTCCACCCGCGCCCACGCCGTCGAGAAGCGGAACAATTTGCACCCGAGCCCGGCGGCGGCGGCGATGTCTTCCTCGTAGCGGTTCGCGAAATCGGTCGCCCGGCCTCTTGGTGTTAGGCCTTGGCAGCGTTCCCAAAGATCCCACACGTCCTCGCGCGTCGGATCGTGGGCCTCCACCTGGTGATCGGCATTGGCCGTGCCGAAAAGAAATCCCTTTGGAAAAGCCATGAACGCACCGCCTTTGCACCCGCTGGTGGCCAGCGGGTCAAGGCTGTTCCGTGGCGTCCATCACCCGTTGCAACACGCTGATCCATCGATCCAGCAATTCCTGCCTGCCCGGACCCTCGACTTTCAAGCTCAAGTCCGGCAGGAGATAGGCGGTGGCGATGAGGGTCTCGCCCTTGCTCTCGTGGAGCACCAGCGATTCGACGAGAGCGCTTACGCCGACAAGGTGCTGGAGCGTGCCGTGCTCGACCATGATGACGCTCGTGCCCGGCCCGTCCATGTCCGGGAAATCCCCCGGCGGGAAATCGTCCGGCGACACGGCCTCAATTTCCCGCAACTCGAGCAGCTGCCCGCGGAAATTTTTGAGCTGCTGGTTCATTTCCCCACCGCGGTCGCGCTGGATGACGATCGGGAGGGTGAGCATGGTGAATCCGGCGGTTCCGGGTTGCGGCTCCCCGGCGCGTACCTGCTCGATCCATACCGTGTCGGTCGCCATCGCGGCGGTCAGCGCCTGGCCCCAGCACCAAGTGACGAGGGTCGCGGCCGTGACGCCCAACTTCGCCGCCACCGACTTGAGCCGCAGGGCGGATTCATCGCCGAGAGAGCGGCTGGCGCTCGCCTCGGTGGACCGGTCGGGGGAAATTTCGCGATTTCCAGACGGCAACCAGTTACGGAAGAGCTGCCCGGCGCGAGCGATCATTTCCGAGGAGGGCTCCCGCCATTTGGAAATTGCCAGTGGCTCCGCATCCCCGCTCTCCAGGCAATTTAGAAATTGCCGTACGATCCGCGCGATGGACCTGCCGTCCAGCAAGGCGTGATGGAAGGTCCAAATGAATCGCCCCGCTTCCGGCCACCAGCTCGCGCGCCAAGGCACCTCAATGGAGAATGGCAACGGCCGGAGCCGGTCGGCCTCCAGCCACGATTCCCAGCATCGCGGCACGCATTTTTCGACAATCAACGCGAGGCCCGAAGCGACCTGCTCCACCCCTGCGGGCATGTTGTTCACCATCACGAAGGCCGTCCGGAGGGCATCGGTGCGCACGATGGTCCGCTCCCATGCCGCCAGAACCCGCTCGGTCGATAGGCCGCGGGCGAGGACGATGTCCACTTGCTCGACATGACATCCCGCGTGATTTGCGGCAAGCGAGTCCCACAACATCATTCGCTGCAACGGGGCCAAACAGGAAAATTCGGGACTCATGCGGGGCATTCGATCGAGGTTAAGTCGCTGAAGATTATTCCGCTAAATCCATCGTGACCCGGCATGATTAGAACTCGTCCCAGGCCCTGCGGACCCTTGCTCTTAGTGCGCCGCCAGCCAGTTCGGGCCGGTGCCGGCCTCGACTTCGATGGGGACGCTGTTAGGAAGCGGGAGCGCGGTCTTCATCGCTTCCAAGATGCGGGGGACGAGTTCTTCCTGTTCGTCCAGCGCGAGGTCGAAGACGAGTTCGTCGTGGACTTGAAGGAGCATCTTCGTTTGGTACGGCTTTTCCCGTAGCAGGGAATCGATGCGGATCATGGCGAGCTTGATCATGTCGGCGGCGGTGCCTTGGATCGGGGAATTGATGGCCGCGCGTTCCGCGTTTCCGCGGAGGTTCTGGTTGCCGGACTTGAGGTCGGGGAAATAGCGGCGGCGACCGCTAACAGTTTCGACGTAACCGGACTCGCGGGCTTCGTTGATCGTGCGGTCCATGAATTCGCGGATCGCCGGATACTCGCGGAAATAGGCGTCGATGATGCTCGCGGCCTCGGTGCGCGGGATGGCGAGGCGCTGGCTCAGCCCGAAAGCCGAGATGCCGTAGATGATGCCGAAATTCACCATCTTCGCAGTGCGCCGCATGTCAGAGGTGACATCGGCGGGCTCGATCACGAACACCTTGGCGGCGGTGATTGTGTGGATGTCGGCACCGTTTTGAAACGCTTCGATCATCGTGGCGTCCCGCGAAAGCGCGGCCATGACGCGGAGTTCGATCTGAGAGTAATCGCAGGAAAGCAGCGTGAAGCCCGCGCGCGGGACGAAGGCTTTGCGGATTTTTCTACCAGCCACGGAGCGGATGGGGATGTTCTGCAAATTGGGGTCCGTGGACGCGAGCCGGCCGGTGGCGGCGATCAGTTGATGAAAATGGGTGTGAATGCGCCCGGTCTCCGCGACGATGTGGGTGGGCAGTGCGTCGAGGTAGGTGGATTTGAGTTTGGAAGCCTCGCGCCATGCGAGGATGTCGCCGATGATCGGGTGCTTGCCTTCGAGTGTGGCGAGCGTTTGCTCGTCGGTTTTATACTGGCCGGTCTTGGTTTTCTTCGCCTTCTCGGCCAGACCTAACTGGTCGAAAAGAATTTCTCCCAATTGTTTGGGCGAGGCGATGTTGAAAGAGCGGTCGGCGTGCCGGTGGATGGATTTCACCTGCTCGTCGATCTGGATCTGGAGTTCATCGCCGATGACCGTTAGCGCGGCGGGATTGATCGCGATGCCTTCCATTTCCATCGCCACGAGGACGGGCAGCAACGGGCCTTCAATCCCTAGCAGAATGGGCTCCTGGCCGGATTGCTTGAGCAGCGGGCGAATGGTTTGCGCGAGCTGGAAGGTGATGTCGGCGTCTTCGGCGGCATATTCGGCGAGGACAGTTAGAGGAATGGCGGAGATGTCGAGATCCTTGGAGGCCTTGGTTTTTTCGGCATGGGAAAAGAGATCGAGCGATGCCACGGCCTCCAGATCCTCGACCGGCTTGGAGATATGCGCGAGCTTGACCGGGGAGTAGCCCAGCAGGATTTCCGATAGATATTCCATCGAGTGCCGCCGCTCGGGGGCGACTAGGGTGTCGGCCAGCAAAGTGTCGAAAAACGGCCCGGCGACTTCGATGCCGTGGTTGAGTAAAATGGATAGATCGAACTTGAGGTTGTGTCCGATTTTCTCCGCCGGTGAGGCGAGCACGGAGCGCAGAGCGGGGAGCACGGAGTTAGAGAATGGGAGATACCAGGCTTCATGCGCCTTCCAGGAAAAAGCGACACCTAGCAGCTTGCAGGCGAAGCGATCAAGGCCGGTGGTTTCGATGTCGAAGCAGAAGGACTGCTGCAGCGCGAGTTCCGCGAAGAGCTGCTTTTGCAGTTCGGGGGCGTCGGCAAGGTAATAGACGTGCTCGACCTCACGGATGGTTCTAAAGATTTCAAATAGAGTGGGAGTGGCGGGAGATTCTACGAGCACTTGGCCTGGAACGTCCGGGAAAAGCCGCTTGGTTAGGGAGCGGAACTCGAACTCGTTGAAAAGGGATTTCAGAGCCTCCTCGTCGCGCGGGGAGAGGATGAGATCGTCCCAAGTGACTTCGATGGGCACATCGAGAATGATGGTCGCGAGTTTCTTCGAGAGCAAAGCCTGGGCGGCGTGGGTCTCGACATTTTCCTTCTGCTTGCCTTTGAGCTTGGCGGCATTGGCGATCAGGCCCTCGATGGAGTCGAAGTCGGCGATGAGCTTCTTCGCAGTTTTCTCACCGATGCCGGGGATGCCGGGGATGTTGTCGGACGCATCGCCCCACAGGCCGAGGATGTCGATGACTTGCTCCGGGCGCGTGATTTCCCAGTTCTTAAGCATCGTCGGAAGGTCGATGATTTCATGGTCGGAGCCTTTGCGACCGGGCTTCCACATGCAGGTCGTTTCGGAAATGAGCTGCGCGAAATCCTTGTCCGGCGTGACCATGAACGACTCGAAATTATCCAGGTCCGCACGTTTCACCAGCGTACCGATGATGTCGTCCGCCTCGAACCCATCGAGTTCTAACACGGGGATGTGAAACGCCCGGCACAAGGCCTTCACATGGGGAATGGCCGTGGCCAGCTCCTCCGGCATGGCATCCCGCTGGGCCTTGTATGCGGGAAAAAGAAGATGCCGCGGCGTGGGTGCCGAGGTGTCGAAGGCGACGCCGATATGAGTGGGGTTTTCCTTTTCGAGGATCGCAAGCAGGGTGTTGATGAAGCCATACAGGGCCGACGTGTTGACGCCTTTGGAATTGCGAATAGGAGTTTGAATCAGGGCAAAATGCGCCCGATAAATCAGGGCCATGCCGTCGAGCAGGAACAGGCGTTTCATGCCGCGAGCTTGTGCGGGCTTTTGCGGAGAGTCGAGAAGAGTGCGGTCTAACTCGACGTGATACCCAGCATCAGGGAAATGTGCATGGCGGTAAGTTCGCCCATCGACTGGCAATCTCCGAAGCCGCTGGTGGCGTGCATCCGGTCGAGCTCGCGGGCCAGCGTGATGACATGCTCGCGCGGGGCGATGTCCTCCCGCCGCATCACGCCGAGCAGTGCTCGTAGCCTGCTGCTTTCCACCTTGGCGCGGCGGGCCATCTGCGCGTGTTCCTCTGCCACGTATTGATCGATGCTCTTGCGGTTGAGAACGTCGAAGGCGAGGCGCGTGATCTTGCGGTTCGAGTTGAAGCGAAATGCTAGATATATATTACCGTTTCCCTCGTAAGATTGCTGATCGAAGTCGATGGCTCTAACACGGTATTGGATTTCCTCGAAGTCGGGAGTGATATCAACCACATAGTTGACGCTCCGCATGTCTCCCAGCAGGCGGATGAAGCTGCGCTCGGTAAACTTGGTAAACTCCTTGGCAATTCGCACCTTGTTGAGGCCCGGCTGCGTCAGGTAGTCCCGCAAAAACACATCTCCGGGGACTCCCGCAATGTGTTCCTCGATGAGAGTGTTGCCATTAACCAGGTAGTTGATGCGGTTGGGAGATAAGATATGTTCCAGTTCGAGTCCATAGATGCGGGACGCGTCCGCCTGTTTTACATAGAAGTAGTCGGAGTTATCATTAAACAGATTGGTTACACGGATGCGGAAAGGTTTCGAATTTCCGAAGTCACCGAAGTCAATGCGGTCCACCAGCAGGTGTTCGTGCTGCGCTGCATCGCGCCCAAGTTTCAACTCGGTGTAGATGCTCGTCAGCCGGGGCCGCAGCTCTGCGATGACTTCCGGCGGATACATCACGGTCAGCCACAAGGTTTCGCGCCCTTTGGGATCTTCATACGGGACGGCTCCGGTGAACCGGCAAAGCTCGTCATAGACCTTCGGGATTTCCCGCTGACGGTCGAAGTGATAGAGATACTGCCGCAGGGAGGGGCAAACCGGGTACTTCGTTTTCTGCCGCGCGATCACGGATGGACTTTGCCGGAGCGCTCGCGCCAGCACCAGCTTGGTGTTTTTTGAAAAAAGTAGTCGAGGACTTCAGTCCGTTTGTGTGCGGCGAAAAAGAACGGACTGATGTCTTGGACTACTTTTGTAGCGACGACTACCTCGCGATCGCCACGAGGATCGCTTTCTGCGCGTGCAGGCGGTTTTCGGCCTGTTGGAAAATCGTGTTCGCGTGCAGCTCCAGCACCTCCGCAGTGATTTCCTTACCACGGTAGGCGGGCAGGCAATGGAGGACGATGTGCCCTGGAGCGGCGTGCGACAGCAGCTCGGAATTGACCTGAAAGCCGGCGAACTCGCGCTCCTTCCCGACCTGATCCTCCTGGCCCATGGAGAGCCAGACGTCGGTGTTGATGACGTGGGCTCCCTCGGCCGCGGCTTCCGGATCGGAGGTGATCGTCACGTTCGGCGCGGCGAGATCCGCTAGAAATCCCGGGGATGGCTGGCAGGAAACGGGCGATGCCACCACCAGCCTGAAGCCGAGGCGTTTCGCGGCCCACATCCAGGAACGGGTCATGTTGGAAAATCCGTCGCCGATAAATGCGACCTTCCTGTCCTCCCAGCCACCTAGCTTTTCCTGAACCGTTAGCAGGTCCGCCAGAATCTGGCAGGGATGCTCGTCGTCGGTAAGCGCATTGATGGTCGGGATGCCGGAATACTCCGCGAAATCCGCTACGTCCTGCTGCGCGAAGGTGCGGATGACCGCGCCGTGGACCATGCGGCCTAACACCCGCGCGGTGTCCTTGATTGGCTCGCCGCGGCCTAACTGGATGTCATTTCCCGAGAGAAACATCGGGAAGCCGCCGAGTTCGCGGATGCCGACCTCGAACGACACGCGCGTGCGGGTGGATGACTTGGTGAAAATGAGAGCCCACGTTTGCCCGGCCAGCTTCTGCGCGTCACGCCCGCGCATGCGTTTGAGATAAGCGGCGGAAACCAGCAGAGCCTCGAGCTCGCTGGCGCTGAGTTGTTCGATGGAAAGCAGATGATTCATTGGAAAAAATTGAGTTAGTATTCCGCTAGCACGGAATGGATGGTGACCATCGCCTCATCCACCTCCGCGTCGGTGACGTTGAGCGGCGGCAGCAGGCGAAAGGTGTTAGGTCCGGCGGGCGGGACGAGCAGGCCGCGCTCCATGAGCTGATTGACGACCACCAGCGCGGCGGTTTTCCCTTCCGGAGTCGGAATGCGCGCGGGGTCAAGCGAGATGCCCAGCAGCAGGCCTTGTCCGCGGACTTCCGTGACGATCGGGAGGTTCCACGAGCGGACGGTTTCACGAATCCTTACTTCCTGATAGATCGCGTTGACCGCGAGATCCTTTTCGCGGATCTCCTTTAGCACGGCTAGCGATGCGGCACAGACGAGCGGGTTTCCACCGTAGGTCGTGCCATGGGAACCTGGTCCTAACAACGATGAAAACGCCGTGCCGTCCTCGTGCACCGCGCGATCGCTGAGCCAGAAAGCGCCGATCGGCACGCCGCCGCCCATGCCCTTGGCCCATGAGATGCCGTCGGGCTGGATCTCCGGGGCGATCATGCGCCAGGCCATCGCATCGCCGCAGCGACCGAAGCCGGCTTGGACCTCGTCGAAGAACAATAACAGGTCGTGCTTTTTGCAGAGGGCCGCGATGGCACGGAGGAATTCGGGCGTCGCCATATTGACGCCGCCCTCGCCCTGGACCGGCTCCAGCAGGATGGCGGCGGTTTCAGGGCGCACCGCGTTTTCAAGGGCGGCGACGTCGTTGAATGGCAAATAGCGAAAGCCGGGCAGCAGCGGATCGAACCCTTCTTGGATTTTTTTCTGCCCGGTGGCGGACATCGAGCCCAGCGTGCGGCCGTGGAACGATTGCAGGAACGTCACCACTTCGTAGCGCTGCGAACCGTCGGCCTGCGGACGCTTAAGGCCGAAGCGGCGCGCGGACTTGATGAGACCGTCATTCGCTTCGGCACCGGAGTTGGAGAAGAAAATTTTACCCGGCAGCTTGACATGCTGCGTGTTGATTTCCTCCGCGAGCTGGGCCTGAAGCGGGCTCTGATAGAGATTGGAAACATGCATCAGCTCGCCGGCCTGCTGGCGGATCGCTTCAACTAACAGCGGATGGCAATGGCCGAGCGAGCACACCGCGATGCCCATGCAGAAATCCAGATAGCTTTTTTCGGTATCGTCCCACAGCCGGCAGCCGGCGCCACGCACGGGGACCAGCGGAAACCTCCCGTAAGTGGGAAGGACGTGTTGGGCATAGAGTTCGGGAGTCGTCATCGGTTGGCGGGAAAGGGGCGGACCCTAACGCCATCGGGCGCAATGGCAAAGCGGGAAATTTGACGGGGAAATAAGGGGAAGGGAGGTCTCCTCCCTTCGCATGGACGAGACGTCCATGCCCCCTATTTTCAGAAAATCAACGCCGCCGGCAGCTCTACGACCTGCTCGCGGAGAGTTACGAAGATGCGGTCGTGCCGCTCGCGGGCAAGGACCGCACCGCCGGTGAAGCTGCCGAACGCCGGCATGACCAAGGTGTTTTCCCTCAGCAGAAAACAGGGCATGCGCAGCGAGGTCCGCCTGCTGTCGGCAATTTTTACCACCGGATGCCAATGGCCGGTTAGGTGAAGCTGTTCTCCCGTGGCGTCGGCGGGATCGTGAACCACCCGCAGGTCATTTCTCAACTCCAAGTGCCTCACCGGGTTCAGGGTGAGCGGAACTTTGCGCAGTTTGAGATCGTGATTCCCCAATACCAAAGTGACCGGAATGCCGATGGCCGTTAGAAACCCGTCGAGCGCCGCCTCCAGTTCCGGCGTGATGCCGGACGGCGCGTGAAACAAATCTCCGGCGATGACGAGATGGGCGGCGCCGTGCCGACGTGCCATGGCTAACAGCCGCGCAAGGTCACGCGCCGTGTCTCCTTCCGGTACAGGCAGTCCGCGGGCGCGGAAAGCGGCGGATTTGCCCAGATGCACGTCGGCGACGACCAGAGTGGAGGAATCCATTAGATAGATCGCGCCCTCCGGCAGCAGCTTGATGTGGGGGAGGGGGTTCATGGGAGAGCGGCGGAGGCTTGGCGGATGGAATCCGCCGCCACGTTAAGGGTGTGCAGCATGGATTCCAAGCGGGTCGCGGCATCGCCGGGCGAGAGCGTGGCATTCAGCCGGTCCGCCCACAGCGGGAATGCCATGGGAGTTAGATTTTCCGTTTCGATCAAATGCATGGGCGCGGCTTCGAGCCGGTGGATAACGGTTGTTAGCCGGGTGAGATCGAGCTGCCGCTCCATGATCTCGCGCTCGGACTGGAGCAGTAACAGATTTTCGGAGTCGTAGCGGTGCAGCACTTCATAAAGGAGCGAGGCGCTCGATTGCAGCTCGCGTTGGGAGCGGTCCTTCTGGCCCGGCGGGGTTTGCAGGATCAGGCCGGAAATGCGGGCGATTTCCCGGAACTGCCGCCGCGCCAGTTCGGCGGTGTTCATGCAGGCGATCAGGTCATTAAGGAGATTCTCGCTGGATAGATTGAAGCGTAGCGAATCCTCGTCGAGGACCAGCCCGCGCTTCGCGCTGAGCGAGAAACCATAGTCGTTCTGGGTCGTGACGATGGCTTCACCTGTTTTCTTGGAAATCCGGAACGCGAGCAGGGCGGCCAGGCCCTCATGCACGATCCGCCCGGCGAACGGATAGAGAAACAGATGCTCCTCCGCCTTGGATCTTGCATACTCGACCAGCAGCGACTCGTCGTCGGGCAGCCGGGACCAGCTTCTTTGGATTGCGAGGATTGGCTCGACCGCGTCCATCTCCGGCGATGGCGGGCCGTTGCCTTTCAATCGCCAGGCGACTGCGTGCGAGAGTTCTGACGACAGCGGCATCTTCGCGCCGCCCCAGATGGCGATCTGGCCCTTGTCGGCCTTGGCCACAATTTTCACGGTCGCGGTGCGTTGGTGAAAGCGGACCAAGCGGAGTTTTTTTCCCGCGAACACCAGCGCGCCGCCTGGCTTGACTCGGGAAATAAACGACTCCTCCACCGTTCCTAACACTCGCCCGTTTGCGAGTTTGATCGACACCGCCGGATCGCTGGAAATCGTGCCGATGCTGAGACGATGCTGGGCGATCATGCGCTTGTCATCGACCGTGTAGCGGCCCTCGACCAAGTGGGCCTTGCGGTAGCGCGGGTAAGCGGCAAGCGCGCGCCCGCCATCGGAAATGAAGCCAAGCGACCACTCCCATTCAGTGTCGGTTAGAAACTCGAACGCATGGGTCGATTGGATCTCGCGGCGCATTTTGTCCGGGAGGAACGGCGTCCCGATGGCGCAGGTGACCAGATGCTGGACGAGCAAATCCAGCGGTTGGCGGAGCGGCTTGCGGCTCTCGACATTTCGCGCCAGCGCGGCATCGCGGGCTGCGGCGAATTCGACCAGTTCCAAGGCGTTTGTGGGCACGCCGATAATGCGCGAAACGCTGCCGGGTTGATGGCCGGAGCGGCCGGCCCGTTGGAGTAGGCGCGCGATGCCTTTCGGCGAGCCGACTTGGATCACCTGATCGACCGGGGAGAAATCGACCCCCAGATCGAGCGAGGAAGTGGCGACCACGCATTTCAACGAGCCATCGCGCAGGCCGTTTTCCGCATAATCTCGCTCACCCCGGTCTAACGATCCGTGATGCACGGCGAGCTTGTCCTTCCAATCCGGGCGTAATGACGCCAGTTCCTGGAACCAAATCTCGGTCTGCGAGCGGGTGTTGGTGAAGAGCAAAGTGACATTCGCCTTGTCGATTTCCCAGACGACCTGCCTCGCCAGCCGTGTCCCGATGTGGCCCGACCAGGGGAAACGGTCGATCTCCGGCGGGATTAAGGTTTCGATCACCATCGACTTCTTAATGTCCGCGGTGACTTCCACCGAACCAGGGAAATCGGTTCCTAACAAAGCCCGCCGCGCTTCCGTCAAATTTCCCAACGTGGCGGATAGTCCCCAGATCCTCAGGCCGGGAAACCACGCTCGCAGCCGCGCGAGGCAGAGTTCCGTCTGTACCCCGCGCTTGGTTCCTAGCAGCTCGTGCCATTCATCGACGATGACGCAGCGCAGGCCCGCAAGCTTCTCCGCGAAGTCCGCGTGGGTCAGCATCAGTGACAGCGATTCAGGCGTGGTGACGAATGTGTGCGGAAGTTTTTTCCGCAACCGGGCGCGGAGCGCCGCAGGCGTGTCACCGGTGCGGGCCTCCGCTTCGGCGCCGGGTGCAAACTCTGCAAGCGGCTCGCGAAGGGCACGCAGCGTGTCGGCGGCGAGAGCGCGCAATGGCGTTAGCCAAAGAATCTGGCAGTGGCTCCCGCTGCTTTCGGCGAGAGGGCCGAGATAGACGGCGAGCGTTTTTCCCAGACCAGTGGGAGCGTGGAGCAGGCCGGATTTCCCCGCGAGATAGGCGGTCCAGGTTTCCTGCTGGAAGGGGAATGGCTGCCAGCCCCTTTGTTCGAAAAAGGGTTGGAGCGAAACGACCGACATGCGCCCAAAATGGCGGCGGTTTGCTGGAAATCAAGAAGTCGCCGTGTTTAACGGACCACCCGTGCGCCGCCGCCGCCGATTTGTTTTTCGACCTCCTTGCGGGTCGCCATCGAGGTGTCGCCGGGGGTTGTAGAGGCGAGCGCGCCGTGGGCGGCACCGTATTCGACGGCTTTTTGCGCGTCGTTAAATTCGAGGAAACCGAACTGCAGTCCGCTGGCGAAACTGTCGCCGCCGCCGACGCGATCAAGGATTTCAAGGCCGGGATATTTGCGGCTTTCGTGGAATTTTTCCTCGTGCCAGAGGATCGCGGACCAGTCGTTGACGGTCGCGGAAATGACACCGCGCAAGGTGGTGGCGGCGACTTTGAAATTGGGAAACTCCTTCACCGCAGACTCGATCATTGCCTTGAACGCATCCAGCTCGATGGTGGAAATGTTATGGTCCACGCCCTCGACTTCGAAGCCGAGCGAAGCGGTGAAGTCCTCCTCGTTGCCGATCATGACATCGACGTATTTCGCGATTTCGCGGTTCACTTCCTGCGCTTTCGCAAGGCCGCCGATGGTTTTCCAGAGCGACGGGCGGTAGTTGAGATCGTAGGAAACGACGGTGCCGTGTTTGTTAGCGGCCTTCACCGCTTCCGTCGTTAGAGCGGCCGTGGACTCCGAGAGCGCGGCGTAAATTCCGCCGGTGTGGAACCAGCGCACGCCGAGTTTTCCGAAGATATGGTCCCAATCGACATCGCCCGGCTTCAGTTGTGAAGCGGCGGTGTTTCCGCGGTCCGGATTTCCCACGGCGCCGCGCACGCCGAAGCCGCGCTCGGTGAAATTCAGGCCGTTTCTAACATTCCGGCCGATGCCGTCGTCCTCGCGCCATTGGATGAAATCCGTGGCGACACCGCCCTGCATGATGAAATCCTCGACCAGGTGGCCGACCTCGTTATCGACAAACGCGGTGACGACGGCCGTCTTGTAGCCGAAACATTTCCGCAGGCCGCGCGAGGTGTTGTATTCCCCGCCGCCTTCCCAGACGGCGAAATTTCGCGCCGTGCGGATGCGGCCCTCGCCGGGGTCGAGGCGGAGCATGACCTCCCCGAGCGAGATTTGATCGAAGGCGCATTCGGATTTCGGTTTGATCGTGAGAGGCATGGGAGGCCGGAGTTTGGAAAAGTCCGGCCTGCCATGCAATCCGCTGCTTGGAGTACGGTTCGATTTCTCTCAAGCCGACGGAGAAAATTGACTTCACCCGTTCTGCCGGGAAGATTTTGCCCGATGAAACGAAAGTCTCAGAACCATTCGGCGATCCAGAAGGACGGCCTAGTCATTCGCCCGGGGAAGGACGCACCGCTCAGCCGCACGCAGTTGGAGTTCAACCGCCTCATGAAATCCCTCGAAACCGCGAAGGCCGGCCATGCCCGGGAGCAAACCCGGCTCGACGCCGTGCTCACCACCACCATTCGGGAGCTGATGCCGCTGGTGGAGGACCTCAACCGCGTGAATCGCGACCTGGTTTTCAACGGATTGAAGGCCTTCAAATCTCTCAAGCTCGACCCCGATCGCCGCGACTGGTTCGGCGACTTGTTGTGCGGTAAGGCGAGTGATCTGTTAGCCGATCCCGTCGGTCTCAGCGAGGAGGAAATCGCAATGCTGGAGGGCATCATGGACGAACTCGGTCCCTGCGAGGACGACCAGAAAGAGGATGAGGACGACGCGGAAGAATTTGATTTCCTCCGCACCATGATGGAAAAAGCAGCGCGGGATGCGGGCGTCGAGCTTGACCTCAGCGATCTCGATCCGGCCGGCGACCCGGAGGAATTCCGGCGCACGGTGCGGGAGCGTTTGGAAGCTGCGGCTGCGGCTTTCGGTGAGAAGCCCTCGCCCGCGAAGTCCGGGCGCAAACCCACCAAGGCCCAGGCCGAAAAAGAGCGCAAACGCCTCGAACAGGAGGACGCGAAAACCCGCGATCTCAAGTCCCTTTTCAAACAACTCGCCAAAGCCTTCCACCCGGATCTGGAACCTGACCCGCTGCTCACGGAGCACAAAAAGGTCTGGATGCAGCGCTTGAATAGCGCCTATGCCGTCAACGACCTGCGGGAAATGCTCCAGCTTGAGATGGAATGGCTCGGCGAGGAAGCCACCAACCTTGCCACCGCCGGCGACCAGAAATTGCAGGTGTACTGCATGGTGCTTAAGGAACAAATCGCCGACCTCAAGCGGCAGACCCGCTACCTGCCGGACGCGCCGCAATACGGCCCGCTCCAGCGTTTCCGGAATCCTTTTTACGGCACCGTCGCCAGTCCGGCATCGCTCAAACGCGCACTCCAGACGAAGCTGTGCAACCACCGCGAAATGTTGGAAACCCTCACCGCTAACAACGCCAACGCCCGCCGCATGATTCACGACTGGGCCGACGAGCACGCCCGCCGTGCGAGTTTTTCATTTTGATCGGAAAGCGGTGTGCCCCGGTGGCGTTTTTACAAATCTTCAGGCGCGGCAATATCGAACCTCCCGGCGGCGGCGGCTTTGAGTTCTTCTAACTTCGAGCGGTCGGGCGCGGCACCGCGGGCTTGGTCGGGCTTGCCGCCGCCTTTGCCGCCGGCCAGGGCGGTGAGGTCGCGGAGGAGATCGCCGGCTTTCAGTCCCGCAGCGAGAGCTTCGGGGCCGCAGTGGGTGGCGAGATGAAGTTTTTCTCCGTCATCCACGATGAGCAGGGCGGGGCCGGCGAAGTGCTTTTTCTTGAGGCCGTTCTGGAGCTCCTGGAGCAGCGAGGCGTCGGACTCGAAGGAGACGACGATGGGTTTTTCCAACGCGATGAGTTCGGCGAGGGATTCGTCCGCGAGGGCCGCGGCTTGGGAGGATTGGATTTTTTTGATGCGTTTCTCGGCTTCGATGGCGGCAGCTTGGGTTTCCTCCAACGTGCGCTGGCCGTGGGCGAAGGTGGCGTTGATCTGGGAAATGTCGGCGCGCTCAGCGAGCATGACCTCCATGATGTGGGGGAAATCGTTCACCGTGACGGGTTCCCCGCCGAGGGCGATTAGTTTTTCGCTGGCGGTGTGGAGTTTGGCGCGGGCGGCCTTAAGTTCTCGGTCCCATTTTTCGACGGACTCGTTCAGATATTCCCAGGCAGCCTCACCGCAAACGGCTTCGATGCGGCGCACACCGGAGGCGATGGCACCTTCGGATTTGATTTTGAAAAGCCCGATCTCGCCGGTGTTGCGGACGTGGGTGCCGCCGCAGAGTTCCTGGGAGTAACCTGTTAGCGTGCCGGGTTCCCCGCCGATCTGGACGACGCGGACAAGGTCGCCGTATTTGTCGCCGAAGAATTGCATGATGTCCGCGCGGCCCTTGATGGCGGCGTGGGGGACTTCTTTCCAGCTCACGGAATCATTGGCGGAAATGGCGGCGTTGACCTTGTCCTCCATCGCGGCGAGTTGCTCCGAAGTGACGGCGGCGCTGTTGAAATCGAAGCGCAGGCGGTGTTCATCGACGGAAGAACCTTGCTGCGCGGCGTCGGAGGAAACGATTTCGTGCAGCGCCCAGTGGAGAAGATGGGTGGCGGTGTGGTGGGCTTCGATGGGGCGGCGGCGAGTATAGTCTAACTTGAGAGTGACTTGGTCGCCGACTTGGAGCTGAGAGTTGAGAGTTGAGAGTTGAGAGTTGGAGATGATGTGGGCGCGGGCTTTGCCGATTTGCTGGGTGCCGGTGATTTCGAGGGGGGCTTGGCGGTTGGAAACCGCCGCCACGGTGCCGGTGTCGCCGGCCTGGCCGCCCATCTCGGCGTAGAAGACGGTCTTGTCGGTGATGACGAAAAGCGCGTCTTCCTGCGGGTGGATTTCGAGGATGGTGGCTTCCACGGAATCATTCTCGAAGCCGGTAAATTCGGTGATCACCTCGGTGGCGATGTCGAGGGCGCGGACGATGTTGGATTTTTGCGCGGCGCGGGAGCGTTCTTGTTGTTGCTCCATGAGTTCTTCAAACGCAGCTACCTCCACAGACAACCCCCGCTCGGCACAGAGGAGTTCGGTCAGGTCGAGCGGGAAACCAAAGGTATCGTAGAGTTCGAAGGCGATGTCCCCAGGAAAAGGGGAGCACACGCGCCCTCGCGTGTTTTCGGAGACGCCCTCGTCTCCGATAGGGCCGGAAGGTTCACAAAACTCCCGACACCACGACCAAACGTAGTCCCTCGCCTGCGTCACCAAACCATCAGCCACGGGATTTCCGATGATATAGTCATACTTTTCGACGAGGTCGGACTCGCTTCGGATCAGCCGATCAAAAGATTCCTGTTCCCAGAGATGAGTGATGTTTTCGTTTTGAAGGACTCTTCTCCGCTCCTTGAGAATCTTGTGGGATGTCACCGATTTAATCGGCTGGAGGATTTCGGTGAGGGTGTAGAACGTCGGGTTGGAATCCTGGTCGTAGGATTTCACTTGTGGCTCGATGAGGAGGTGGACGTGGTCCGGCATGACGCAGGCGGCATAGAGATGAATTTGCTTGAGAGTGCGGGAATAGAGGATGGAGTCGAGGACGGTGGCGCGTTCGGATTCGCTGAGGATATCGTGATACCTTGTGGAAAAGGTGACCATGTACTTGCCCCACGGGCGTTCGAAATGGGGGAGATTTCGGCGGGAGAAGGTGGGTTCGGAGGGTTTGGGTGGGTTCGGGCCAATCTGAGGCGAGGGCGCCTCAGATGACACGCGATGGCGCGTGTGATCCCCTTGGATGGCTTCTTCGAAGCGTTTCAGGCCGCGGTCTAACGTGTGATTGAAGCTGGCTTCTTCTTGTTCAAGCGTTTGCCGGACCACATCCTGGCGGTTCTTCAACTCAGGGAATACGCCGCCCATCTCGGCGACGAGCGTTTCCACGAGCGCGCCGAAGAAGGGCTTATCACCGGAGAAACCGAGCTGGCGGCCATATCTAACGGCGCGGCGGAGGATGCGGCGGAGGACGTAGTTGCGGCCGTTATTGCCGGGCATGATGCCGTCGGCGATGGAGAAGCTGAGGGTGCGCAAGTGGTCGGCGATAACGCGGAAGGCGATGGCGGTTTTCATTTCCTCATCGAAGAGGGAACGGTCGGCGCCGAGTTCCGGATAAATATCGACGTAGGTTTTTCCGCTGAGTTCTTCGAGCTTGCGGAAGATCGGTTGGAAGACGTCGGTAGCGTAGTTGCTGGGCTTTTTCGAGAAATCCGTGAAGCCTTTAGTATTCTGGATGATCGAGCAGGCGCGCTCGAAGCCCATGCCGGTATCGACGTGTTTGGCGGGGAGCTCGCGAAAGGTGCCGTCGGCCTCGGCGTTGTATTGGATGAAGACGAGGTTCCAGATCTCGATGCAAAGGTCGGAGTCGTTGTTGACGAGGTCGCGGCCAGTGACGGGGTTGCCTTCGGGGGTTAGATCGACGTGGAGTTCGGAGCAGGGGCCGCAGGGGCCGGTTTCGCCCATCATCCAGAAGTTGTCTTTCACGTTGCCGTGGACGATTTGGACGGCGGGATTGCAGCCTTTTGAAACGAAGAGGGCGGCCCAGATGTCGTAGGCTTCCTGGTCGAAATTTCCTGGGTCGCCTTCTTTCGGCGCATAGACGGAGGCGTAGAGGCGGTGGGCGGGGAGGCCCCAGCGTTCGATGACGAGTTCCCAGGCCCACTGGATGGCTTCCTTTTTGAAATAGTCTCCGAACGACCAGTTCCCGAGCATTTCGAAGAACGTGTGATGGTAGGTGTCGTAGCCGACGTCCTCGAGGTCGTTGTGCTTGCCGCCGGCGCGGATGCATTTCTGGGTATCGGCGGCGCGCGGTGGCGAGTAGGGGGCTTTTTCGACGCCGAGGAAATAGGGGACAAAGGGGTTCATCCCGGCATTCGTGAACAGCAATCCGGGCGACTGCGGCAGCAGCGGGGCGGAGGGGACGATGGTGTGCTGTTTTTCCTGGAAGAAATCGAGGAAGCTCTGGCGGATCTCGGCGGATGTCATGGGGACGGGTGGGGAAGAGTCGCGACGAGACGCCGCGGCTACAAAGGCCGGGACGATGGCGGAGGGCCGGGGGCGGTGTAAAGCCTCGCGGAGGGGAGATTTTCCCCGCGATATCGGTCGATCACTCGACCGGTTGGGCACGGAGAATCTCGGGCTCAACCGGAGCCGCCCGCGGGACTTCGGGCAATTTGGGAAGCTCGTCCGGGGCGGGCGCTTCGTCGACGGGAGCCGCTTTCGGCGGGGGAGGCATTTCCTCGACGGGGAGGGCGCGGAGTGGCTTGACGAGGACCGCCTTGGGCGATGGGGCCTCTTCGACCACCGGTGCCTTCTGCGGTTCGATTCTGAGCTGTTCGCTGGTGGGCGGGGTTTTCCTCATGCGGATTTCCACCCGGCGATTGGCGGATTGTTCTTCGGCGGTGCCGGTGATGACGATGGGCTGGTAGCGGCCGAAGCCCCGCGTGACGATCTTGGAGGCGTCCATCATCATGGAGCTGGTGAGGTAGGTTTTCACGGCCTCGGCGCGCTTGATGGACAGGTTGAGGTTGAAATCGTCGCCGCCGACCAGGTCAGCATGGCCTTCAATCCAGCAATAGAGTCCGGGATTGTTGTCCATGAGCATGCCGAGTTTCATGAGGCCGACCTTGGCGCTTTCGCGGAGTTCCGAGCTGTTGAATTGGAAGAGCAGGTCGCTGGGCAGCATGGTTTTTTTACCCAGCAGGACGTTTGCCGGAAGATCGAGCATGGCGTCCAGCGAGGCCATCCCGTCGAGGGTGCCCTTCTCGACTTTGCCGTTGGCCCCCTGCCGGATGAGGTCGTCGGTAAACTTGCCGATTTCCGAGTCATCCGCCTGCACGGCACCTGGATCCACCGTCAATTGGCCGACTTCCGCGGGCTTGATGGATTCCGGTTGGCGACCGAGTTCGGGGAGATCGGCTTCGATTTCAAATCCGGAAGAAACGTCCAGCGCCACGGCCTCGGGCGTGCCCATTCTAGCGGGGTTTTGCAGGCGGATTGCATATTCGGGTTCGACGATTTCTGGCTTGATGTCGATTTCCTGATTCTTGGGTAAAATATCGAGCAATTCCACTTCCTCGAGCATGGCAGCCAGCTGCGTGGGCGGCACAATCACCTCCTCGGGAGGGAGCGCGGGCTCGGTTTCGAGCGGGCGGATTTCCACTTGGCGGACATCGATGGGGCGGGTGCTGAGTTCACGGGCCTGCTCGAATTTGAAGGCGATCTTCATCTGATCAAGCGCGAAGAAAACGATCACGTGCAGGAGGATGGACAAGCACATGGCGACTGCCGCCCACCAGCCAAGATGGTCGGGACCGGGCAGCCGGTAAGCCCCGCCGCCTCGCGACGCACTCCATGAATTGCTCTCTGCCACGGCGGGATTATACCCCGATCTAATGGGCTGGCAATCACCAGAAAGGCTCATTAAAGTCGCGCTTGGCACCTCGTGTGCTCACTTTTAAACAACCTCCCCACTCACATGGCCGCTAAGAAAACTGCAAAAAAGACGACCGACTCCACTCCAAAGAATTCCGAGACCGCACTGAAGCCGGTCGCTAAAAAAGTCACCAAAACCGCGAAAAAAGCGGCTTCCAAAGCAGCCCCGCGAGCCGCCGCTGAAGCGATTCCGGCCACGCCCGCCGCCAAGAAAACCGCTGCGAAACCATCCCTCGATGCCATCGCCCGCGCGGCTTATTTGAACTACCGCCGCCGCGTGGAGCAAGGTCTGCCAGGCGACTCCCACGGCGACTGGCTCGAAGCGGAACGCCAGTCCTCGTAACCGGATTTTTCCAACGCTTCCGACTTGGAGAGCAGGAAAATCGCCGCCACAGTCCGCCGCGTGAACCCCTGCTCATCCCTTGGCATCGGCTTGGCCGGATTCGGAACCGTCGGCTCCGGAGTCTGGAATACTCTTCAGCGTAACGGCGAATTGATCACCGGTCGCACCGGCGGAGGCGTGACCCTGCACATCGCGAAAATCCTGGTGCGCGATCTGGCCAAAGTCCGCGCCACGACGGGCGAGGTCACTCCGAAAATGTTCACCACCGATTGGCGGTCGCTGGTGGAAGACCCGGCGGTGGACATCGTCGTGGAGCTGATCGGCGGGACGACGGACGCGTTCGATATCGTGGCCTCGGCCCTGGCTGCGAAGAAGCCGGTCGTCACGGGAAACAAGGCGCTGCTTGCGGAGCGCGGAGTGGAACTGTTCGCCATTTCCCGTGAAATGGACACGCCGATCCACTTCGAAGCCGCCGTCGCGGGCGGCATCCCGATCATCCGAACCGTGCAGGACTCGTTCATCGGCAACCGGATCCATTCCTTTTCGGGCATTATCAACGGCACTTCGAACTACATTCTCGGCCGCATGACAGATGCCGGTTTGACCTTCGAGGATGCTCTCAACGAGGCTCAGGCACTTGGTTACGCAGAGGCCGATCCGGCGCTCGACGTGAATGGCTGGGACGCCGCCCACAAGGCGATTTTGCTCGCCACTCTCGCCTATGGATTTCCCATCGACCCGGCTTTGATTCACGTCTCCGGCATCGAACAAGTCCGTCCGACCGACATTAGTTTTGCGAAAAATCTGGGCTACGCCGTCAAGCTTCTTGCCGTCATCCGCGAGCATCCCGATGGCTCGGTGGAACTGCGCATCCAGCCGTCTTTCATTGCGAATACCAACATTCTCGCATCGGTGCATGGCGTCTTCAACGCGGTCGCCGTCCATGGCGATGCCGCCGGTGAATCGCTTTTCTATGGCCGCGGCGCCGGCCAGGATCCCACGGCTTCGTCGGTCGTGGCGGATTTGGTGGAAGCCGCCCGCTCGCTTCGGCATGTTTCCGGGCACCGTGGTTTCCTGCCTTATCGGGAAAGTGGAAGAATCCTTCCCGTTGGAGAAACTTCGACCGCTTATTATGTGCGTTTCGATGTCACCGACCGTCCCGGAGTCATCGCGGAGATCGCCCGCGTGCTCGCAGATCACCGGATCGGCATCTCAGGCACCCACTCGCCAGTGAACCCAGCCAATCCCGACGCGGAATTCGTCGATATGGTTTTCCTCCTGCACACTTGCCCTTTCGGAAAACTCCAGACGGCGCTCTGCGAAATCGAAGCATTGGACTGCATCAACAGCTCACCGGTCGTGTTCCGAATCGAAAACCTCGGATAACACGAACGCGGACGGTTTTACTTCACCGCCCGAAGAAAGGCGGTCGCGTTAAACTGAAATTTATTCAGAATCTCCCTCGCTTCGGCGACCAAGCCTTCAGAAATGCCGTCCTTCTCCCATTGTAGGCAAATTTCGGACTGGAAGTCGTCCCCGCTCCGGCAGCGATAGCGGATCAGGTTGTCAGAGAATGGCGACACCTGGGGCTCAGCGCCGCAGCGCGGACAGCGAACCCGAAATTGGGCGGGAAACGACAGTAAGTTGTTCCCGCTTTGTTTGTTCATCCGATCCTCTTCCGTCATACGTATTGATTTTCCTTACGCGCCGGGATGTCTCAACGAGACTGGGAGACCCGCGTGATTGGAGTTTTGACCAGTTTGTTCCCCCCCCGAAGAACGCGCCCAAACCCGCAGTTTGCGTGCCATTTTTCTCCGACAATCTGTAAATGAATCATTCTGAATAAGTTGATCGATCGGCGTGGGCCTGGGCGGATTGATTCAAGACCTTTCAACTCTGCAATTACTTCGGATTCCCGCAATAATTGCAGGAACATTCGTGCAATAAGTTGCAGTTGCAGAAAGTCGCAAATGGCTCAGTCTGTGAAAGCATCATCGCCAGACCGGTGTATGCTGCGGCTTTCCGATGCGCCCCGTTTACCTCGCACTTTGCTTTGTTTTGCCACCCGTTTTAGGGATGGCGGAGCCGCACTGGGCCTACCTGCCGCCAGTGGAAGTGGCGATTGCCGCAGACGCTGCGGTGCATCCCATCGATTCCCTGCTGGCCGCTTCCTGGACCAGGACCGGGTTGAAACCCGCCAAACTTTCCCCTCCACGCCAGTGGGTTGAGCGCGCGGCATACGTTCTAACGGGCTTACCCGCCACCGCGGCGCAGCTCCAGCGCATCGAGGCGAATCCGGACGAAACCACTTGGAAATCGATCATCGACGAGCTTCTTGCCAGCCCGGCTTACGGCGAGCGCTGGGCCCGCCACTGGATGGACGTGGCCCGCTATGCCGACACCCGCGGCTACAATTTCGACCAGGATAACCGCTATCCATTCGCTTACACCTACCGCGATTGGCTCATTCGGTCGCTCAATGACGACATTCCCTACGCGAAATTCATCAAGCTCCAAATCGCCGCGGACCTGCTCACCGACCGCTCCGATCATCCGGATCTGGCGGCGCTCGGATTTCTAACCGTCGGGCCGCGCGCTGGCGTTCTCGAAACCATCGACGACCGGGTGGACGTGGTCACCCGCGGATTTCTGTCCAGCACGGTTTCCTGCGCGCGGTGCCACGATCACAAATTCGACCCGATCACGACGAAGGACTACTACTCGCTTTACTCGATTTTCGAGAACACCGCAGAGCCTGAGATCAAGCCCGTCATCGGTAAATCCCCGGACGATGGGGCCTACCAGCAATATCTGGTCGAAGCGGCGAAATTGGAGGAAGCCGACAAAGCGGCCCGCCAGATGCTCGTCGATCAGCTCCGCGTGCCCGAATCTTTCGCCGTCTATCTGGACCTCGCGTGGCTGGCGAAAAAGGGGAATTGGGACGTTGGCAAGGCGACCGGAGATTCTTTCAAACGGGGTCGCTATCGTCCTGCAGCCGTGATCCGTTGGCGGGATTTCCTGAACGAAGCGGCTTGGAGCGACAAAGCCAGCCCCCGGCTGGCGACTTGGGCGAAGGACATGGATGAGGCCAACGAGGCCGGCCGTCTCGCGCTATGCCAAGCACTCGCCAATGAATGGGCCAAAGACGCGGAGGGCGGCGAGTTGCAAAAATTGGCGGCAAATGGCAGCTGCCCGCTCTCCTACGACATCGCCCGGATCTCCGAATTCATGGACCAGGAAGATGGCAATCAGAACCGGATACGGGCCGGTGCGCTGAACCGTTTGCAAGCAGACCACGCCGGCTCACCGCCGCGGGCGATGTGCTTGAAGGACAAAGAAACTTTTTCGCCCGCACAGATTTTTGTGCGCGGAAATCCCGACAACCGCAGCGAGCAATTCGACCGCCAATGGCTCGGATTCCTCGGAGGCGGGAAATTCGAGGAAGGAAAAAGCCCCCGCCTCTCGCTCGCGGAGAAAATCGCGGATCCCGCCAATCCGCTCACCGCACGGGTCTTGGTGAACCGCGTGTGGGCCTGGCATTTCGGCGGCGCGCTCGCGGATCCTGCCGATTTCGGCGTCCAGCAAGCCGACCCGCCGCTGCGTCCGCTGCTGGACTGGCTCGCCATCCGTTTCACCGAACAAGGCGGCTCGCTGAAAAATCTCCACCGCCTGATGCTAACCTCGAAGGCCTTCCGCCTCGCTGCGGACGGTCCAGAAGCCAACTCGTCCATCGACGAGGCAAACTCCTTTTTCTGGAAATGGAACCGCCGCCGGATGGACTTCGAGGCGATGCGCGACCGACTACTCGTCACCGCCAGTTCCCTCGATGTCGGGTCGGTGGGGGGACGCTCCATCTCGTTGGAAGACGCCGCCGCCGACCGCCGCCGCGGCGTCTATGCCTTCGTGGACCGCTACGATTTATCGAACACCTTCGTTTCCTTCGATCTCCCGCACCCCGATCATCACAGCCCGAAACGCATCGAGACCACGGTACCTCAACAGGCGCTTTACTTCCTCAACGGTCCCCTCGTTTTGCGGCAAGCGGAAAAACTGGCGGCGGATTCCGCCTTCCAAAGCCTTCCTGACAACAACGCGAAACTCGCTTGGATCTACGAGAAGATCTATCAGCGCGACCCGTCCTCCGACGAAACACGCGAGGCGCTGAGCTGGTTGGAAAACACCCATCCCGCAGACTACCAGCCCAAGCTTTCCGGCGTTTGGGAAATCCGCCACGCGCTCGACACCGGCGGCCTGCCAGGCGAGGCGCTGACTTTTCCGGTGTTCGCCGACGGCGTGTGGAAAACCGGCCCCGATATAGCAAGCGCGCCGATCCTCTGGCTTCACGCCGGACCGGACGGCGGGCACGTCGGCGCGGGTCACGCCTTGATCCTCCGCTGGCGGGCGCTGGGTGCCGGGCAGGTCCGCATGATGGGAAACATCGAACGCACCCAGAAGGAAGGTGTCCCGTTAGCGTGGAATTTTGCCCACAACAAGAGCGTGGAATTCACCAGCCAAGTGCTGGCTCCTGAGGCAAAAGCCAGCATCGAAAGCGAATGGCTCACCGTCACCGCCGGGGACACGGTGGACTTCGTGCTTCGTGCGCCTCACGGGGACAACTGCGGCGGTGTCGCCTGGAAACTTCGCATCATGGGCAGAGAGTCCAGCGGGGGAAATCCCGTGGAGATCGGCAATCTTCACGATCAGTTCCCAAAATCGGACTCACAACCTCCCACCATCCGGGCTGCCGATCCTTGGGCCGACCTGATCCAGATGCTTTGGGCGTCTAACGAATTTCACTTCATCGACTGACCATGTCCCACGATCTAACCGCTAACGATCTGATTCTCGACCGCCGCGATTTCCTGCGGCGCTGCGGCATGGGCTTCGGTGGCCTCGCGCTCGGCGGACTCTTCGGCGGTCGTGCGAGTGCGGCGGACGCGCCCGCCTGCCATTTCGCCCCCAAGGCGAAGCGGGTCGTCCATCTTTTCATGAACGGCGGACCTTCGCAGGTGGACACGTTCGACCGGAAGATCGCGCTCGACGCTCAGCACGGCAAACCAATCCCGTTGGATGGGCTCGGCACCGAGCGGCCCACCGGCAATGCGCTGCGCTCGCCCTTCACGTTCGACCGGTATGGCAAGTCCGGCCTCGAGGTGAGCGAACTTTTCAAGCACACCGCCAAGCATGCCGACGATCTGTGCGTCATCCGTTCGATGACCGCCGATGTTCCCAATCACGAGCCATCGCTCATGCTGATGAACTGCGGCGACGGCCGGCTGGCGCGTCCCTCGATGGGCTCGTGGGTCACCTACGGCCTCGGCAGCGAGAACGAAAATCTCCCGGCCTACGTCTCGATGTGCCCCGGCGGCATGCCGATCAAGCGGGCGGAAAACTGGCGCTCATCCTTTCTCCCGGGCCGATTCCAAGGCACCTACCTGGACAGCTCCATTGAGGATGTGGACCGGATGATCGAAAATCTCCGCAACCCTTCCGCGCGCGACACCCGCCAGGCCGGCCAGCTCGATTTCCTGCGCAAGCTCAACGAACGCCATCTCGCCGAGCGCGCGCACGATCCGCAGTTAGAGGCGCGCATCCGCAGCTTCGAGCTGGCCTACCGGATGCAAAGCGACGCGACCGACGCGTTCGATATTTCCAAGGAACCCTCTAACATCCGCGAGATGTACGGCCCCGGAAGTTTTGCCCGCCAGTGCCTGATGGCGCGGCGTCTGCTAGAGCGCGGCGTGCGCTTCATCCAGCTCTGGCACGGCAACGGCCAGCCGTGGGACAGCCACGATAATATCGAGGATCACCGCAAGCTCGCCGGCGAATGCGACCAGGCGATCGGTGCGTTTCTATCCGATCTCAAGATGCGCGGCATGCTCGACGAAACCCTCGTCATCTGGGGTGGCGAGTTCGGCCGCACCCCTGTCGTCGAGCTGCC
>JANMSI010000150.1:0-11455 GCA_031389115.1 Akkermansiaceae bacterium
CCACAGTGGCCCGGGCATTCTGCCCGGAGCCTATCAATCTTAACGGGAATCGTTTCATCGTGGCTTGTAACATTCAGGACACGTCTCCACCCAGTGGTTGGGAGAAACTTCGGCGAACCTGGGCCGCTCGCGCGAGACCGGGGCGCTGCGGCCCATGCGTTGGCAGAAGCGGCAGCCATGTGATAGATCCCCAAGCGGGGCGACCATGCCGGGGATGGTGTTGAGGACGGATTTCGACGGAGTATCGAGCGTCGGGATCGAGTGCAGCAGGCCCTTGGTGTAGGCGTGCAGGGGATTTGAAAACAACTCTTCCGCGCTCGCCCGCTCGACGACGCGGCACGCATACATCACGACCACGTCATCGCAGGTTTCCGCGATCACGCCGAGGTCGTGGGTGATGAGAATGGTGGACATGCCCATCTCGGATTGCAGGTTGCCTAGCAGATCGAGGATTTGGGCTTGCACTGTGACGTCGAGCGCGGTCGTCGGTTCGTCGGCAATGAGCAGCGCGGGGCGGCAGGCGATGGCGATGGCGATGACCACCCGCTGGCGCATGCCGCCTGATAGATGGTGCGGATAGTCCATCATCCGTTTTTCCGGCGCGGGGATGCGGACGAGTTCCAGCATCTCGGTGGCGGCGGCCCACGCGTCTTTCTTCGAGAGCTTCTTGTGAATGCGGAACACCTCAGCCACCTGGCGGCCGATGCGATGCACAGGGTTGAGCGCCGCCATGGGTTCCTGGAAAATCACGCCGATCTCGCCGCCGCGGATGCGCTGTATTTCCCGGTCGGTGGCGTGGACGAGATCGCTGCCTTTGAAATTGATGTGGCCGCCGAGGATTTTCCCGGAGGGCTGCGGGAGTAACCGGACAATCGACATGGCGGTGACGCTTTTGCCGCAGCCCGACTCGCCGACGATGCCGGTGGTCTTGCCTTTTGGCACCACAAATGACACGTGATCGACCGCGCGAAGCAGGCCGCCCTCGGTTTCGAAGGAGGTGATGAGCTTGTCGACCTCGAGAATGTTTTGGTCGGCGTCACTCATTGGGCGGAGGGCTCTTCGAGGGTGGAAACCTCGCGGTAGGCATCGGCGAGCCGGTTGACTTCGGGGAAGGTTTTGCCGTCGCGGATGGCATCGAGGGTTTCGCGATGCATGGTTTCGTCGATCCAGTAAACGAACGATTCGTGGGGTTCGGACACGAGAGGCGGAGCGAAACGGGTGGTTTCCGTGTCCGGCCAGCGGACCCAGCGCCAGGTCGCAAGGCGTTTGAACTCGACCGCGTGGCTGGGAATGAAAAGCGCTTCGTCGCTCATGATGCGCTGGAGCTTCCAGCAGGCGTCACGGAGCTCTTCCTCGGTTCGCGCGTTGCGGGATTGATCGCAGAGGACGTCGGTGTCAGGCCGCGACCAACTGAAGAAGTTATTGGTATCAGGCTTCGGGCTGCCCTTGTCGTCGAAGGCGGCTGAGGAATGGAGGTATTCGTAGAAGGCGGGAGTGGGGGGGGTTGCATGGAAGTTCGCCATCGCCATCTCTGTTTGCTTTTGTTTGAACTTCTTCCAGAACACCGATCCTTCGAGACCATCTAACCTTACTTCGAAACCGCAGGCTTTGGCCTCTTCCGCGAGGATCGCGAACAGCTGATCGGCGAGCGGATACGACTGATAGGTGGCAGCAACCGAGAGCCGGGTTCCGTCCGGTTTCATGAGGATTCCATCCGCGCCCTCGGCGGTGAATCCCGCAGCCCGGAAAGAGGCGCGGGCGGCTTCGATGGAATAAGGCCGTGCTCGAATCGAGGGATCGCTAAAGATTCCGAAGCCTTCATTGAAAGTGTTCAGCCGCGTGTAATCACCGCGGAACAGCACTTCGATCACCTTCTGAAAGTTCATTGCCTGAGCGACGCCGATTCTAACGTTCTTGTCGTTGAGAGGTGGTTTGATGGTGTTGAGGTAGAGTCCGCGGGGGAACTTCGGATAGCGGTGGTAGCAGGTGGTCCGCTCGATGTAGCCATCGTAAATCGGCGGGATTTCCGATTTCTCATACCAGACCTGCGGGATGGTGATGACGAAGCTGTCGAACTCGCCGGCGCGAAAAAGCTCGAAGGCCTTCGATTCGTCGCGGACCAGCACATGGACCAGTTTGTCCACGTTGAAACGGTAACGGTAGTACTTGCGATCCTTGGCCCACCAGGTTTTGACGCGGCTCTGGGTGATGGACACGCCTTTGACGATATCCTCGGGCTTCACTTCATAGGCTCCGGTGGTCGGCGGGAAACGCCACTGATAGCGGTCCTTATAATCGGGGCCGTACTCGGCGTAGAATTTTTCCGAGTAGGGAACGAACTGGCCCGCAGTTCCGATGGCGTCCACCTGCGCTTCCGGCATCGTCACCGCGACCATGTCATCTCCGTAAGTGGTCACTTGGGCGAAGGTTTCACGGAAAAATTGCTTGGGATACGGGTCGACGAGATTGTCCGACACATGGACGTAAATCGACGTGTGGAAGTCGCGCGCCCTGACCCGCTCACCGTCGGAGTAGGTGGCCTCGGGGTCGAGCCGCATGAAAACGGTGCGTCCGTCCGGGGAGAGCGCCCACTCTTTGGCGACGCCCGGGATATTCTTCATCGTGCCGGGGTGGCGGTTCACCAGCGGGATATCGATGAAATCGTAGAGATCGCCGCGGAAGCCGCTGCTGGCATTCTCGCCGATGGGACGGATCGTCGGAGGAAAGAGCAGCATTTCGAAATAGCGGCGGAGTGCACCGCCTTTTTGGGCCTTGGGATCGCCGACTTCCTCCTGGTCCATTCCGTCCTCCCAGACGAGATCGCCAGGAATGTCCTTGGGATCGCCGACTTTGAAATAGCCGCCGAGGGAGAGCCGGAAGTTCCATTTGTCTAGGTCGCGCTGGAGCGACTTCGCTTTGATTTCAAAGGTCGTCTTTGCATCGCCTTGCGCCGTGGCGATCGCGGCGTTGTTTTTCACGATCTCGGCGGAAGTACCGGCGACCTGCTCGTTCAGCCATTTCGTGATGTAGCGGTTGTAGATCGGCATGAAGCCGTCGAGGTCGAAGGTGTGCCGGGCTTCCGTGGACTGCTTTCGGCATCCGGTCGCCGCGAGCACGCAGGCGAGGGCCGTTAGAAATGCGAGCGATGAAATGAAGCGGCGCATCAGCGGTAGTAGGTGAATTTTTTCGGATCAAACGCCTCGCGCACCGCTTCACCGACGAAGGTGATCAGGATGAGCAGGCCGACGAGCGCGACGAAGGTGGAGGTGACGAGCCACGGCGCGGAAAGGTTGGAAAGACCGTCATTGAGCAGGCGGCCCCAGGTGGCGTATTCGGGAGGCAGGCCGAAGCCGAGATAATCCAGGGCGGTGAGCGAGAAGATCAGGTTCGACATGGAGAACGGAATCAAGGTGACGATAATGGCGATCGTGTTAGGCAAAAGATGGCGCAGGATGATCCGCGGAGTGCCAGCACCCAGCACACGCGCCGCGGCGATGTAGTCGCGCGCTTTGTCGCGATAGGCGGCGGTCCGCATCAGCGAGGTGATGCCCATCCAACTGAAGAGAATCATGATGACCATGATGACTGGCAGCCCCTTGAACTGCTCCGGCACGAGGCTTGCCAGAATGATCACGATAAAAAGAAACGGCATGTTGGAAAAAATTTCTATCAGACGGTCCACCGTGGTGTCGAACCAGCCGCCGAAGTAGCCCATCAGCATCCCGACGGTGATGCCTATCAGATAGACGACAGGGAGAAAAATCAGCGCGGCTTTCAAATTGATCTGCAAGCCACCGTAAAGATAGGCGACCAAATCGTAGCCTTGCGAGGTGGTGCCCAGCCAGTTTCCCGATTCAGGAATTGGCGGGGCGGGATGGTAACGGACCGCCCGGAGATCGCTGCTCTTCAGCGCGAGGAAATCCGCCTTTTCGCCGACTCCATTGAACTTCTCGTTTACGAGCACGCCTTCCCGATATTCGGCACTATAGACCGGGCTGCCCTTTTCGTCCCAGCCGTCGGCCGGACCATTGAACCGGCCGCGGCGCATGGTGTAGCGGATGTGCATTTTCGACTGCTCGACATCGTAATATTTCGCGCTTAGGCCAAAGAAGGGTTTTTCACCGTGGCCTTCGCTGTGGATGCCAGCCTGCTCGTTGAGAGTTTCCGAGCGCGGCGGCAGCGTATCGTTGGTGGGATCGAACGGGATGAGCGGCATGATGACCCGGCCTTGGCCGCTGGCTTTCATCTTGCGTTGGATCTCCCGATAGTCGGCGGAGGCTACCGCGCGCTCGCCGGTGATCCCGAAGTCTTTGTTCTTCAAATCATGGGGCAGGAAAGCGGGGAATTTCCATTTCCCATCATGTTGGATTGCCAGCGCACGCTTTCCCACCAAGACCTGGTCGAGCGCGGCCACGCCGAAAAGCGCGAGCAGGATCAGCAGCGAGTAGTATCCGCGTTTGATTTCCCGAAACCGCCTGACGCGCCGGGCGGTGATCGGGTTCGGCGGACGTCCGCTTAAGGTCCGGGCTACCACAGTGATACCGGCGAACAACAAAAACCCCGACACTAGCCAGCCGAACCACGGAAACGCCCCGCTGTGGAGCAAGGAAATTTCCCGGCTGGTGGCGAAAAACCAGCGCGCGGTGGGGAAGGCAATGCCTTTGATTTCGCCGGCGATCGCGAGTCCGCCGATCGCGGCCAGAAGAGTTCCAAGGGCACGCATCGTTCGGTTACTCGAATTTAATCCGCGGGTCCACCAGCGCAACGGTTAGGTCGGAAATGATATTTCCTAGCAGAATCAAAAACGTCGCGATCGTGAGCGTTCCCATGATAACGGGGACGTCACGGTCGATCACCGAGTGATACTCTAGCAGACCGAAGCCCTGGATATCGAACACGGTCTCGATCAACATCGAGCCACTGACGAAGATGGTGATCAGTCCGCCGACGCTGGTGGCGACCGGAATCATCGAATTGCGGAAGGCGTGGCCGAACACCGCACCGCGAAAGCTTGTTCCCTTGGCGATGGCGGTCCGCACGTAATCGGCCGCAAGGTTATCCATTAGATTGTTTTTCGTTAGCATGGTCAGCATCGCGAAGCCCGAGATGACATAGCAGAGGAGCGGCAGGACCGTGTGATGCGCGATGTCCTTGATCTGCTCCCATTGGCTGAGCTGCTCGAAGTTGGCGCTGGAGAGCCCGAAGAGCGGGAAGAAATTTGCCCGTGCCCCGAGATGGACCAGCAGGATCGCGCCGAGCGCAAACCCGGGGATGGAGTAGCCGATGAAAATGAACACCGAGCTGGCGGAATCGATGAAGGCCCGGTGTTTCAGCGCTTTCAACACGCCGAGCGGCAGCGATACCGAGTAGGTGATGATCGCCGTGAGCAGGCCGAAATATAAAGCCACCGGGATACGGTCCATGATCATTTCCAGCACCGGGTCGTTGTAAACCATCGAGCGGCCGAAATCGCCCTGAAGCAGACCGGCGAAGTTAGATTGGAAGACGACGGCCCGGGGAAGGTAGTTGGGCTTGGTGGTTGAGCCGGTGTTCCGGCGGAGGTAGCGTGCCTGCCGGTCGGTTTCCGATTCGAAGCGGACTTTCCAGTTCTCGCTGGCGACCGGCTTCCCGGTTTCGGCAAAAATGGCGGACTCCACTTTGTCTCCCGCGCGCTTCACGTGGACCATCCGGCCATCGCCTTTTAAGACCACCGGCGCGATTTTCTCGACGTCAAGGTCCTCGCCAATTTTTTCGCCGGAATCGATGCCGTATTCGCCCTTCGAGATTCTGGTCTCGCGCGGCACGATGCCCAACCATTGGCCGTAGGCGACCAAGGTGGTCTTATCGAGGCCGAATTGCTCCTCGAGCTCCTCGAGCTGCTCTTCGTTCAGCCCGCCTTGAGCGTTGCTTGCCGAACGCCCGCCGCCGCCTTTTTCAGAGCCCTGCGCCGCCCGTTGCAGCATTCGGTCCATCGGCCCGCCGGGGACGAAGCGCGTGATCGCGAACACCAGCAGCGTGATCCCGAGCAAGGTCGGCGGAATCAGCAGCAGGCGGCGGAGGAAGTAGCTTTTCAAAAGATTGTCAGCCGTGTATTTAATCGCCTGCCCGGATGATGCAAGTCCCGAGCCTCTCGAACGATTCCCAAAATGGGAAAATAGGCTTGTGTTTTAGCGGACGCCAAGCGATCCGTTGGAGCATTCCCGCGTGACCGTCATCGGCGTCGATAATCTGGACAAATTCATCCGCAAGCACGCCGCTTCCAAAGGAGCGCTGCAAAGCTGGCTCGCGGAAGCGAAAGATGCCACTTGGACAACGCCGCAAGATATTAAGAACTCCTACCGCTCCGCCGACATCCTGCCAGGCAACCGCATCATTTTCGACATCAAGGGGAATCACTACCGTCTCGTGGTGAAGATCCGCTATCAGGGAGGCATCGTCCTGATCGAATGGGTCGGCACCCATGCGCAATACACCAAGAAAAAGTTTTAATCCTTTCACCATGAACAAGTTGATCAAAACCCCCAACGAGCACGCGGCCGCGCTGCACCGGCTTTCCGCACTCATGGACGAGAATCCACCTTCAGGCACCGCCGGGGGCGATGAGATCGAACTACTTGCCCATTTAATCGAAGTTTATGAATCGACCAGACACGCGATCGGTTTGCCAGACCCGATGAATGCCATCGAATTCCGAATGGAGCAGCAGGGCCTCAGCCGGCAGGCGCTGGTGCCACTGATCGGCAGCATGAGCAGGGTGTCCGAGGTATTGTCCGGCAAGCGCGGCTTGTCGCTGGCGATGATCCGGCGCCTCCACGCGCAGTTGCACATTCCCACCGACATCTTGGTTCAACCGAGCACCGGGCGAAAGGGCGGGCACCGACCGATTTCCCCGGCGCTGAAAGGATGACTGAACAAATGTCGCTCCGGCATGCCACCTGCAAATTTGCAGGCAAAGATGCAGTGTCTCGCAAGCCCTCATCACCATGGCCACCACACTTTTAAAGAAAACCGCGCGGACCGTCGCGCCGGGAAATACCGCCACCGCAGCGATTATCAATCGTTTTCAAGCGGAGTTCGGACTGAGCCAGCCCACCGTTGTCCGCCTGTGCGGTTACTCGGCGCGGTCGGTTGCGAGCTGGTCGAAGGGAGTGAAAGCCACCGAACCCGCGAGAAGGAAATTCACCGAACTTCTCCGGCTGCTCGAAGGCTTGACGGCGCTGACGGGAGACGCCGCCGAGACGACGGCATGGCTGCAAGCGCCTAACCAGGCCTTCGAAGGTTCCACCCCGCTGCAAGTCATCGAGCGCGGCGAGACCGACCGGCTTTGGAAAATGATCTATGTCTTGGAATCCGGCGATCCCGGTTGAGCGGGATTTCAGACATTTCTGAAAAATTGGCCTGCATTGCGCATCAGCCGGTTCATCCTCCGCCCCGTGATGCTTCGCCGCTTGTTGATTTTTTCAGCCCCTGTTTTTTTGGCGCTGGCCTCCTGCCAGAAGGAAACCCAGGTCGAGCGGGCCAATCGCGAGGGAATCCTGTTGGTGGGAAATTCCGCGGAACCCAAGGCGCTGGACCACCAGCTGACGACGGGGATCCCCGAGCGCAATGTCATCGTCTCCCTGTTTCAAGGGCTGATCGCCGACGACCCGTCGCAGGACGACGCCACACCGCCCGGCGCCGCAGTGTCCTGGGAGCACAACGAGGACATGACCGGCTGGATTTTCCACCTGCAGCCTGAGGGTAAATGGTCCGACGGCGCGCCGGTGACCGCGCAGGATTTCGTCTTTGCCTACCACCGCCTGCTCCACCCCGATTTCGCCGGGCCTTATGCGGAAATGCTGTATTTCCTCGAGAATGCCGAGGTTTTCAACAAAGGAAAAATCACCGATTTCTCACAGGTCGGAGTTAAGGCGGTGGACGATTTCACGCTGCAAGTGAAACTGCGCGAGCCGGTATCCTATCTGCCGTCGCTCTCGCGGCATCACACGTGGTTCCCGGTGCCGCGGCACGTCGTGCTCCAGCATGGGAAAATGACCGACCGTTTCACGAAATGGAGCGAGCTGCCAAACCTCGTCGGTAACGGACCGTTCAAGATCACCAAGTGGCGATTCCACGACTTTATCGAAGTGAAGCGCAATCCCCACTTCTGGAATGCCGCGGCTGTCGGGCTCAACGGCATCCGTTTCTATCCGATCGAAAATTACTATACCGAGACCCGCGCGTTTCTATCCGGCCAACTTCACACCATGTATCAGCTCCCCCCCGACTTGATCAGGACGATGAAGAAGAACGAACCCGAGTTCCTCCGCCAGGATCCGTACGTCGGCACCGTCTTCATCCGCCTGAACACCACGCGGCCCGTTCTATCCGATCCCCGCGTGCGGCAGGCGCTCTCGCTCACGCTCGACCGCGGCCAGATTTGCGAATACATCATGGAGGGTTTTCTTCCTGCCCATTCGCTGACACCGAAAATGGGTTCCTATCAGCCCGAGCCGAAGCTGATTTTCGATCCGGAAAAAGCCCGCGCGCTCCTCGCCGAGGCCGGCTTCCCAAATGGCCAAGGCTTCCCCGTTTTCTCGCTGCTCATCCCCCGCCCCGCCGCCCGCGCGGTCGCCGAGGCGATGCAGGCAATGTGGAACAAGCACCTCAACATCCGCATCAATATCCAGAACAAGGACTGGGGTTCCTACGTCACCGCCCAGCAATCGCTGAACTTCGATATGGCCTACGCCGGCTGGGTCGGCGACTACCTCGACCCGACCACTTTCCTCAACCTGTGGACTCCGGGAAATGGCAACAACAACACCGGCTGGAGCGATCCCGCCTACGAAAAGCTCCTGCGCGAGGCGGCCCTGAAAGCCGACCCCGCCCAGCGCTTCGCCGTCTTCCGCGAGGCGGAAGCGATGCTCATGGGCGCTCAGCCGATCCTGCCGGTTTGTCACTACACGCGCAGCTACCTGCAGCGGCCGGAGGTCAAGGGCTGGCATCCGCTGCTCCTCGACAACCACCCGTGGGAAGCGATCCGCCTCGAACGCTGAACCGACTAACATTCTTATGCTCGCGAATCTAACCGGCCGCTTTCTCCAGGGAATCCTTGTCCTGTTCGTGCTCTTCACGGTCACGTTTTTCCTGATCAAGGCGCTCCCCGGCGGACCGTTCAAATCCGCCGAAAAGGCTATCCCCGATCACATCCGCGCGAAAATCGAAGCCTACTACGGCCTCGATCAACCGGTGCGCGTCCAGTATTTCCGCCAGTTCAAGAATCTCCTCCAAGGCAATCCCGGCCTGAGCCTGCGGCTCGAAGGACGCGAGGTGACTGAAATCATTTCGCAGGCGTTTCCCGTTTCTCTCCGCCTCGGTCTGGCCGCCATGGCCATCGCCATCTGCATCGGGATTCCGTTAGGTGTCGTCGCCGCTTGGAAGAAAAACACGCTCATGGACTACTCGGCCATGGCGCTGGCGATGATCGGCATTTGCATCCCCGCCTTCGTCATCGGGCCGCTGTTAGCCGACCAGTTCGGCCGCCGCATGAACCTGCTGCCCGCGATGGGCTGGAACCCCACCGATCCGACTTCGTGGGTGCTTCCCGCCGTGACGCTCGGCCTGGCGACCGCCGCCTACCTTTCCCGCCTCACCCGCGCCGGGATGTTGGAAATCCTCAGCCAGGACTACATCCGCACCGCCAAGGCCAAGGGCGTCGGCAGCTTCCGGATGCTCGACCGCCATTGCCTGCGCGGCGGCATCATCCCGGCGGTCGCCTTCATCGGCCCGGCCTTCGCAGGAATTATTTCCGGCTCCGTGGTGATTGAGAGCGTGTTCGCGATGCCCGGCCTCGGGTTGCATTTCATCAAGTCCATCGAGGTCGGCGACGCGCCCGTCATCCTCGGCATCGTCATGCTCTACGGCACCTTGATTATCATCGCGAATTTCCTCACCGACCTTCTCGGCCTCTGGCTCAATCCCCGGCTCCGCGCCAGCAGTTGAATCCGCACCCGCGACTCCATGTCCCACGCCACCCACGAACCTAGCAGCTCGCTCTGGAAAGATGCGGGCCACCGGCTCTCCCGCAACCACGCGGCCATGATCAGCGTCGTCGCGCTCTTTCTCATCATCGCCGCCTGCCTTATCCTGCCCGCCATACCGGGCCTGATCCAGAATCCGGACCTGCAGAACCTGCCAAACAAAAATATCAGCCCGTCCGCCGGCCATTGGTTCGGCACCGATCACCTCGGCCGCGACATCCTCTCCCGCGTCCTGTCGGGCGGCCGGATTTCCATCGCCGTCGGCCTCATCACCACCCTCGTCTCTGTCAGCATCGGCGTCTGCTGGGGCGCTCTATCAGGCTATGCCGGCGGCAAGACTGACGCATTCATGATGCGCCTCGTCGATATCCTCTACGCCCTGCCATTCCTGATCGTCGTGATTCTGTTGGGAAAAACGTTGGAGCCGCTCACCGCGAAACTCACCACCCTCGTCGTCGGCTGGTTCAGCCCGCCCGGCAGCGCCAGCGCGGCCATCAACAAAACCATCGCGTGGGTCGAGCCCATCACCACGCTCGTGCCGTTGTTCATCGCCATTGGCGCGCTCTCGTGGCTCACCGTTTCGCGGATCGTGCGGGCCCAGGTCCAAAGCGTCGCGAAACAGGAATTCGTCGAAGCCGCGCGCTCGCTCGGGCTCGGTCATTTCCGCATCCTCTTCCGCCACATCCTCCCTAACACTCTGGGCCCGATCATCGTTTACACCACCCTAACGATCCCGGGCGTCATGCTGCTGGAGGCCACCCTTTCCTTCCTCGGTCTCGGCGTGAAGCCGCCCTACAGCTCTTGGGGAATCCTCATCGACGAAGGCGCCAACCGCATGCTCTCCAATCCCTGGCTACTCTTCTTCCCTACCCTGTTCTTAGCCACCACCCTCTTCGCTCTCAACTTCCTCGGCGATGGATTGCGTGACGCCCTCGATCCGAAGTCCGCGAAGGATTAGGAGTTGCGACATTCCTGTCGCAACAAACCCGCGTTCACTCCACAACTTCGATTGAAATCAACAACCGGTAGTCCATTTTCAGGATTCCAATCTCCGGTCCAATTCTTGAAGTGTGACCCACTTCTCCGGGCTTTGATCGTCGATCTTGTCGGACATTCGCGTTCGATAGCCCGCCAGATCCTTGTGCCTCAGCGAAACGAGGAACGCCGCCAACTCCCTCCGTTCATCGGCGGGAAGCGCCTGAAGCTCCGCCTTGATTTCCTGAATACCCACGGGACACACCTTACCGAAATGTCTGGTTTTGGCAACCTCCCGTGTCGGTGATCGGCGGCCCCCGCATTGCGCCAAATAAAATGCCACCGGGGAGGATAAAGGCGAAAAGTCTTTGGATGGTGGTTGCGCCACAAAGAATGACACCGGCATGCAGACACTTACCGGGATCATGAGCAGAGAAAGTCGGAAGCAATTGTTGGAA
>JANMSI010000152.1:0-8003 GCA_031389115.1 Akkermansiaceae bacterium
GGGGTCGTTGAAAGGATCGTCCTCGGGGGGCAGCGACGGCGGGGCGGGATACGTGCTGCCTATCTAACTTCCCAATGGTACAGGCGGTATGGAGCCCAAGCTGAACCTTAGTTATTCACGCGGCGGGGGGAATGGCATCGCCGGACTGGGTTGGGGCCTTTCCGGGCTGCAACGGATCACCCGTGGCCCGGCCACCGTCGCCAAGGACGGTTCCTTCGACCCGGTTGATTTCGATTCCAAGGACCGCTTCTTTCTCGATGGCGAGCGACTGGTTTGTGTAAACGGAACTTATGGAACTGATAGTTCGGAATACCGAACGGAAATCGATTCCTATGCCCGCATCACCGCGGTTGGCAGCGGACCAAACTACTGGAGGGTGGAGACGAAAGCCGGCCTGACGATGTTTCTGGGTGAGAACTCCGGTTCCAGAACGTCGGTCGCGAGCGGCGTTTTGTCATGGGGCGTGAGCCGGGTGATGGACAGCGTCGGAAATTTTTACGAGGTCGGTTACTCTCGCGACGCGCCTACGGGAGATTTCGATTTCGTGAACTATCGGGTATCGAGCATTTCTTATCCACCTTACTGCACTATCCAATTCAGCTACGAGGACCGTCCCGACGCCAGCCGCTCATTTTCCGCCCACTCGGGTTCTCTTGCGACCAAGCGGCTATCGAAGATCTCGGTCCTCACGAATGGCTATGTGAATCACGCTTACCGGTTGGCCTACGTGAATTCCTATCAAAGCGGAAGGTCTCTGTTGAAATCGGTGGGCAAGTATATGGAGGATAACAACTTGTTGGCAGTCCCCGCCACTACCTTCGACTATGACGGGTTGGTGGATGATGGCAGCGATAACCCGCTGTGGAAGGAAAGTGCGATCCGCAACCTTCCCACCTATGGCAGCGATCTGGATGCCACCTCGCAGGTGAACTCGATGGTGACGGTGGACGACCTCAGGACATCCATCCGGCTGACCGGAGATGTCGCCAGAGCGTATGAAATGACCACTCCCTTCACGCTGACGCCAGATACGAAGCTTCAATTCGAGGTCTCTTCGAGCCGCCTCAATTCCGGCGCGTTCCTCGGCTTGGATTCGGATACCTCCTACGCCTCGTCGAATCCTATCTATCGCATCGGCGGGGCGGGCGCGGTCGATGTGAATAATGGCAATTTCGCGGGTCCCACGTTGCCCTACAATCCAGCCGAAGGGTGGAAGACCTTCACGCTGAACATTGGCCAAGCGTACACGGGTTCCATGAAATACGTCGTCCTGATGTGCGTGGATAACGTGATTGCCGATGGCGTCGATTCCGTGGTGTTCCGCAACGTCAAGCTATACCAGTCAGGCACGCAGAGCGCGGCGAACACCGCGCCCGTCGAGTTCAAGGTGGGCAGCCAACTGCTGCGTTATGCGGACGAGGAGGGCCGGGATTTGGGGGTCAGCGTGCTGGACCTGGATTCCGACGGCCTCGCCGACATGGCTGACTGGCGGGCGATTAACTTTTCGAAGGATTCTGCTAACAAGCTCTCGCCCGTGACCTTGGGCGATGCCTACCGAAATAATGGAACCGAATTCGTGAGGGATACCGGCATTCGCCCACCGGTTGACCTGCCGCTAGCCGTGCGCGCCTCCAATACAGACGCCAGCGAATACAACCGCAAGCATCATCTCGCCGGCCAGCCGGTGGATGTCGATGGAGACGGCAAGCTCGACCTGATGGGTTCGGTGGAAATTGTCTCGCCCGCGGGGAAAATCAGCAACAAATACAAGTTCCACAGCCTCGTGAACGGAGCATGGACCGAAAAAACCGGTTGGACGCTGCCCTTCACTCTCGGGAATCTTTCCAGCACAGAGGGCTACGGCGGCAAGATTCGTGACGAGCACTTCCAGTGGGCCGACCTCAATACCGACGGCTACCTGGACCTGCTTATCCATACCTCGAACTATGGCAAGCTTTACGATATCGTTTCCGGCAGCGGGATTGCGACGGTCAATTCGAAAGTCGCGTTCATGAACAGGGGCCGCAATGGTCCCGGATGGATCAGGGACGACAGCTACGCCCTGCCGGTCCGGATGATGGTCGATCAAAAGGATTGGGGCAGGCGCTTGGTCGATCTCGATGGGGACGGAATCGCCGAGATTGCGGAAGCATCGGACATCGAAACCGCCGGCACCCGGATCACCTACCGGATGAACGGTTCCGGCAACGGTGTCGCAGGCAAATGGACCCAGCAGAATGTGGATCGCTGTCATCTTCCGGCTTCGTTGCTTAATGGTGCCCAGAAAAGCGAAGGAACCCTCCTCGCCGATCTCAACGGCGACGGAATGATCGACGTCTATCACGCCAATTACCTCTACAGCTCGCTCTGGCCGAGGGTGTGGCTGAATCGGGGAAATAAGGGCGGTTCGCCGTGGGTGCTGGAACCCGGGATCCCGCAGGGAGTGGCTTCCGAGTCCAGCTACAGCCTGCCGGTGGCGCTCCACTTCCCACAGGACGGCGGAATGGTTTCTTACGGTTTCGAGCAGGCGGACATCAATGGCGACGGGCTGCCGGACATCCTTTATTCCGATAAGACCACCTCGGCGCGGCCAGGCCCGGACAACTGCGTCGTGATCAACACCGGAACCGGTTGGCGGACACAAGGCAGTTGGGGGATACCGGGTGGAAACCATATTTTCGAATCCACTGATACCCGCAGCAAAGGCAAGCGCCGGTGCAAGCTTCAGGACATCAACGGCGACGGTTTTCCCGACCTGATCACCGGCGTCATCGACCAGACGCCGGCGGTGTGGCTGAACAAATGCAAGCCAGAGGTCATGCTTTCCGCCACTGATGGCATGGGTTCCCGGTTGGATGTTTCTTACCGCCGCCTGAACGACCCTTCGGTGATCAATGGCTTCGATGGTAACAACCGCGTCTATGATTCGACACCCCTTGCCGGCTTCCCGCTGGCCGCCGGACAGGCGACGGTGACCGACTCGCGGCTGGTGGTGTCCCGTTATTCCGAGCCGGACGGCCAGGGCGGCCGCCGCCACCGGGCGCAGCGTTACGGCGACCTGCGTTACGACCGGCACAACGACGCCTCGCTCGGCTTCGGCTTTATCGAGGCGATGGACGAGCTGAACGGCCAGCTCACCCGCACCGAGACCGTGCGCTACTATCCGTTTGGTGGTAGCCCGCAGAAGAGTAAAACTTGGGTCTATGTCGATCCGGCGGATGTGACCTCCGCGCTGCCTGATGTGACGCCGGGACGGAAATTGATGAGTTCAGAAATCGCGGATTATGGCGAATTGGCACCCCAGGTCGGAACAGGCGGGACCATCCGCAGGCCCGTCCAGACGTTTTCGGAAAAGACGCTCTACGATCTGAACAGCGCGATCGTCTCCCGCACGACCACCACCCAAAACGTGGCCGACTTCGACGCCTACGGCTTCGTCAAAAAATCCAAGGTCACGGCGTATGACGGGTCAAGCCTTGAAACGGACAACAAGTATCTGGACGTGCCCGCCAACGCCACAAAGTGGCATCTCGGCCGCCTGTGGGAGGCGACGGTGATCAAAAAGCTGGGGTCCGCCAGCATCTCGAAAAAGTCCAGTTTCGGGTATGACGGAAACGGCCTGCTTGCCAGCGAAACCATCGTCGACAACGACGGCCAAGCCCCGGACTTGAGCGTAACTAAGAGCTATGAGCGGACGGATGGTTTCGGCAACATCACCAAAACCACCGTCAGCACCGCCAGCGGCTCCCGTGCGACGCATTCTTATTACGACAGCGGCGGCCGCTTCCTGGTCCGTGAGGCCAATTCGCTAGGCCAAGTCACTTACGACTACGGCGATGGCAGGAAAGCCCTGCTACTCTCGACGACCGACAGCGGCGGGCTGACGACCTCCTTCGAGTATGACGCCTTCGGCACGCGGTTTCTCAGCCATCATCCGGACGGCACCATGACCGGTGAAGCGACCGGCTATTGCCCCGCGGCACCTGCCGCATTTGCCTCGCTGCTGGTCAACCCGGTTGCGTTCTACCGTGCGCAGCAGACCTCCGGCAGTGCCACGGTGAAGGTCTATCTGGATGTCCTCGGCCGCGAGGTGGCGACTGAAACCAGAATTGTGCGGGATGCCAACACGCCCAAAGACCTCAGCAAGGTTTATACCGCGAGCCGCTATGACAAGCTCGGTCGCAAGTATCGCAGTTACGAGCCCTTCGGCGAGGGCGAGACGGCGGCGAATGTCATGACAATCGACTACGACGTCGTCAACCGCGTGCTCCGGACAACCCACCCGGACTCGCAGAAGGACGAGGTCCTGACCTACAGCACCACCACCCTAGCCAGCCAACCCGTCACCTATTCGAAGGTGCGCAACCGCAACGGTAGCGTGCTGGAGCGCTGGGAGGATCAGCATGGCAGGCTGGCCCAAAGCAAGGACGCTTCGGGACAAACCACCGTATTCAAGCACGATGTCGAAGGCCGCATCGTGGAAGTTGCCATCCTCACCCCCCCTGCCACGATACCGACCCTCCTCCTGACCAACCAATTTGACGTCATCGGCAACAAGACCTCGGTTTGGGAGAAAAATTCGGGAACCTCCAGCTCACTCTACAACAGCTTTGGTGAGGTGACCTCCTCCACCAACGCCAACGGCCAGACGACATCGTATGCATACGACGCGCTGGGGCGGGTGACACAGGTCACCAAACCGGAAGGCATTTACACCACCCGCTATGACAAGGCGCTTGGCAACGGGATCGGCAAGCCGTGGTATGTCACCGGGCCTAACGGCTACAAGGAAACCATCTCCTACGATGCCTATGGGCGGGTTGCAACCAGCAAGCTGACCCGCGCTATCACTGGCAGCTTCAATTTGGAATCCTTCACCAGTTCCAAAACTTACGACCTGCTGGGCCGGGTGGCCTACGAGACCGACGCTGGCGGGCTGACGGTGCTCCACGAATACGAGCTGCAGACCTCGACGGCGCTGCGCCTCAGCATCGCCGCAGGGCCAACATCCGGCACCACCCTGTGGCAGGCTGGCCAGTTCGATTCCAAGGGGCGGGCACTCACCCAGACGCTGGCCAACGGAGTGACCACGGCCTCCAGTTATCACCAAACGACTGGCCTTCTCCATACCTTGGATGCCGCACGGGGCGGCGTGGCGCTCCAGACCAAGAATTATGCCTGGGATGTGGTCGGAAATCTCTTGGCCCGTGTGGACAGCATCGCCGGCCGTTTGGAGAGCTTCACTTACGACAGTTTGAACCGGGTCACCTCGGCGGTCGTGACCGGTTCCGGAGCACCGCCCGTCGCGAGCTTCGGCTACGATTCCATGGGCAACCTAACCTCCAAGCCCGGCGCTTCGCTCATTTATGCGGATGCAGGCGGACGACCGCACGCCGTGTCCACGGCTACCGTGAAAGGCGCGACGCACGTTTACACCTACGACAACGCCGGTTACCTTAAGAATGACAAGGTCAATGGCCTGGACCGGCGCAGTTACGAGTGGACCTCCTTCGGCCAGCTCAAAAAGCTGACTTACGAGGGCGCACCGGCGCTGGTCGATTTCGCCGGAACGCAGATCTATGGGCCCGCCAAGGTGGTCGAGGAATTCGAGTTCGACGCCGGAGGCAGCCGCGTGGCCCAGATGAAGACCCGCACCGCCGCAGACAATACCCAAAAGATCGAGGAAACCACCTATCTCGGGTCGTACGAGCGCGAGAGTCATTCCACGAAAACCACGCCCACGGCCACGCCGCTGCTGGTGAAAACGGTTCACCGCCACAGCATCGGCGGCTTTGCAGCTTACACGACCACCACGCCCACAACCGGTGCGCAGCAAATCCGCCTGTCAACGATCCTCAAGGATCACCTTGGCAGCACCGACGCCGTCCTCACCCAGACGTGGAGCGACTCGGCCTTCGCCACTCCGCAGACCGAGCGCCAATCGTTCGACACTTGGGGCGAGCGCCGCGACCCGGCCACCTTCGTCACCTACCGCGCGAACGATGCCGATCCGTTCCGCACCAGCGCCCGGGACTACGATCGCGGCTACACCGGCCACGAGCAGCTCGACGACAGCGGCCTCATCCACATGAACGGCCGGATCTACGACCCCGAACTCGGCCGCATGCTCAGCCCGGACCCCTACGTGCAAGTGCCTGAGTATTCCCAGAACTTCAACCGCTACAGCTATGTGATGAACAACCCGCTGAACCTGACGGACCCGAGCGGGTTCTCATGGTTGGGAGACCTGTTTAGCAGCATCGGAAGCTGGGTGAAGGAAAACTGGCGGACGGTCGTGGTGATCGTGGTGGTAGCTTTGGTTACTTATTTCAGTTTCGGAACTCTCTCAGGTGCCGCCACCGTTTGGGGAACAGCTCTTTTGGGTACCTCTACAGCAGCGGCTGCGGGAGCCACCGCAACGGCTGCGGTCGGTGGAGCATTCTTGGGCGGACTCGCCGCAGGTCTGGGCGCGAAACTGAACGGAGGTGACTTTGGAGACGTCCTTAGAGCCGGAGCTATTGGGGGTGCACAAGGAGGAATAACCGCAGGTTTACTTCATGGAATGTCACCGCAAGGAGATGTCTATGGAGCAGGGGGCTACGAAGCTGGATTCAATGCGAAAACAGCACTTCACGTCGCAGGACACGGGCTCGTAGGTGGAGCCTCCAACGCCGCAATGGGCGGAAAATTTCAAGATGGCTTCGTTTCTGCCGCAGTAAGTGCCGCTGCTGCGGATGTCGGAGCGTTAAGTTTTGGAGGTAGCGACAGCCTCTCGGTTGCCGGGAGAACAGCAATGGCCGGGATTGTCGGGGGTACGGCATCTGCCATTGGTGGTGGGAAATTCGCGAACGGGGCCTACACTGCGGCGTTCCAACATTTGTTGAATGCGGAAGCCCCTGAGCAACTAGATAAACTACTTGCACCAAATAAAAAACTGCCCACAAATTCTGACCTAATGAACGCGACTGCTAAATTTGCAGGCAATGATGAGGCAAAAAGTTCAATTCCACCAGATATTATGGCTCACATTAAACGGGGAACAGGGCCTTGTGCGACACTCATATCCGGGGCACTGAACCTTATATCAGGTCATGGAATTAGAAGCTCGGCTGCTTTCCAAACCAACTTAGGAAGCGATGGCAATCGCTACATTATTTCCGCGCAGAAGATGTCCGAGTATTTTTCTGCACGTTATGGTCGTGGATTTTTGGTGACAGCTGATAACGCTCAAAGCGTTTCTCAAATTCTTGCCGCTAAACCCATAATCTATTTTCAGCCTGACAGTAGAGTTCAGGGTAGTTTTGGACACGTAGGCTTTACAAAGTCGGACGCATTAAATACCCAAGCGAATAACGTAATATACGTAATCAGAGATGAATAAGAATACAAGATTAGTGCTATTTTTTGTTGCTTCAATTATCCTCTTAAGAGGGAGCATCAATGCTGAAATTCCAAATCCTGATCAATCTGAGCAGAAAGCCTTACAATACTATTCAGACTACAAGTCGGTGTTAATTTGCAAAATATCTAATGTTTTCTACTTCCAAAAGGTTAAAACAGAGCATAGCGAATACCATGAATATATTGTGATTGTTAAAATCTTAAAGTCGTTAAAGGGCGATTTAGTGCCAGGCTCTCAAATTGCTTGTTATGTTCGTTATGATGAAGAAAATCTCGAATTGAAGGGGGACTATTTTTTGGGATTCAATGGCGGTCTCAACAAGGTTTTTGTTTTGGAAAACGATAACTTATGTCCCGTCGCGGACATCGAAAAAAGGAATAGGTAATCCGGTCAGTAGAAGCTATCCCAAAACCTCGGTGAACTCTCCGGGGTCTCCGGGGTCTGTCCAAAATAACTGCTTCGGGGTCAGTAACTGCTTCGGGGGCAGTAGTATCAGAGCGAATCAAGGTGTTTTTTTGATTTTTTCTCAAGGTCCGACATGGGCGCGAGGAGACTTGCCAGGTCGAGAGTCTCGATTTGGCCGGGCTGGTTCTGAGCCTTG
>JANMSI010000155.1:0-9658 GCA_031389115.1 Akkermansiaceae bacterium
CGGCGGCACCTCCGCGATGACAGCCTTCGGCCAGCAAGCGCCACAATTCCTCGGGGCGTTCGGGCCTGCGGGTTCCATCGCGGGTGCCATCATCTCAATCGGTGCGGTGGCCTATAATGTCTTCACTAAGATGGGTGCCGATGCAGGGACCGTTAAGGAAAAGCTGGAATTCATGAATGAGGTGGTTGATAAAATCGCCAAGAATAAGACGGATGAACTCAACCAAGAATTCGCAGATACGGCCGCAGCGCTCGATCTGGCGACCCGCCGTGCGACCGCGCTCAAGACCGGTCTCGACGAGGTAGTGAAGTCCGAGAACAGACTGACTCTCGCGCGACTCGACAGGCAGGCACAGGAGCGCGAGGCCGCCACTGCGGCAGCCAACCTAAAGGCCGTAGCCGAGGGCAAGCAGCCGGACACCAAGCGGGTGGCCGATGATGCAGCACTTAAGCAGCAAGAGCGTGCCGCGGAACTGGCCCGCCAAGGTGTGGAGGTGGAAGCGACAAAAATAAAAGATGCTCAAGCGGCTGCGCAGATCGGTGCGCAGGCACTCGCGGCAGCGGAGGCCGCTCGGCAGAAAGGCGCGGAACTACTAGCCTTGGATCGCGAGAGACTCGGGGTGATAAGGGCACAAGGAGAGGCCCTCGAAAAGCAGGCGCAAAAGCGAGACCCCACCGATGACCCCGGGCGGCAACTGCTAGGGGCTGTTTTCCCGAAGACACTACCGCTGACACCGGACGCGAAGGCCGCACAAAAGAAGTTGGACGATCCGCTTTTCAAGGCGGAAAAGCAAATCTTGGAAGGGAGGATCGCCTCGCTGGAAAAAAAGCTCACGGGCGACGATGCCGAGCTAAATAAAAATGTGGCGGATCTGGACGTGGAGTATCTCGCGATGCGGACCAAGGTGGCCAATCTGGTGGCGGCGGCGAAAAACAATACGACCGCGATCAACCTCGATTTAAACACCGTGCAGGCGCGGGCAAAGACCGCCGACACCGCCGCGACATCCCAAAAGGTGGGCAAGGATGAATCCACGGTGGTCGGTCAGCTAGGTGCCCTTGTGGAAGGCATCGGCGAGAAGGGAGGCAAGCCTCTGGCTCCTTTCATCACGGAGATGAAAGCCATCCTCGAGGACAAGGCTCTCTCCGCTGACGAGATGGCGCGCCTGCCAGTGCTGATGGCGCAATATTTCGCGAAAATAGCCAACCTCGGCCAAGCGCAAAACCAAGCGGTGCGTGAAGCAATGGGGAAGATCGACGAGCTGAGCCGCGACGTAAGAACCCTCCAACTCAACGCCGGTAAGTGAGCGATATTTGGACCATCAAAGGCCAGGCGGGCAAGGCGATCGACGACTCCGCGCGGACGCTGGCTCAGCTCCATTGCGAGGGTCTGGCGGTCGCATTCGGCTCGCTGCGGGACGATGAGCTGACATGGAATGTGTGGCTCAAATCCATGGCGGAGGTGGCGGAGCTCGTTCCGGACATCGGTCAAAAAATCTCGCTCCATCTGAATGGCTCCCGCTATTTCTTCGGCCATGTGACGGGGCGCGAGCCAGCATTCGACGCAGGCGCATGGGGCTACGCGATCACGGTTTCCGGGCCTTGGTACTGGCTGCGGGCAGAGTCTATCAGCTCGGAGGTGGAGGACGAGACGACGGTGGTGCAGGAGCGGGCTGTCTATCTGTTTGACGTGGGCGATCCATCTAACCATCTGATCAGCCTGGCGACGCGGGCCATCGCCCGAGGGATGCCGCTCGCGCTGGGCACCTTCGCGACGTGCTCGGACGTGCCCCGGCTGAGCCTGCGGGACATGAGCTATGCGGACGCGATCACGGACGTGATGCGGCTGGTGGTGGACGGGCTGGTTTACTTCGATTACAGCGGTGCGGACGGGACGTTCCCACGGCTGTGCATGCAGCGGCGGGATATGGCCAGTGAGATCGGGGTGGACATTGCTCTAGTGGCCACTCAAAGGCTGCGTCTCAGGCCGCGCCATGATCTAAAAATCTCAGAGATCACACTCAACTATGCGACGCGTGAGACGTATGGAAACAAGCGTGCCACGGCGTATAAAAAACTCACCGCAGGGGCCACCGGCGGCGATCTGCCGGACCGCCAGATCATCACCGTGGCGGGGCCGGAAATCAGCCTCATGCTGCCCCAGGACCTCACCGACTTCGTGGTGGTGAAAAGTGCGCCGATCGACGGCCACGTCGGCGACGCGCTGGAGATCTGGCATGACTTGCTAAAGGCTGGGCAAGCCAGCGTCGCGGGGGTGGAAGTTTACGAGGTGCCAATCGTCGAGTCGGTTTTTCTCGGGGACGGGAATAGTAACGGGGACACGATCATTTATACATGGCCATATGAGGCTGTTTTGGTGATCACAGATGCTGAGGGGAATACCCTCAGCTTGGCTGACTGGCCCTATTATCTAACCAAAGGGGAAATCAAAGACTGGTGGAAGAAGGACGGCATAAAAAGTGTGATGGCTCGGGTGACGGCGACGGTGGCGTCATTCGTGATCGTAGATCTAAACTCCACGGCTGTGGTCCCTGACCCGAGATGGGCTAAAATTCTAGGAGCAACCAAGAAAACTCAATATACCAAAGTGGGGAACGTGCTTAAATATCGCCATTTATGGCAAGCGCATGTCTCGACGATGGTGCCGCTGGTCAAAACATTGTGGGAAACTAACACCACGCTGATCCGCCAAGAGGACTGGGGATGGTTCAACCCACCGGCGGGATTCGCGGCCTATTTATTAGCAACGCAAAACTGGGTGCCATGGGAGGGGGAGGTGCCGCTGGCGACGGACGAAACCCCGCCGCCAAACGCAGTCGGCAGTGTGCTAAATGTCGCAAGCTGGGTGCCTGAGGCGGCGACGATGCGGGGGATGATTTCCGGCTACTCAGTGACGCCCGCGACCGGCCAGATCGCCTACACCCTCGGCCCTCCTGCTAGATATGCGTTCCGCGATCTGGTCAACCGGTTCCGGCAGAGCGGCGCAGACAATATTTACTGGCTGGGCGGCAGTGCGGATCCCGCTGGGCCACCCGACTTCAGCATCCTCGATGAGGACTCCACGAGCTGGGAAATCAACGAAGATAACACCACTTACCCAACCACCGAAAATTCATGAAACATACCAACATCATCGCCGCACTTTTTGGCATTTTAACACTGCCGCTCGCCGCTCAACAAAAGGTCTCAGACCGGATATCGCTCACTGCGGCCGCGCTCGCGCCAGGCACGGATATTTTACCCATTGTGGACATTTCTGCGGGCCTCGCGGGATCTAAGAAAATCACCATCGACGACTTGTTTACAGGCTGGGGATTTACCACCGCAGGCAAGGCCTTGGCGACCGGAGCGAGCGCGGCGGCGCAGCGGACATCCCTCGGTCTCGGAACCGCCGCCACGCAGGCCACCACTGCCTTCGAAGCCGCCTTGGGCAATCCCGCCGCGAATGGCTACCTGCTCAGCTCCACAACCGCCGGAGTCAGGACGTGGGTGATACCTCCATCCGGAGGCGGTCTGGTCCCGGCGAACAACCTGTCGGATCTAACCAATTTCGCGACGGCGAGAACCAACCTTGGACTGGCAATCGGCAGCGCTGTCCAAGCGTGGGACGCGGACCTGGATGGGTGGGCAGCCAAGATCGCCCCTGGCGGCGCGGTGGTGGGCGCATCGGACACGCAAACCCTCACCGCCAAGACCCTGACCTCGCCTGTGATCAACCTCACAGGCGACGCCACCGGAGACCTCTATTATCGAGACTCGGCCGGAGCTTTCACCCGCCTACCGATCGGCGCGGCGGGCAACGTCCTGAAGGTGGCTGCCGGACTGCCATCGTGGGCGGCATCGCCAGGCGGTGGCGACCTCCTCGCGACTAACAATCTCTCGGATTTAACGAACGCGGCCACCGCAAGATCTAATCTCGGTCTCGGAACCGCCGCCACGCAGGCTAGCACCGCCTTCGAAGCCACCTTGGGCAATCCCGCCGCGAATGGCTACCTGCTCAGCTCCACAACCGCCGGAGTCAGGACGTGGGTGATACCTCCATCCGGAGGCGGTCTGGTCCCGGCGAACAACCTGTCGGATCTAACCAATTTCGCGACCGCGAGAACCAACCTTGGACTGGCAATCGGCACCAACGTGCAAGCGTGGGACGCGGACCTGGATGCGTGGGCCGGAAAGACAGCTCCCGGCGGGACGGTGGTAGGCACCAGCGACACCCAGACACTGACGGCCAAGACACTCACCAGCCCGGTCATCAACGTGACCTCGGACGCCACCGGGGATCTTTACTACCGCAGCTCGGCTGGAGCATTCACCCGGCTCGGAATAGGCTCGGCCGGCAACGTGCTAACCGTGGCAAGCGGCCTGCCGTCCTGGGCGGCGGGCGGAGGCGGTGGATTGGCTAATTTCACAGATGCGGTCAACAGCTCAGCCCCTAACGCGACCGTGCCAGCAGCAAGCCTCACGGCTACCAACGCAGCGTCCAATGTGGACGCGATCATCAGCCCCAAAGGTAGCGGCGCATTTCTAGCAGTCACCCCCGACAACACGACTGCGGGCGGCAACAAGCGAGGCACCTACGCCGTCGATCTCCAACGATCCCGGATCGCCAGCACCCAAGTGGCATCCGGCACCTACGCAATCATCGGCGGAGGCGCTAACAATAGTGCCACGGCCAGCTACAGCGTGATCGCGGGAGGGGAAAACAATACGGCAAGCAGCGCTGGGTTCTCGGCGGTTTCGGGAGGCAAGAACAACACGGCCTCTGGTCTGTATTCAGTGGTCGCAGGAGGCTTTCAAAATCCAGCCTCTGGAAATTATTCAATGATCGGCGGCGGCACCACTAACACCGCGTCAGGTCAATCAAGTGTCGTTTCCGGCGGCGACTCGAATGTGGCTTCGAGTTCCCAGGCGAGTATCGGCGGCGGTTACAGTAACCTCGCGTCAGGGGGGAGTTCGACAATATCAGGAGGGGACAGAAACACAGCGGCGGGCAATTGCGCGGCGATCTCAGGAGGCCTGCTCAACGTCGCGTCCGGTGACTTCTCGACGGCACGGGGCGCCTTCGCAACGGCGCGTGGCATCCATGGGGTGGATGCGAAATCTGGCGGACAATTCGCTGCAACGGGAGATGCCCAGTCCGGCACCTACATCCTGCGACGCTCGACGGGCGACGCGACCCAGGCCGAATTAACAGCTAACGGCTTGCCAGCAACGGGAACCACGAGAATTACATTGCCGAACAACGCCACCTATTCCTTCACCGGGCAATTGAGCGCTCGTTCCAGCGCGGGCGACTCGGCGGCGTGGCGATTCGCCGGGACCATCGAGCGCGGGGCTAATGCCGCCGCCACTACGCTGCTCGGAGTTTCAGCCGCCGACACCCACTCGGAGGCAGGTTCCTCCGCATGGACAATAGCCGTGGATGCCGACACCACAAATGGTTCCCTCCGCCTCCGCGTCACCGGCGCGGCAGCCACCACCATCCGTTGGGTCGCTGGCGTCGAGACCGTCGAGGTCACTCACTGAGCAAAGAGTCTTGCACCGGCAGTTCAGCAGCGCTGAAACGGGCATGCAGGAAGCCGGAAACCCAAGTTTTTCTCAGATAGGCGTCCGATTCTCTCAAATCGGTTGTCGCTTACATGCAATCTCATCGGTCGGGTCCAAGATCAGCGCAGACGGAATCTCATCGATCGCGCCCGGGTCCAGCGGAGGCGACGGTGAACCCCAGAATTCGACCGGAAGTTGCCCACGACTTTGCAGATGTCTGTTCCAGCTTTGCGATATTGGCAATGGAACTTCGCGTCAGGCCAATTTTGGTCGGACTCGGGATTCTGGCCACCGCGAACGTACTCTTTTTTGTCCCAGATGGTCTCGAACGAGGATTTTCGAAGGCAAATGCGGAAACTAATTTTTGGTGAAATTCATAAAACTCTGATTATCTGCGTGTTTTGACAATACGATTTTTTTGACTTCCGCGCCCTTCGGTACGCATAACACAGAGTGGAAGCCATTTGTGTTTCCCGAAAGTAAACAATAAACAAAATAATGAAACAACATCCCCAAATTGAAGTCTTGGAGGTCCCCATGGGGATCTCCCTTCGCTATCCTTACAACCCCAACAATAACGAGGCCCTCAAAATGCTTGGCGGGCGTTACGATGGCATCGCTCGCCGTTGGGTTGTGCCAAACAACGAGGCAAGTCAAAAGAAGATCGAGGAGCTCTTTGGAGCCGGTTTGCCCAATGTAATCGCCTTTGTCACGGAGAAGAATCTGACCGCCACTGGCAATCTGGTCGCCCTCGGCGGCTACCTCGTGGCCAGTTGGGACGACCGCAAGAATTGCGTTCGTCTCCCGGATGGCGTTGAGCTTGTCCAAGGTAGCTGGGACACCACCGCTAGCGCCACGCTCAAGCAGCCCCGCTTGGCCAGTGTCGCCCCCGCAGTGCATGTCGTGGTGAAGCGCGATTTCGCAGTAACCCACGGGCTCGGTATTGTGGAAGAACTCGTGGGCCAAGTCCCGAAAAACCCGTTGGCACCGTTTCCGGATTCTGACCTGCAGACCGAATTGGAGAATCGTGGATACCGCGTGGAGCGAATCCTGTTCTAACATCCATCAACCTGCAGCCTCCTTCCGTGGAGAGCAGGTTCGTTACTAGAAACCCATGAAGCGCCTGATTGACATCAATAGCATCCTCGGCTTCCACCTGCTGAACTCTCAGTCGGGCGGATTTCGCAGCTTTGATCTGATTGGCCAGCCGACCCAGGAGCAAACCGCGGGGTCTCAAATCAATAGCGGCGACCGGCAATTGTATCCGAACGTCCAGCCCCGTAAGTGCTGGATCCACCATCCCAGAGCTAGCCGGCTCAATCCAGCACGCGAGGTGCTGGACGGGATGGAAGGAGGGATGTGGCGGCTCGCGGCAGGTTTTGCCGCCCAACTATTCCCGAATCCATGAAACTTGAAGACAGCCAATCCAAGCAGCCCGAAACAACACAAGTTGATCCCGCCGATGCGGTTAAGCTCGCAAATGCGAAAATGTTTGAAGCTTACGCAAGTGGGGCAGGTGCTGGTTGTCCCGAGGAGGAGTGTCTGAAATTAGCGCACCAAGCTTACGCGGCAGAAGCGGCCAAATGGGGATTGCCCCCGAAATTTTCGATCAATGGCTTCCCAAATATTACCCTCGGTAATGACGAAGGCACTGCCGCAGCGAGCCACTTGGAGCTCGCCGGGTCAAATGGCTGCCAGCATGAGGTGGAGAGCCGTCATCCTGGATCAACATTTTTTGCCCCCTGTAAAATCGGGGGGTGATGGTGAGCTTGGTTCCGATGCCGGGATGAGCAGGGATAATTTTACCCCCTGCGATAATGAGGAAGAGGCTGAGAACGGTTCTTCCGGTCACGAGGGGCGTTGTGGGGAAACTTCCCCAACAGAGAGGGTCAAGGGAGAGAGTGTCTTTCCTTGCCAGCAGCCTGCCGACGGTCAAAAGCATTTTTGCCGGGGGTCAGGCGTAGCTGGCCCCGAAATGGGGGGGGCAGAAGCGATCGCGGCCAATGCCGACGATCCATTGAATGAGGCGGAGGCAGCTGCTGCAATGCAGCAGACTGCCGGTCGTTCGAATGATGATGGTGAGGATGGCGTTGGCAAGACAGTGATTGCCTCTACCCCAGAAGAGGGGGGCGGGCCGGGTGAAGACGGGTTCGACGATGACGGACTCGGCGATGGCGGGCTCGGCAATGGCCGGCTCGGTGACGGCGTGCTCGGTGACGGCGTGCTCGGTGATGATGGACTCGGTGATGGCGGACTCGGCGATGACGGACTCGGCGATGACGGGCTCAGTGATGGCCGGCTCGGCAACGGCGGGCTCGGTGACCGCGGGCTCGATGACGGCGGGCTCGGTGACCGCGAGCTCGATGACGGCGGGCTCGGTGACGGCGGGCTCGGTGATGGCGGACTCGGTGACGGCGGACCCGGTGGTGACGAACCCGGTGGTGACGAATCCGGTGGTGACGAATCCGATGATCATCCCGATGACCATCCCGATGACCATCCCGGTGACCAACCCGCCGACGTAGCCGGCGGTGGCGAACTCGGTGAAGGGGAAGCCGATGGTGAGAATGGCGGCGGTGGCAAGCCCCGAGGACCGGGTGGTGGGGCTTGGACTAAACCCAAGCGCGAGCGTGGTCGGCCAGTCTCTGACAAAGTCGGTATGACCACGGCAGTTTCGCGAGAGGCCAAGGATTTCGCGGATACACTGCCTCCTGGCATCAGGGGGGACATGGTTAACGCGGGGATTCTGATAATGAAGAATGGCAAAATCCCGGAGATCAAGGATTGGCACCGGGAGTTGAAAATACTGCTACAGCAACTCATCGAAATGCTGAACGGTGAAACTCCTTTCGATAGCCCCACCCGGTTCAACCTTATCAGCTTAGCCGGGCAGGTAAGGAAGAGCCTCGAAAGTGAATTGTGATGACCACGAGAGCAATTGTGCATGTCTGTGAGGAGGCTCCTGGCGTTGGCGCATTCAAACACAATTATCGTGGCCGGGCGAATCGCTCGGAACCTGAACGTTATTTTCAAAAATCACGCGTCCGCGACGTAATTGGTGACACTGGTGGTGTGGGAGTGGTACCCCGCACGCCAGGAAAGGAGCAGTCCCTTCTTGAGCTGCTTGCTGGCCCGCATGCGAGACGCAAAGGAAAACCACTTCGGCAGCTGATCATCAGCGCTGAGGATGTGCCGGCAGATAAACCGGACGGGTATTGCACGATGGTTTTGGCGCAGCTGCTCAAGGCGGCGCGGAAGTGGGTGAAGAAATATGCCCCTGGCTGCCGATGGACGGCTTGGGCACACGAGGACCGTAAACATCCTCATGTGCATTTGATTGTTGAAAACTGGGATTATACCCAGGGCAAGAGGTTGAATCTCAGTCCGCTTTTGTTGGAGCGGATGCAGGACATGGATTGGTGTTCTGATTTAGGAATCGAGTCGGGTCGTGGGTCACGCGTTCAGATCGAGGCCGGAATCAGGCTGCTCCAAGAGGGAAAAATCGAGGCGGAGTGCAAATATCAAGAACGAATACAAATCCAGGCAGCTCGAAAAGATAACGTCAGGATGTCAGTCGCTGCGGAATTGGAAGCATGGTGTCAAAAGCACAGCATCATCCCTGATGTCGATGAGATCCGAATTGCGCTTGAGCGAGAAATTCTGCCAAATAGGTGGAGGGCAAACACGAGAACTGAGAAGGGAGGTTTGTTGCGCCAACCCTCGGTGACCATCGACGGCGTAACCCTCCGACTAAACAAATTCCACGAAATGCGTGAACGGCTGCCAAACCGAGACCGCGGGCAGTTACCTGTGGGTAATTATGTCTTGAACCCCGCGCCGGAACCCGCGCTGGAATCCGCGCTGGAATCCGCGCTGGAACCCGCGCAGGAACCCGCGCTGGAACCCGCGCCGGAACTTGTGCCGGAACTTGTGCCGGACTCCGTGCCCGAACCCGTGCCTGAACCGGTGCTGGACCCCGTGCTGGACCCCGTGCTGGAACCCGTGCTGGAACCCGTGCTGGAACCCGCGCTGGAACCCGCGCTGGAATCCGTGCCGGAACTTGTGCCGGACTCCGTGCCCGAACCCGTGCC
>JANMSI010000187.1:0-11207 GCA_031389115.1 Akkermansiaceae bacterium
CCCGTCCCACCGCCTGCAACATGGCTGATTCGTATTTCCGAGGTATTCACGGATTTTGCCGCAGAAATCGTGAGAACTCTCGGTGGGCCGGGTGCTGTTGAATCCAAAATGCTGGTTTTTCAAGCGGAGGATTACCTCACCGACGGTGTAGCGCAATCGCGATCGTCACGAGTTACAGATCGGCTTGGCCGGGTGGCGTTGGCTGCGGTTACGGGTTTCCCCACGAGCCGCAATATCATGTGGCGCTACGCGACACGAATCTCCGTGGACTGAAGTCCACAGCTACCATCCGATGTCGCTCCGCGACGGAGCGATCCACCTCAATCCTTAGCATTGGAGCACGCCGCTACCCATGGGTGGCCACTAAACTTCTTAATGCCTAACTACGTCCCTCAATCTGGCCTGAATTGCCGCTCTTCTTTGGGCCAAACGTGCAAAATAAAAGCAGGCCCGGACTGGGTCCGGGCCTGCTAAATACTCGCTGTTAATGTGGATAACGGATTACGGATTGATCATCACTCTAAGGAAGCCTTTGTCCGGCGTTCCATTCGTACCATTGAGGCTGAACGTCCGATAGTTATATCCGGACGGGGCGGCAGGAAGGCCAGTGGTCACGGGAGCCACCGCCGTGACGGGACTGGTGAAGGTGGCCAAGTCAAAACTACCCTGAACGGCGTAAGTGAAGCCGCTGTGAGTCGCCGACGGCGATGGCGACCCGACAAATGCCGGAGTGCCATCCAAGACCGCGATCGTCATCAACAACTCGGGTGCGGTTCCACCATCGCTGCTATCTGCAATGAGTTGATAGACCTTAGGTCCGTCGCTACCGCTATTCGGATCTCCGCCAAGGACGAATTCCAGCTTATTACTATTGCCGTCGCCATCCGGATCAGCATCCGGACCGACGATTGCAGGATCTTCGACACCCGGGAAGAAGCTCCCGATAAAGGTGTCAAACGGCGTTACCGGGCGCACGATGGCGATCTGATCCAATGCAAGGTAGTTGTAATCGATCGAATAGCCCGTAGGCAGTCCGGTGATCAGGGCTCCAAAATTGCCGGTCAATGAAGTGTAGCTTGCAATGACATAAGCGACTTTGGTGGCTCCGGCACCTGGAACGGTGATATCCAGCGAGTCGGTGGCGGAAGTAAGATCCAACTGGCCGGTCACGGAAAGTCGGTCGCCGTTGGCACCGTTCAACTCAATCGCCAAACTGCCGCGGACGGTGGCAGCACCCGAATTGAAGGTGCCCACCGCGTTTCCAGGAGCAAGAATGGTTCCCGCCAAGGTATCCAGCGGACCTGAGACGGTTCCATTTCCGGCCAGAGTGCCTGCAGCGACATTGGTCGAACCCGTGTAGGATGCGAATCCATTGTAGGTGAAAGTGCCAGCACCGATCTTGGTGATGCCTCCAACTCCAACTCCGGTAAAGGCTTGGCTGGTGGCAATGTTATTGCCATTGCTGTCGATGGTTCCCCCCGCCAGAACATTGACGTTCGTAACAAGGTCCATGAAATTCGCGTCGGCACCCGTTCCGGCACGGAGAACGCCACCGTCGAAGTTGAAATTGCCGTTACCACCGCCACCTCGAACCCGGACAACTTCCAAGACTCCACCTTCCAGATTGGCTGTGCCCAACGTGTTGGCGTTTTTACCAAGGAAGAAGATGCCGGTGCTCTTCACGAGAGCCGAATTCCTGATGTTGATGGTGCCAGTGGAAGTTCCGACGTCGGCGATGTTGAAGTCACCGCTGGCTGTTACAGTGCCGCTGTCCTGTACCGTCAAAGTGCAGACACCATTGCTCTCTTGACCAATCGACATATAACCGCCGGTCTTGGTGAAACTACCGGTATCCTTGACGAGGATGTTGCAAACCGAGTTCAGACCATACGCAGCGTTGAACCGGTTGGGGGTGACATACGAAGAGGTTCCTTCAATAGTCAAATTGGTCGTAGAATTAGCGCTTTCCGCAAGCTGAGTCACCCCGGTGTTGGTAAGCGCCGTATTGGTTAAGGTAATATTTTGCGTGCTAAGGTTAGTCGCCAGTCCGCCATCGAATCCGGAGCTGAAGTTAACACACGTAATCGTGGAATTCGTCGCCGTGATGTCACTAATGGTTCCAGAGTCGCCATTTCCTCGACCTACGGAGAGCCAACTGCTCACATTAAGAGTTCCACTATTAACCACCAAATTCCCCGACACGTTGGGGGCTGCACCCACCCACAGTTGACCTGTGAAGTTGTTGGTTCCCGGCCCAAGGGTAAGAGTGCCACCGTTCACCTGGCTGTTCTGCCCGGCCCCGCCGATCGCATTCGTTCCTGGATTGGTAAGACTGAGGTTGCCTGATCCGGTTTTGATGAAGTTACCCCCGACGCTGGCCACCGGACCGCTCATTGTCAGATTGTTGGCAATATCGATGCCGCCTCCCGTGCCGGCGGTGGTGAAACCACGGTCGGTGGTGGTGCTGGCTCCCGTGTAGCTCAAGGTGCCGCCTCCAAATACCAGATTATTCGTTAGAGCCGCTGGAGAAGGTGCAGTTCCGATCGAGCTGGCGGTATTGCCGTTGGAAATGGTATCGGCGATCAAGGTGCCGGCGTTCAGGGTCGTTGCCCCGGTGTAGCTGTTCAGTGTGCTCACAGTCACGCTGCCCGCTCCATTTTTCACCAGTTTGGTAGATCCGTTGATGCCTCCCGTGCCAGAAAGGGTGTAAGACAAAGTATTGTCGTAGGTTACCAAGGCGGGAAGGACAGCGACATTCAGTACGACATTGGGCGTAATGGCGCCTACATCGTTGAAAAGCACCGAACTCGAATCGATATAGACCACATTGGGAGTGGCGGTGAGCAGGTCGTACCAGTTAGTAGTGGTGTTGATATCCCAGACTCCGCTGAAATTGCCTTCCCAGCGCAGCGATTTCACGCTGGTAACGTTCAGAGAGACACTCGTCGCGGTCACCACAAGCGTTGCTGAAACACCTGCGGGGAGAGTCCCCAAAGCAAACGATCCGGGACCGCTTTTGCTCGCGAACTGGATGAGGGGAATCGTTCCCGTGACGATGTCGGCGTCGGCGACGTTGATCGTCAAGTTACCGTTTAGAGCAATGTTGCCAGTTACATTGAGTGGAGCGCTGGCGGGATTGCCCGGAAAGTTGCCCAAGTTGAGATCGAGAGCCGTGGGGCCGGAGCTACCGAAAGTCGCGCTGGACCGGGTCACAACACCGGAGGCGGTGTCCTGAACCACACTGAATGTCGCGCTGTCCGCGACGCTGACAGCGCCGCTGTTCGCCGTCGTGGTGGAAACGATCAACTTGCCCGCGTCCACCGCGGTGACGCCCGAATAGGTGTTGGCACCAGTAAGTGTAAGCGTGCCACTGCCAGTTTTGGTCACGCCGCCCGTGCCGCCAAGAAGTTGCGGAACCCCGATGGCGAAGGTGCCGGTGTTGAGATTGAGATTGCCCGCGCCAATGGTCGCCGTGTCGAGCGCGGTAATGAATGCCGGTTGGATGCCGGTGGGGACGATCAGGCCGCCGTCAAAGGTCGCATTGGAAAGACCGGTGCCGTCCAAAATCTGGCCGGTGGTCAAGGTGCCGCCGGTGATATTCAGGTTGCCCGTACCGGTTGCGCCACCGCTACCCACCTGAACTGCCGCGGCGGAAACTTGAGCGGTCCCTGAGATGTTCAAAGTTGAAATGGCGGTCGAACCATTTTCGCTGATTTGGATCTGGTTGTTGACGCTGAGAATACCGCCACTGGTATTCACGGTTCCAGTCGATGCCCCGCCACCCGCGCCAATGACGAGGTCTCCGCCGCCGGTCTTGGTCACCGTGCCTCCAGTTTGAGTCAGAGTTCCAGTGCCGCCATTACGACCCACAGCCAGCCAGTTTCCGACATTGAGATTACCGGAGCTGATCGTGTGAATGCTAGAATTGCTTCCCTGGCCAACCCAATATTCGTTCCCGCCGCTGTTGATCGTTCCGCCGGTTTGGATGACAGTTCCGGGGCCGTTATCGCCGATGATGAACTCTCCGCCACCGCTTTTGGTAATCGTTCCCCCGCTCATGTTCAGGGTGCCGGTTGCACCCGCACGTCCGACGACCGTCCAGTTGCTGGAATTCAAGGTTCCAGCGGTCATGGTCATCGTCCCGTTTCCGGTGCCTCCTTGGCCGATCCAAACTTCCGCGCTCGAATTGATGGTGCCACCTCCAAAGTTAAGGTTGCCAGTGCCATCTTCCCCCACGACCAGACGACCGGTGGTATAGGACCCGCCCGGGGCGTTCATGTTGAAAGTGCCGGTGCTTCCCGTATTGCGACCAATAAAAGTCCAGCCACCGGTAGTAATGTTGCCTGCAGTAAGATCCAGTTGGCCTGAATTTCCCGAACCCCGGCCGACGATGATATCGCGGGGGTTGACGGTCAGGTTGGCGGAGATGACGGCGGTCGGGAAGGCCCCCGCGTTGTTGACGACCGCGTCGTCAGGAACCGTTGGGAGGCCCGTAGTCCAGTTAGCGGCAGTGTTCCAATCATTACTGGTAGATCCATTCCAGAAAACGTCCGCAGCGAACGCAGAGGAGGTAAAACAGATAGAAATGGCGGTGACTAGAGAAGCTCCGAGAGTTTGATTGCGGATCTTCGAGATGTTGTATTTGGGTTTCATTTTGGTTTTTTGGATATAGCTAACAGTTCAGAAATTCAAATGGGGGAACCTCAAAGTGACGGTCGCAGGGCGTAACCGGAGGTCGCTTGCTTCAGAAAGCATGTAAAAGGGTGAACCAGCCAATACGTTGTGACTACTTTGAGGCGCACTGGCAGACAGCCGGCACAAACCAGATGGTTGATCGCGGGAGATCATACGCTCTAGGGCAATCATGGGTTTATCTACCAAGGTTCCATCGTCCGGTAAGACGAACGCATATTTTGGCCCGAAATAATTAGCGGAAAGAAATCAGATTTCCTAAATCTATTTGCCCCCCCTTTTGGGGGGAGAAGGTTCAGAATAGAACAACAGCAGGCCCGGACGGATGTCCCGGCGCTGGAGTTTGGTTTTTTCTAGATTGCTGATCTAGTTTTTCGTTTTTTCCCTTACATTTCATACTGGTCCGGGGCGCCATACCGTCTCCGGATTGATCACCACCTTCAGCAAACAGTTCCGCGACTGGAGCGCGGATTACTCGCTGTATGCCAAAGACCGCGTCCACGAAGAGGTGATCAACGCCCCCCATCCAAGACCTCATCAACGAACTGCGCCGGGAGTCTCTTGAATGAACCTGCCGATCAGCTCGACTTTCTCACCGACGGGAAGGGCGCGCTGCTTGTCGCGCCAATCCGGCATTCCGCGGGCTGTAGGAGGATCGTTCTTCACGGGACTGGCTTGTAAAATGGCTTCTTCACAACTTCGGCCGGGAAGAGTTTGCCGCGGACTTCGATGCTCAGCGACGTGCCGGGCTTGGCAAATTCCGCTGGCAGGTAAGCCATGCCGATCCCGGTCATCAACGACGGGGATAGCGCTCCGCTCGCCAGCTCGCCGATCACTTCGCCCGCAGCCGAAACGACCGGATAATGCGCCCGCGGCGGTGCGCCCTTTTCCAAATAACGGATCGCTGTTAGCTTCACTGCCGGTCCTTCCGCTTTCTGGCGGACCAGCGTCTCGCGGCCAACAAACCCGCCCTTTTCCAAATCGCAGAAAAATCCCAGGCCAGCCTCGATCGGCGTGCGCTCCGGCGACAGGTCGTTGCCGTTGAGCGGATAGCCCATTTCCAGGCGAAGCGTGTCACGCGCACCGAGGCCGCAGGGTTTCGCTCCGGCCGCTAGAAAGCGGTCCCAGTAGCTCGTCGCCTTTGCCACCGGGCAGAAAAACTCGAACCCATCTTCTCCCGTGTAGCCGGTTCGGCAAACCAGCGACCCGCAGGCCGTCATCTTGATCCCGTTGCGGGGCGGCAGCGTTTCTACTGGACACACCGCGTCGAAAATTTTCGCCGCATCCGGCCCCTGGACGGCCAGCCCAGCCCATTTCTCGCTCTCGTTTTCCAACGAGACGCCGTATTCTAACCGCCTGTCCAGCCAGGCGAAATCCTCATCGATCATCGACGCGTTCACTACCAGGAAAAACTCCGTTTCATCCGTCCGGTAGGCAATCAGGTCATCGATCACGCTGCCGCTTTCGTTCAGCATCAGCGTGTATTGTCCCTGACCCACGACGAGCTTGGCGATGTCATTCGTTAGAAGGCCGTTGAGCCACGCCGCTGCGGTCGGGCCGCTGACGATGAATTGCCCCATGTGGGAAATATCGAAGATTCCGCACTTGGTGCGGACGGCGGTGTGCTCGTCGATGATCGAGGTGTATTGCACCGGCATGTTCCATCCGGCGAACGAAACGAGGCGGGCGCCGAGCGCCACGTGGGCGGCTTCCAGCGGAGAACGTTGCAAATCGGAAATCACGCTGGCGACCTTGGAAGTGCGGCCCGCGGTTGTCAATCTGATGGACGGCACCCGGGAGGATCATCGGAGCGCGTGCTTGAAAATCATTTTCCCTAACCGCCGGACTCCGCGGTTAGGGAAATCACTGCTTCCACCAATCCCCGTCGCGCTCCCAAGGCTCGGCGGGCGGGGCCTTCTCTCCCATCGCGGTTGCGGACTTCGACCGCTTTTCATTTTCCGCGATTTCTTCCAGCAGTTCGTCCACCTGCCGGTCGCGTTGGGCGACGTTTCGGCGCATGCAGACGACGAGGACGACCAGCACGCCCAGGCTCAGGACCATCATCGCGAGCATCGCGATCACGAGTCCGTCTGATGCTGATAGAGAGTGCGAGGTCATGATTCTTAAGTCGAATGGATCCTTACAGCGGATTGCCGCGCGGGCACGGATATTTATCCCCGGCCACGTCATTTTCCGAGGCTTGTCAATCGGGCCGTAGCCGCGATGCTCCGCGCCGCATGGATTTCATCAATCGACTGGAACGCCGCTGGGGCTGGCTGGCCTTCCCCGGATTCCTCCGTTACTACGCCTTGTTTCACGTGCTGGTGTTCGTCCTCCAGCTCATCCGTCCGGACATCGGGCAGGTCTTGGAGTTCGACCGCGCGAAGATTTTCTCCGGCGAGGTCTGGCGCGTCGCCACCATGTTTTTCGCCGATTCCCAGTTCGGCAACCCGCGAAGTCCCGTTGCCATTATTCTCCTGATCTTCGCCGTCAACATCGTTTTCATGGTCGGCGATGGCCTCGAGAATGCGTGGGGCACCTTCAAGACGTCGCTCTTCTATTACACCGGCATCGTAATCGTGCTGGCCGCCAATTTCGCCTACCCGGTCGCCGTTCCGCTGAGCGGCACGGTCCTGTATGCGTCGGCGTTTCTCGCCTTCTGCACGCTTTTCCCGAAAGTGGAAATCCTGCTGTTTTTCGTCCTTCCCGTCCAAGTGCGTTTCCTCGGCATGCTGGTGGCCGGCGGGTTGCTGCTCAAAATGCTTCCAGAGCCGATCCTTCTGTTGTTCTTCACCAACTACATCGTCTGGGCCGGCATCCCCGCCCTGCGCGGCACCGCGCGCGTCCTCGAATCCGGCAAACGGAAGAAGCTATTTAATGCAGGGAAAAACGCCGCTTCCGAAGCTTTTCACACCTGCGTCGTCTGCCAGAAAACCGAGGTCACCGACCCCCAACTCGAGTTCCGCATCGGTGCCGATGGAGAGGAATATTGCACCAGCCACCTGCAGTAGTGATTTTGCGGCAGGTTTAAGAACATCATCTTCTCGTCCAGTGACGCAGGCATTGCCCAATGATTGGTCATCATGGTCGCAGAGCGACGGTGGAAGGTAGTCGTGGACTTCAGTCCGCAGTTGTTTGCCCGGACTCAATCCTGCCACGCATTGGGCACGGACGACGCCATCGGGCATGGGTCACGATTTGGCGGACGAGCCTTCGGATGCCCACGAGACAACAGGCGGGACGCCCGTTTGACGAGACAGCCGGGACGGCCATCCTACTTTTGGGGAGCACACGCGCCCTCGCGTATGGGTCCAACAGCAACGGCAACTCAGTGGAAATCATGCGAAACCGCCGCCTGGCCGGGATCGGATCCCGCCAGGGGGGCGATGGCGGTGACATAGACGGTCGGCTTGTCGCCTTGCGAACGTTGCAGGCGGCCGGTGGCTAACAGGAATGGCTCGGTCACGATGATCTGGCGGAATTGATGGAAGGTGGTTTTGAGCACAAACAGATTGGCGATGCCGGTTTCGTCTTCGAGCGAGATGAAGCAGTGGCCTTTCGCGGTGCCGGGGCGCTGGCGGCAGATGGCCATGCCGCCGACGGTGACGGGAATGCCCGGCGGCAGGTTTTCAAGATCCACGGCGCGCTGGATTTTCCGGCCGCCCGCAGCCTGGCGCCAGAGCTTCATTGGGTGCGGGCCGGAGCTTGCGCCTTGGACGGCGAAGTCCGAGGACAGGCGCTCGGCCAAGGTCATGGCGGGAATCATTTCGGGAAACGCGGGAACATCTTCTTTGAACAAGTCATCGTGCAGCGGCAGCTCGGCCTGCCACATCGCTTGGCGGCGGTGAGCGATTTCCGGCAGTCCGTTGAGTGCTCCACCGTGAGCGAGAGCGCGACGTTCCTTTTCGGAAGGTTTCACCCTACGAAAAAGATCTTCCAACGAATCGAAGCCGCGCTGTGAACGCTCGCTAACAATCCGTTGAATGGTCTGCTTGCCGAGGTTTTTCAAACGGCTTAGTCCAAGTCGCAGCGTGCGATCATCAATGACTTCAGTTAGCTCTCCACTGAGCAGACAACATACCGGCAGGATCCGCAGACCGTGGTGCTTCGCATCCTGCAACAGCGTGCTTACCGAGTAGAATCCCATCGGCTGGTTGTTGATGAGGCCCGTGTAGAACTCGGCGGCGTGATTCACCTTCAGCCAGCACGACGCGTAGGCGAGGTAGGCGAAGGAAATCGCATGGCTCTCGGGAAATCCATAGAGCGTGAAGTTGGAGGTGGCGCGGATGATTTTTTCCTGCACCTCGATGGAGAAGCCGTTCTTCGTCATCCGCTCGCGGAGTTTGGCGGTCGCCCGCTGCATTTTGATATGAGACCGGTTGAATGAAATGGCTCGCCGCAGATCATCGATTTCCGAACTGGTGAAATCAGCCATCACCTTGGCGATGCTCAGCATCTGTTCCTGAAACAACGGGACACCGAGAGTGCGCTTGAGGATGTCCTCGCAGTTTTCATGAATGCATTCCACCGCTTCCAAACCGAGCCGCCGGTTCAGATAAGGATGCATCAAATCGCCGCTTATCGGACCCGGGCGGATGATCGCCACCTCAATGGCGATTTCGTAAAAATTCGCGGGTTTGAGAATGGGCAAGGTCGCCATTTGGGCGCGCGACTCCACTTGAAACGTGCCAATGGTATCCGCGCGGTGGAGCATTTTGAAAACTTCCGGATCATCCGGAGGAATCGTGGCCAGGTCGAAGTGCTTGCCGCGGGTTTGACAGATGGAAATCGATTCCTGCATCGCGGCAAGAATCCCCAGTCCTAACAAGTCGATCTTGACGATGCCGAGTTCCTCGCAGTCGTTCTTGTCCCACTGCACGATGGTTCTGTTGGGCATGGTGGCGGGTTGGATCGGCACCACCGCATCCAGCCTTTTGTTGCAAATGATGATGCCGCCGGAGTGCTGGCCGAGATGCCGGGGCAGGCCCAACACGGCGTCATACAATTTGAAGAGAGCGGGCAGTCTCGGGTGGGAGGGAGGGAGCAAGCTTGCCATCCGGTTCTCGAACTCAACCTTCCGTTTCGGCTTTTCCCCTTCCTCGGCGAAATGGCGGAAGCCGGAACTTTCCTTAGAAAAGCGGTCCGCCAGGGAAGAGGGGAATCCCAAGACCTTCGACATCTCGCGGAATGCCGAACGCGGTCGATAGGTGATCACGTTGGCGGTCATCGCCGCACCGCGTGCCCCGTATTTCCTGAAGACATACTGGATGACTTTTTCCCGAAGCTCACCCGATGGGAAATCGATATCAATGTCCGGCCACGATTCGGACTTCTCATTAAGGAATCGCTCGAAGACGAGCTTGTAGCCGATGGGATCGACCTTGGTGATGCCGAGGGAGAAACAAACAATCGAGTTTGCCGCCGAGCCGCGGCCTTGGCAGAGCATGCCTTCGCCTTTGGCGAATTTAACGAGGTCGTGGACGATGAGGAAATAGCCGGGAAAGCCGAGTTTGCCGATCAGTCGGAGCTCGTCGTCGAGCTGCTTGTCCACCTTTGGCGGCAGTTTCGCTCCATAGAAATTCCTCGCGCCGGCGTAAGCCAAGTCATGCAGCAGCCTGCTTTGCTCCGGCTTGGAAAGCGGCCTGCCGTTTTCATCGGGAAAATCCGGGAACTCGTAGCCGAGGTTTTCCAACGTGAATCCGATGCGATCTGATAGTCGCTGGGTGTTAGCGATCGCCTCCGGAAGATCGCTGAAGAGTTCCAACATTTTAGCGGGAGACCGGAGGTGGCGCTCGCCATTGGGAGTAAGCAAGCCACCGGCCTGATCGAGTGTCACGTGGTGGCGCAGACAGGTGAAGGCATCCGCCAGCAAACGGCCTTCGCGGGTGGCATGGGTGGGAGCATTGCTGGCTAACAACGACAAGCGGAGATGGCTGGCAAGATCCACGAGGTAACGGTTCAGTCGCCCGTCGTCGCGCAGGCAGTGGCGGTGGATTTCCACATAGACGTTGTTTCTGCCGAAGGTGGCGATCAGCCCTTCCGCCGCAGCGAGGGCGGCTGCTTTGTCATCACGCAGGAGGTGACGGACGAGAGGTCCTTCACGGTCTCCGGTCAGGGCGATGAGTCCGGAGTTTTTCAAATCGCGGGCTTTTCCCGCGCCTTCGAGATGCAGGTCGGTTAGGTGGCGGCTAAGGATCTGATAGGAGAGCTGGGTCGTGCAAAGGACGGGCAGATGCGAGCCATCGGGCAGATCCAACGTCGCGCCGACAATCGCCCTGATCCCGCAGTCCTTGGCGGCTTCGTGCGCGCGTGCGGAGCCGTAAAACCCACCGTGATCGGTTAGGGCGAGCGCGGAGTAGCCAAGTTCCGCGGCGCACCGGACCATTTCATCGGGCGGGCTTGAACCCCGCAGGAACGAGAAGGCGGAACGGGCATGGAATTCAGCGAACATTGTTGGATGTGGCGGTGGTTTCCAACCGCCATTGCCTTGGTTGAATGGGCATGGCGGTTGGAAA
>JANMSI010000008.1:0-3717 GCA_031389115.1 Akkermansiaceae bacterium
CGGAAAGGCAGCGCATTCCTGACGGAACCGTGCGGCTGGTGATTTCGGCCTCCGTTTACGGCCACAACGACGGTCCACTCGATTTCGCGTTTTCGAACGTGCGGATGAAATTCGGGGCGCCCGTCGATCCGCCTCCGGAAAATTAGAGATCGCCGCGTTTCACCTCCGGCCGTCGAGTCCGCCGAGGTGCGGACCCTTTCGGTATGGGCGGATTGAATTACGCGGGCCGCAACATCGGGCCGGCGGGGCGCGTATGACTGGCCCATTATGCGCACATCCATCCTGCTCGCCCTCGCCCTTGCGGCGAATCTGTCCGCCGCCCCGATTCCTGAAGGTGCCTTTCAAAATGGCCTGGCCATTGGTTGTCAGGCTTACTCGTTCAAGGAATTCAGCGCCTTCGAGGCGATCGCTAAAACCAAGGAGGCGGGCGGCAAAATCATTGAATTCTATCCGGGACAAAAGCTGCGGGCGGACTCTACGAATGCCGAAATTGTCCATCACAACGCCAGCGACGAGGTGATCAAGGCACTGCTGGATGAGTGCAAGCGCCAGGGGGTTTTCCCGGTCAACTATGGCGTCGTGGGTGCCAACGACGCGGCGGAAGTCCAGAAAATCATGGCTTTCGCCAAGAAGATGGGACTTTACGCGGTTTGCACGGAATCGACGGAGCAACTGGCAGCTTGGGAGGCGGCAGCGAAGGAATTCGACATCAAGGTGGCGTTCCACGAGCACGGCGGATCGATGGCGAATCCAGATTACAAGGTCTGGCATCCGCTTTATATCAAGGGCGTGGTGGAGAGCCGCGACCCGCGGATCGGCGCATGTGCCGACCTTGGCCACTGGTGTACCTCAAACCTGAAACCGATCGACTGCCTGCGCATCTTAAAGGGCCACATCGTGAGCGTGCATCTCAAGGACAAGTCGGAGATGGGTGGGAACGGCGTGGTGGTCCCGTCCGGCAAGGGCGTCGTCGATGTGGCGGCGTGCATCGCGGAGCTGAAAAAGCAGAATTTCAATGGCCACTTCTCGGTCGAGCATGAGAACGATTGGAAAAACAACGTTCCGCAGATCAAGGAGAGCATCGATTTCACCAAGGCCGAGTGGGCGAAATAACAGGCAGGGTCCAGAGTGCGACGAAGCCAAATCGCCCGAATTTTCAAACCGCTTTGACACCCGCCCCCGGCTCCGGCACGGTCACGGCCATGCAAGCCATGCAATTCGAGCAATCTGTCGTGTCGATTTTGAAACGCGACAAACGTTTCGACCCTCATGCCTACTTTTTTCTCAAGGACGCGTTGGACTTTACCCTGAAACGCATCGCGGAATCCAATGGCGGCCAAGCCCGTCACGTCAGCGGGCCGGAATTGCTCGCGGGGTGCCGGGATTACGCGCTCGAGCAGTTCGGGCCGATGGCCTCCACCCTCATGAGCGAGTGGAGCATTCGGAAGTGCCAGGACTTGGGCGACATGGTGTTTCACCTGATCGAGGAGCAGGTTTTTGGAAAACAGGACTCGGACAAAAAGGAGGATTTCTCCGAGGTTTTCGATTTCCAGGACTCGCTGACCATGCCGTTCGTCCCCGCAAGCCGCAGGGCGATCCCTGCGGAAAGATCGCCACGCGGAACCCGCGTGGCTTCCTGATTTCCCATCACGACCGTCATGTCGCTCGAAATTCGCAACGTCATCGGCTCCGTCCTCCAGCCTTGTTCGATGGACCCGCTCACGGGCTGGAATCGCGACGGTTGCTGCCGCAGCGGCGCGGGCGACCACGGCGTGCATGTCGTTTGCGTGCGCGTGACGGAGGCGTTTCTCAAATTCTCGAAACTAAACGGCAACGACCTGAGCACCGCGCGCCCGGAGTTCGGCTTCCCCGGACTCAAGCCGGGAAATCAGTGGTGCCTGTGCGCCACCCGCTGGCAGGAAGCCTTCGAAGCGGGGTTCGCGCCGGCGGTCGTGCTTGAGGCCACCCACGAATCGGCGCTCGAATTCATCGACCTGGCGAGCCTGAAACTGCATGCTTGTTAGATTGGGCGGCCCGCCTCTCCAGGTACCGCCAGCAGAGATACGCCAGTCCCCACGAGGTGAGGGCGAACACTAGCAGCCGCACCGCCACCCATGGTCCAACGAAAAACGGGAACCATAGCCAGGGCAAAATGAAACCCACTAACATCGGGACCGGCGTGTGAAAGAGATACAGTCCGAAACTCAAGCGCCCGATGTGCTGCACCGCCGGATGGTCTAACACTCGTCCAACAATCCCGCCGAAGCCCGCCAGGGTCGATGAGATCAACCCGGCGAATGCGACCGACACCAAGGTCTGCTGGATATAACAATATCCTTCAATCGGGCGGTTCATTTTATTGAAGACATAGAGCACAGCATACCCGGCAAAGGCGATCCCGGCGGCGAGTTTCAGCCTTCGGTCCCCTGCCGCCATCCCCCGCTCCATGGCGAGAGCCAGCAAGGCTCCCACGCCGAAATAATCGAGCGCAGTGAACGTGATCGCCTCGCTGTGGTGAATTTCAGGAAAGCCCTGGGCGAGGACCATTCGGCATAAAGGAGCCAGCGCCACGCAGGCCAAAAGCACGTGCCCCAGCCACCGCCGCGGCACGTTGAATATGACGATTGGCCACACCAGATAGAACTGCATTTGCACCGCCAGGGTCCAGTAGTGGGCCGTCCCCGCCGGCCAGCCGGTCATCTGTGCCATGTGGAAATTCGACCAATGCCCAAAGTATGCCGGCCAATGCTGCCGGATGTCATCGGCACCGACCATGATGGCGAAGATCATCGCCGCATAACAGGGCACAAGAATCCGGATCATCCGTCGTTTTTCGAAATTCAGGTAAGCTGCGATGCGCCAATTCCCGACTTTGCTTTCGGCGGCGGCGCGTTCCTGTAACAAAACACGGGTGATTAGAAATCCAGTTAGCGTTAGAAAAAAGAACAGGCCGATCTCGAACGGAAAGGGTCCACGCCATGTCGCAGGCACCCAGTGATGCCACATCACACCCAGCACCGCGAAGGCCCGCCAACCGTCAAGCTGGGTATTTCGAATCGCCGCCAAACTCTGCACAGGCTGTCACGAGCCAACGGCAAGTGCAATCCCGTGATACGGCAGAGCTCCGCTTGCTCCGGGTAGATTCATGATTGCACCTGAATCGCCTTGTCATAATCTCCCCTCATGATCGCAGTTGAAGAGATTCATCAAATGCCGCTCCGTGAGAAGCTGTTCGTCATGGAGACGATTTGGAACGATCTTTCCCGTGATGAAAGGGATGTCGAGGTGCCCCAGTGGCACAAGGACCTGCTCGACGAGCGGGAACGGCTCGTGGCCGAAGACAAGGCGTCATTCGTCGATTGGGAGGACGCCAAAAAGCAAATCGGCGAAGCCATTCGATGAGGCTTCAGATTCTCGATCTCGCCAAAAAGCGCATCTCCTATTGGCCATGCTTTCCCTAATTGTCGTATTTGTCGTTCTACAGTTTGTGGGTCTGGTGATGAATGAATTGAGCTGGCGTGGCGTAGGCATTTGTTTGCTTCTGGCCGCCGGAGCGTTCGCCGCGTGTGGGGTATTCAGCTTGAACGTGACCATTTTCATGGTTGCCCTTGGACTCATCGACATCGCCCTTATTTTCGTCATCTTCAAGGGCGACATCCAGATTCGCTGAGTGGACCCGAAGGATCAGCTCTCGAAGTAGGTGTAACCCGACAATCC
>JANMSI010000011.1:0-13277 GCA_031389115.1 Akkermansiaceae bacterium
TTTCCAACAATTGCTTCCGACTTTCTCTGCTCATGATCCCGGTAAGTGTCTGCATGCCGGTGTCATTCTTTGTGGCGCAACCACCATCCAAAGACTTTTCGCCTTTATCCTCCCCGGTGGCATTTTATTTGGCGCAATGCGTCCTAGCGCCGCAGATTTCTCTTGTTATTGTTGCGATCAAATCTCAATTGATCGTCAAGATTCCAACTCGAATGGCCCCGTTTCTCCATGCCCTCAATATCGGCACGCTCGCCACCTGGCTGAGTGTCGCGGGCTTTGGCACGGTGGGAATTGTCGTCCCGGTCACGGTTGAAATCCTCGGCGCGAAGGATCAGGAGCAGGACCCATACGCGGATCTCGAATCCATCGTGCTCACCGAGGATTTCAATCTTGGCGATACCCCGCCCTCGCAGGAAACGGATACCGGCAGCACCGGCGAAGCTCAGGAAATGGAAGTTCCCTTCGCCGAACAGGAGACTCTTCCCACGCCGCCCGAGATGCCCGAAGTTGCGGAAATCACCCCGCTGCCGGAAATCCCGGACATGCCCGCGCCAGTCGCGAAATCGAGCGCGCCCGTCGCCGCAGCACCCACCAAGCCCCGCCCGGTCCCAGCTCCTAACAGCAAGCCGCCCACTCGCTCCGCCTTGCCGACCAGCGCCACCGGCGGTTCCCCGCAAGGTAAGCCCGAGACCACGGGCACCGCCGGCAATGGCGGGCGCAACGGCGCCACCGGGATGTCCGACGCCAAACGCCTCGCCGGCGGCCGCATGCCAGCTCCGTCCTATCCTTCCGCAGCCCGATCCAAAGGCCAGACCGGCACCGTGCTCGTCGAGTTCGTCGTCGGAGAAAACGGCCGCGTGGTTTCCGCCTATGCGAAAAGTCCGTCTCCGTGGCCGATCCTCAACGAGCAGGCCGTCAGTGCAGTGCGCCGCTGGAAATTCCCGCCCGGAAGAATCGCGAAATATACTCGGCCCATCGTTTTCAAATTGAACTAACACCCTCCGTGCTTGCCAACATCGTCGTCGAAAAATTCATCGAAGGTGGCTGGGTCATGTGGCCCATCCTGCTCACCTTTCTGCTCTCTCTCAGCGTGATCCTCGACCGCACCGTGTGGTGGGCGGTCCTGAAGTCGAAGGTCCGACCCGGCCTTCACGAGAAAGCCCGCGAGGCGCTCGGCACCGGCGATTTTCCCACCGCCTGGCAACTCGGGGATAGCGCTGAGGAGCCGTTCCTCAACAATCTCCGCGAAGGCATGAGCCACGCCCACACCTCCATGCTGGCCGCCATGCAACTTCACGCGACCCTGCTCATCGAGAAATCTGAAGCCCGCATGTGGGTGCTCAGCACGATGATCACGCTGGCTCCGTTGTTAGGGCTCTTCGGCACCGTCGCCGGGCTGATGGGTTCCTTCGCCGCCATTGGCACCGACCAGCTCGCCGTCACCAAGGTCACCGGCGGCATCGGCGAGGCACTCATCGCCACCGCCTGCGGCATCGCCATCGCCGTCCTCTGCCTGCTGCCCTACAATTTTTTCCGCAAACGGGTTTCCGTCCTTCGGTCCTCTCTTGAGCGATGGATCAATCACACCGAGCTGCTCGTGCGCTCCGCCAAGGAACACGGCCACGATCTTGAAGCATTTGCCGCCAACCGCACGAAGCGCTGATGCCCGTTCAACTCCACAACAACCCGGGCGAAGAAGGCGATGAAGCACGGATCGAGATCATCCCGCTCATCGACATCATGTTTTTTCTGTTAGCCAGCTTCATGATGGTCAGCTTGAGCATGACCCAGCTCAATCGCGTGCCGATCAATTTACCGGAAGCCTCCACCGGTGTCGCGGATTCCAAGACCCCGCCATTCCAAATCGCCATCGACCCTAATGGCGTCATCACGTGGGACGCAAAGGTGGTCACGGTTTCGGAAATCACCGCCCGCCTGCAAAAGGAAGCCGCGCCGTCGGAAACCCGCGTGCTTATTTCGGCGGACGCCGAGTCGCGCCACAAGAACGTCCTGGACGTGCTCAACGCCGTCCGCGCCGCAGGAATCGAAAAAGTCAGCTTCGAATCCAAAGCCCCGCAGCCGTGAACGCCAGCCGATTTCTTCCGTTCCTCAACCTAGCCGGCTGCCTGCTGATCACCGGCATCATCCTCGCGCAGTGGCTCAAGGAGCGCGGTCTCGGTGACAGGATCGAGGCTCTGGAAACGCAACTTGCCGCCAGCCGCGAAAGCTACGAGTCGGAGAAAATCCGCGCCGCAGCTCTTGAGCGCGACATTGTCCAACTGAAGGAATCCATCGAAGCCACCGTCCTGGCGCGCAGGGAAATCGAAGAATCCATGGCGAAACTGGTCGCCGGGCGCGAGGCTCTAACCGCTGACCTAACCGCCGCGCAGCAGGAGCAAATGAAGATGTGGGAAAGCGCGATCGCCGAACGCGACGCGAAGATCCGCGATCTGGACGCCGGTCTAACTGTGACCCGCGAACGGCTCGATCGAGCCGTCGCGAAACTGAAGGCCGCAGGTGCCCAATCGCCTCCTTAAGGGGCATGGACGTCTCGTCCATGCGTCGGGACGAGACGTCCCGACCCCCTATTTTTAGAAAACTTCTAAGAAGTTCTCCCGCCGGTTCGTTCGCACTCAACTCATGCTTAAAACGACCTCCATCCTGCTCATCGGCGGAACTTCTCCCCTGTTAGCCCAGAACCTGCTCGACCCCCTCCTCGTCACTGCCGCGCGCACGGAGCAAACCGAAAGCACCGCACCTTACACCACCGAATATCTGGACGCGGCCTTTCTGGAAGACCACACGCCGCGGACGCTTCCCGACGCCTTGCAGTATGTCCCGGGCATCCTGATTCAAAAAACCGCGCATGGCCATGGCTCTCCCTTCATCCGTGGATTTACCGGGCGGCAAAACTTACTGTTAGTCGATGGTGTGCGCGTTAACAATTCCACCTACCGCGGCGGGCCGGTCCAATATTGGAACACCGTCGATCCGCTCAACATCGATCACATCGAAGTCATCAAGAGCCAGGGTTCAGTGCTCTACGGGTCCGACGCCGTCGGCGGCACGGTCAACAGTTTCACCAGCTCATCGCGTTTTAGAGGTGAAACCGCCGGCCAGGCTTACGTCGGCGGTTCGGCATTTTACGAATACCGGACCAACGGCCAAGGCAGCCACATCGGCCGCATCGAGGCCGAGACCGGCATCGGCGGCCGGTTTGGAATTCTGCTAGGCATGTCGGCGAAAGATTATGGCGACATCGAATCTTCGGACATCGGCCGGATGTACGATACGGGCTATCCCGAGCAAGACTATGATCTCCGCTTCGATTGGGCGGTCACGCCTGATTCCACGCTCACCTTCGCATCGAGTTATTTGAATCAGGACGGGGTTTCCCGCTGGCACCGGACGCTGGAAAATCCGGGCTGGACCCATGGCGATCATGTCGCCGCTCCGGGAAAATTTTCCGCAAATCTCTACGACCAGGAGCGTTCGATGACCTACCTGCGCTACGCCGGCGAACTGCCGCAGGCCGACGCTCCGATCAAGCGCTGGAACGCAACGCTTTCCTATCAGACCACCGACGAGTCGGAGTTCGTGGACCGTCGCAACCCGAATCCGCTGCTGAGTTCCGACCGCGTTCGGGACACCAGCATCGAAGTGGAAACCATCGGCATCGACCTCACGCTGGAGTCGGACATCGGACCCGGGACATTGGTCTATGGCTTCGATTTCTATCATGACGAGGTCGATTCCGCCGTCGGGTTCGCTGGTGCCGCCGCGACGCCCGAAGACAAGCAACTGCCGGTAGCCGACGATTCCGAATACGACCTCTTCGGCGCCTACGCCCAGTATCTCGTGAAACCCATCGAGCAGTTCGCTCTCACCGCCGGTGCCCGCTACACCTACGCAGAGGCCTCGCTCGGCCGCCTAACCGATGGCAGCAGCGCCTCAAAAAACTGGGACGACACCGTTGGATCGCTCCGCGGCATTTACTCTCTCAACACCTGCTGGAGTATTTACGGCGGCCTTTCCCAAGCCTTCCGGGCCCCGAATCTCGACGACCTCAGCGGCAATCTCACCTCGAAATCCGGCGCACCCGCACTCGGAAATCTGGACGTCGCTCCGGAAAAATTCCTCACGTATGAAATCGGCACCCGCCATCATACCGACACCACCTCGCTGAATCTCGCCGCGTTTTACACTCAGGCGGATGACCTGATCGTCGCCGTCCCTACCGCGAGCGCCGCGTCCTCCACCATCGCGACCAACGCGGGCGACGGCTACATTTACGGCTTCGAGCTGGAAGGCGCGTGGCGCTTCCACCCGCAGTGGACCTTTTCGGGATTCGCCTCTTGGAACGACGGCCGCACCGAGTCCCCTAACTTCGTCGGCGGGCCGGAAAGCGAAAAATCCAACACCCGCAATCTTCCCCTCTCCGGCTCAGTCGCCTTAAGATGGGACAGCGAGTCCGCAAAATTCTGGGTGGAAGGCCGCGTGCTCGCTGCGGATACGGAAGACCGCATCAGCCTCGCGGATCAGACCGCCGACAACCAGCGCATCCCTACTAACGGCACACCAAGCTATATCGTTGCCTCGCTGCGCGCTGGCTGGCATGTGAATGATAACCTCGACCTCACCTGCGGCATCGAGAACCTAACCGACGAGGACTATCGCAATCACGGCTCCGGTCAGAACGAAGCCGGACTCGGAGGAGTCTTCGGCGTGAAGGTGAGTTGGTAGGCTTGCGCGACGCCCCGCCTTGGCGAAATCATGCGGCGTGCCCCGCCTCCCCGCATGGTTGGAAAGATATAGATTGCTGCCGAGGTGCGTGCTGCGGTTTGCCGCAGGCCTTTTCCTGATCAATCTCATCAATGCGGCGCAGTTTCTCCTGCTGAATCTTTTCCTGAAATCGCGGGGCATGGACGATCCCGCAATCGCCGCCCTAACATCCCAGCGCTTTCTCGCCACGTTCTTCCTCGCACTTCCCGCCGGCCTCTGGCTGCGCGGGAAACCGCTGCGGCTGCCCCTCGTGCTCGGCGCGGCGTTGTTTCCACTCACCGCCCTGGCCTCGCTGGAAACCGTGCGGCTGGGCGCGATGACGGCGGCATCGGTTAGTTTCATGGCCATGGGGTTCGCCGGGCTGATCCTCAACGTGGCCAGCCTGCCGATGATGATGCGACTCGCGCCGCCGAAGCAATCGAGCGAGGCACTAAGCCTGCTTTTCGCCACGTGGGGCGCGGCCAGCATTTGCGGCGGCGTCATGTCCAGTGTGCTTCAGAGCATCGGCCATCTGGAAATCGGTGGCATCGATCTCGTCTTCAACGAATACTCGACCCTGCTCATTCTAACGCTTGGCGGCTTGGGCGCGCCGTTTCTTTACGCCCGCCTCCCCGATCCAGTACCGGCGGAAAAATCGCAGCGTCATTGGTTGCATGTTCAACGCGAGGACCGGCCGGTCCTGGTGAGAGCGATCGTTCCCACGCTCTGCATCGCGACGGGCGCGGGACTGAGCATCCAGTTTCTGAATCTGTTTTTCAGCAACGTCTATCACCTCGGCCCGGCGGCCTATTCGGCCTTCGGCTCTATCAGCTACGTGCTGGTCTTTTTCACGGGACTGATGGTGCCGGAGGTTCGCCGCCGGTTCGGTTGGCGCGGGGCGATCCTCGGAGTGCAGTCGGCCGCTGTGGTGATGCTCGCCGTCATGGGCCTAACCGAACTCTGGAGCTCCGCCAGCTGGGCGCTGCCAGTGGCGTTGGTTTGCTTCATTTTCCGCCAGCCGCTGATGAACATGGCCGGGCCGTCCACCAGCGAGCTTTCGATGGCGTTCGTGGGAGAGCGCAACCGCGAATTGATGAGTGCCTGCAACGGCGCGATCTGGAGCGGTGCGTGGTGGCTCGCGGCCCGTATTTTTGAAAACCTGCGCGCGCACGACTTTCATTACTGGCAGGTTTTTCTAATCACCGCCGCCCTCTATCTGATTGGCACGCTGACCTACGTCGGCATGATCCGAACAGTGGAACAGCGCGAGTCCGATGAGGTGCCTGCGGACGCAGCTCCAGAACAGAGCCATCTCTAGCGGAAAATGGAGGCCGCAACCCAGGGCGGGAGATCCGCAGATCTCCCGCCGTCGGTCGGCCCCGTGTCGGAGTAATCGGTTGGCCGGCTCGCTGGCCGGCCTTCCAATTCGCCAACCGGGGGTTCGGGATTACTTCTTCGCCGCGTTTTTCACAGCCTTCTTTGCAGGGGCTGCTTTTTTGGCGGCTTTCTTCGCTGGAGCGGCCTTCTTGGCAGCAGCCTTCTTCGCAGGGGCCGCCTTCTTGGCGACGGTCTTCTTGGCCGCCTTCTTGGCTACCTTCTTCGCGCTTTTTGCGACTTTTTTCACCGCTTTCTTGGCTGCCTTTTTCGCAGGAGCCTTTTTGGCGGGGGCTTTGGTGGCCGCTTTTTTCGCTGCCTTTTTGGCCGGGGCTTTTTTAGCCGGGGCTTTCTTGGCAACTTTCTTCACGGCCTTCTTGGCGGTTTTCACCGCTGCTTTTTTCGCTGTTTTCTTTGCAGCCATTGTCTTGTGTCGTTGGAGTTCGCGTTCGATGTTTGTTTTCTCTTCCGGCGTTAATGTGCCGGCGGAGAGGATAGCGAGGAGCGCCTCACCGAGGCGTCCTCCAAAGGCGTTTGTTAGGAAGTCGTGGGTCGCGCGCTGCACGATCACTTCCTGCGAGTAAGCCGCGGCGTAAACATGCGCCCGGCCGACCCGCGCGCGTTTCACCAGGCTCTTGCGCTCGAGACTCTGCATGACCGAGAGCACGGTCGTGTAGGCGCGGTCTTTTCTATCAGGCAGAGTGCCGTGTACCGTCGCCACCGTCGAAGGTCCTTCGTGCCACAGAACTGATAGGGCTTGAAGTTCGAGATTGGATGGGTGGGTAGGCCGCGCCATAAATGGTGTCTCTTCGCTAACGACGAGGAAACTAGTAGTTTGGTTTACCGTCAAGTTGAAACATGTCGATTTTCAAGAAAACCGTAATAATTTTCAGGCAGCTTGCCGAACTACTACACACGCCGTAATTCAACACTAACGTCTATTCCCCCGCTCCGGGCAATGGCGGGCGGATGATCCTGGGATCAAGTTTTTCTAACGACTCCCAAAAGCCCTCGTCCGTGGGGTCGCCATTGAAGAGCACCCGCCCCTCGTTAGAAACCAGGATGAGTGTCGGGAAGGACTGCACGCGGAGATCCCGCGCAAGGGGAGCTTCCTTACGATCAACGAGCCACTCGCCCGGCGGCTTGGTTCCCAGCGCCTGGATCGTTTTCCGCGCGTCGGTTAGAGTGGCCGGCGCGTCACCAGGCAGGATGGAAATCATGGCGATCCCCTTTTCTCCAAGCGTGGCGGCGGTGGCGATGTAGTCCGGCAGGCTGGCTTCAGACTCGGGGCTGGCTGGCGACCAGAAGTGGAGAAGCATTGCTTTTTTACCGCTGAGAAGACTCTTGAGGGTGACTTCATTGCCACTGTCCAGAACGGTCAGCTTGGTCTCGAAATCCAATCTAACCGAGTCCATCGCCTCCTCCAACCTCATGCGTTCGATGTGCGGCGCAAACGCGGACGCTTGGCGGGGACTCAGCCAGAAGGCTTCGGTGATGTGGGTCTTGAAGCCAGCCTTGTCGCCCTTTCTGATAGCGGCGATGGCTTGCACGTATTCAACCACGGCGAGCCAGTCTTCCTTCACGCTGAAAATGGCTGAATCGCCTATTTTGAAATCCTCGCGCCGCTTGAGAAACTCGGGAAGCATGGCGGCGACGGCGTCATCCTCGCGGCGGTCAACATGATAGAGAAAGCGGGCTTCGAGGATCGCCTGCTCGCTGATCCCGTTTTTCCTGGCGGCCGCGATGGCGCTCTCGAACTTTTTGTCCGAATCCCGTTCGGATAGAAGGTTGTCCAAGGCGGCTTCCCGCAAGTTCCCTCCCAAGGGTTCTTCCGGCGACTCAACCGGCTCGGCGATTGCAGCGGCGACGAATGCCAGCAATGAGAAGATGGCGGTGATCGGGCGCATGGACGGAGGAAACCGGAAGAAGTGTTATTGCACAGGCGGAATGACCATTTTTCTGCCGAGCACCACGGTGTCCTTCGTCATGGAGTTGGCCTGTCTGATCGCGGCAGCCGGCACCTTGTATTTCGCACTGATGCCCGAAAGCGTGTCGCCCGCGACCACGGTGTGAATGATGGCCGAGCCGTTAGCGGAAGCTCGCGGGACGTTAGGCGCGGGGAGATTGGGTGTGGCCAACGCACCGGGAGTTGTTAGCGGAGGGGCACTGGCGGGAGAGGTCGCGCCGGTTTCCTCGTAAGCGGCGGGAGTGTCGTAAACCGGGTTGGCCGGTTCGGTGACCGCTGCATTGACCGAGCCGGGGTTCACCGTGTCGTATTTGTCAGCTTTCTGTTGGGCGCAAGAGACAACGGCGAAGGCGAGAAGCGAGGCGGCGAGAAGGCGGATGGGATTCATGACGTGGATGTATCGGTTTGGATTTGAGTTGTGAAGGACGGACTTGAAGCGCCGCGATCGGCGGTTCAAACGCGATTGGCGAAATTCTTTATTCAATCGGCCTCAGGTCGAAGGCGGAAAAAGGCGGCGGCGGTTTTCCCGGTGTGATCCGCGAGCGCCTCAAGCGATTCACCGCGCAAGGCGGCAAGACGTTCCGCAGTGTTCCGCACAAACGCCGGTTCGTTTCGGTTTCCCCGGTGAGGTTCGGGGGCGAGGTAGGGTGAGTCGGTCTCGATCATGAATGAGCCGGCGGGACATTGCCGTGCGGTTTCGCGAACTTCGTGCGCGGTTTTGAACGTCGCAACCCCGCCGAAGGAAACGAGTCCGCCGAGATTTATAACACGCCGAGCGTTTTCCCATGGGCCGATGAAGCAGTGGAAAACCGCACACACCGAATTCTGATAGTTTCCGTAAATCGCCAGGGCGTCCTCGAACGAGCCAGCGCCCTCACGATCACGTGTGTGGATGACGACGTTGAGCTTGGAAGCGGCGGCGAGCTCGAAATGTTGGCGCAGAAAGTGACGCTGGCGCTCGCGGAAATCGTCCTCGTTCCAACCCTCGGGGGCCGGGTGATAGTAATCGAGGCCCGTCTCGCCGATGGCACACACCCGCGGATCATCGACCAGAGCTGCTAGCTGCGGGATCGCCTCATCGGGCGCGTGATGGACATCGCATGGATGAATGCCGATGCAGCAATGGACCGCCGGGTTTTCGGCGATCGTTAGATTCAGCGGCACATCCTCCAGGCAGGTCGCGAGGGTGATCAGGCGGGTCACCCCGGCGGCACGCGCCCGCGCAAGGAGGTCGGGAATTTCACCGGGATCGAATCGGTGGGAGGCCAGGTGGCAATGGGAATCGGTTAGCATGCCGGCTGGCGGTGCAGGGCGGTGAGGAAGGCGGCGACTTTGCGAAAGTCCTTAATGCCCGGTGAAATTTCCGCGCCCGAGGCGATGTCGAGTGCGGCGGGCTGGACGCTCATCACGGCGAGGCCGGCATTTTCCGGGACGATTCCACCCGCCAGTATCACTGGCAGATGCGGATGCAGCCTGCGGAAGTCCGAGGCCATCTCCCAGTCGAACGCCTCGCCCGTCCCGCCGTAAATCCCCGGCGCATGGGCGTCTAGCAGGATCGCCGCCGCTCCGAAGTCCGGGGCTTGCGTTAGATCCGCCAAGGTTTTCACGCCGATGGCTTTGATAAAAGGCACGCCTTCAGCCCGGAATGGCGCGGCATCCTGCGGCAGCTCGTCGCCATGAAGCTGGACCACATCCAAATAGCCTTCCCTAACAAGCCGCAGCGGCAGCTCGGCGGGTTCGTTCACAAACACGCCCACGCGGAGGATTTTCCCGGCCAGGCCGTGCAACCACCCGGCGCTTTCCGCGGAGAGGTAGCGTTTGGAACGGGGCCAGAAATTCACGCCCAGCGCGTCCACCCCCAAGGTCACCAGTTGGTTGGCATCATCGCTTGTGGTGACACCGCAGATTTTCAGCGAGACGGAGCAAGGGTCCAGAAAACGTTCCAACGGCGACATGGCGGGACGGTAACGGAAATTTATGAGTTAGGAACCTGGAACTTGGCCGGTGCATTACCCGAATGAACCGACCCGGCGGGGAAATGGTTCTTGACGCATGGAGCTGCGATTTCTGTTCTCATGCCTACCCAAGCCATCCTATCCGATGCCCCCAAATCCACCCAAGGAAACCGATTTCATCCATAGCGAGGAATTCCTCCATGACCTGATGAAGCGCCAGCTCAAGCTCTCCATCTCGTGTGCCGCGGCGTTCCTGGTGGTCTTGTTAGGGCTGCCTTTGCTTAACTATCTGGCCCCGGAACTCATGTCGCGCCGGGTCGGCGGCTTCACCCTGAGCTGGCTGGTGTTAGGCGTCCTGTTTTTTCCCTATGTGTGGATCATCGCCCGCTTTTTCATCACCCGCTCGATGGCATTGGAGGACGACGAAGTCCGCCGCGCGGCAGACGGCAACCAGCGCCAATCCTAACAACCTATCCGCATGATTTCTCAAATCGATCCTTGGATTCTCGCCTTCGCCGGGGTGACGGTGGTCGTCACCCTGTGGATGGGTTTCCGCTCCGCGAAATCCTCCAAGTCCGCCTCCGACTTCTTCGTGGCCGGTCGCTCGGTCTCGGTCGGCTGGAATGCCTCCGCCATCTCGGGGGAATACCTCAGCGCCGCCAGCTTCATGGGGATCGCCGGCATGGTGATGTCTTCCGGCTACGACGCGCTGTGGTATCCGGTCTGTTATGCCTGCGGCTATTTGTTCCTGCTGCTGTTCATCGCGGGTCCGCTGCGCCGGTTTGGCGCTTACACGATACCGGATTTCGCAGAAGGCCGGTTCGACTCGCCGCTGTTCCGTCGCATTGCCGTGTGCTTCGTGTTGTTCATCGGATTTTTCTACACCATGCCGCAGATGAAAGGTGCGGGCACGGCGATTTCCTACATTCTGCCGGGACTCCCTTACTGGGTCGGCGTCGTCGTCGTCGGCGCGGTCATCACGCTGAATGTGGCGCTCGGCGGCATGAAAGGAATCACCCTGATCCAAGCCGTCCAGTATTGGATCAAGATGTTCGCGATTTCCGTGCCGATCTTCGTCCTGCTGTCCGTCTATGGCGGTTATGGGAAAAATTTATCGCTGAATCGCTCCGCCGCCGAGAGTGCGATTGTGCAGTCCGGGGATGCCTCGGCACTTCGCAAGCCGCTGCCGGAAAAGGCACCCAAGGACGACGCCTGGCTTGCCCCCTTCGGCCCTCTCACCACCAAGGCCGTGAAAGCCGCGGCGGACGCCTTGCCGGTCGCGGAGCGGGAAGCATTTCTCGCGGAAAACAAAAAACCGTATTCCCTGCTCTACACCTTCTCACTGGTCGTTGCGCTGGTCTGCGGGACCGCCGGCCTGCCGCACATCCTGGTGCGGTTTTACACTAATCCCGATGGAGTCGCCGCCAAGAAAACCACCATGTGGGTGATGATTCTAATCGGGGTTTTCTACGTCTTTCCGCCGATCTTCGGGGTGCTAGGCAGGAACCTAATGCCCGAGCTCTACACCGGACTCGCCGGAGTCAAAGGCACGGATGCGGTCGTCTTGCGCCTGCCCACGTTGATCTCCGAGAAATACGGCATTCTCGGTTCGATCCTGAGCGGTATCACCTGCGCCGGTGCGTTCGCCGCCTTCATGAGCACTTTTTCCGGGCTGCTCGTTTCGATGACGGGCGCGCTGGCTCACGATGTTTACGGGCGGATGCTACGGCCCAATTCCACGCCGGAGCAGCGCATGAGAATGTTCAAATGGTGCGCCGTGCTGATTGGTAGCATTTCGGTGATTCTGGGCTGCTTTGTTGAGCCGTTGGAAATCAACTTCATGGTCGGGCAGGCCTTCGCCATCGCTGCGGCGAGCTATTTCCCGCTGCTGTTCATGAGCGTCTGGTGGCGGGGCATGACGATGAAAGTTTCACGCGGATGTGGTTCTGCACCACTTTGCCCCAGTCGCCGCCGTACTTCTCGAGCAGGCGCTGGAAGATGAAGCGACAGGCCGGATCGAGGTTGCCCTCGGCGCGCACGCGGTGCTTGTCGTTGCCGAGCCGCAGCGCGGTGATGGCTTTGTCGCGCCACTCGGGTGGGATCAGCCGAATCGGCTCCTCGTGCATGGGGCACGGGAAGTGTGCGTGCGCGTCCTCGTCCGAGGTGAGGCCGGTGCCCTCCAGGTTCGTCCAACGGAACGTGTACAAGGCCCCCTCGGGCGTGCGCGAGTACTGCTCGATGCCTTTCTTGAGCAGCCGGGCGATGGTGCTCTTCGAAGAGCCCACCGGCCCGTGCAGCAGGATCACGCGCTTTTCAGGGCCGTAGCCCTGTGAGGCGGCCTGCAGCACGTGGACGAGCCGCATCAGCGGGATGTCGAGCCCGAAGATGGCGTCTCTGCCGTTGTCGATCGGATCCGCGAAGAAGGGATAGCGCTTGAGGCGCTTCTTGTTGTCGATGTACTCCTCTTCGCCGTAGCGCATGATCATGTCGTAGAGACGCTGGAACGCATTGCGCGTCACTTGCGGGCGCTCACGCACGACCTGCAGATACTCCTCGAAGCTGCCTTCCCAATGCAGATCTCGGTACGTGTCATAGTCCTGCAGGGCAGCGATGCGCGCGACCATCTCGTTCATGAGCGGTGACTCCTGGGCCAGAGAAGGGCTGTGGAATCTAGGGTAACACACAAGCCTCGCGAAGCGTTTCGAGCCCATTCTCGATGCCCACGCCCACGCTGCTCCAGCCGCCAAAAACATGTGAGAACTGCCGATTTGGCGGACTCGCGCGAGCTTCACGCGACGCGCCTGCTGCCGCGACCGCGAATCCAGAAGGCTGAGTACCTGCATGGGAGCGTGCTAGGCTCGCCCGGATGCGCTCGGAATGGGAAATGGCCCAGCGTCTGGACCAGATGCTGGTGTGCGTCGCCGAAAAGGTGCGGCCCCTACCGTCCCTCTCGCCGGACGATGCGCCCAAGGAGCGGGCTCGGCTGATCCAGTGCCTTGCCCGCGGTGAGGTTCCGGTTCCGGCGCCGAGCGCGCGGCGACCCCCGATCGACCGCGGCATCTTTCGACTGCTCGACGAGGCCCGCGGCCTGGCCAGCGAGTGCGAGTTCGGCACCCTGTACGCAGGCCGCCTCGACGAGCTGGAGCTCGATCTCGCCATTCTGGACGCCTGGGGTGACGCGAAGCGCGTGCGACCGCTGTGCGCACGCCGCTACGGCCGCG
>JANMSI010000027.1:0-6399 GCA_031389115.1 Akkermansiaceae bacterium
CTGGAAACTGACCGGCTTGCGACGCAGTTTGCGAACGGCACCATCAAGCTGACTACGCGCCAGGCGTTCCAGTTCCATGGCATCATCAAAACCAATCTCAAGCGCACCATCGCCGAGATCAACCAGGCTGCCATGGACACCATTGCCGCCTGCGGCGATGTGAACCGCAACGTGATGTGCAATCCGAATCCCTATCTATCCGAAATTCACGCCCAGGCGTTGAAGACGGCGCAGGATATCTCCACGCATCTAACGCCGCAGACCCGCGCCTATCATGAGATCTGGCTGGATGGTGAAATCGTCAAGACCACCGAGGAAGACTTCGAGCCGATCTATGGCAAGACCTATCTCCCACGGAAGTTCAAGATCACCATCGCCGTGCCGCCGTCCAACGACGTCGATATTTATGCAAACTGCCTTTCCTTCATCGCCATCGTCGAGCAAGGGAAACTTGTCGGCTACAACGTCGCCGTCGGCGGCGGGATGGGCTCCACCCACGGCAACGAAGCTACTTATCCGCGGATCGCGGACGTAATCGGTTTCTGCACGCCGGAGCAAGTCGTGGACGTTGCGGAAAAGGTTGTGCTCGTGCAGCGCGATTTCGGCGACCGGACCGATAGAAAGCATTCGCGCTTCAAATACACCGTGGACGATCACGGCCCAGATTGGATCCTTGCCAAACTGAACGAATATCTCGGCTACCCGCTGGGGCCGGTTAGGGATTTCGTTTTCGAGGACAACGGCGACCGCTACGGCTGGGTCGAGGATGCCAACGGCAACTCGCACCTCACGCTCTTCATCGCCGGCGGCCGCGTGCTCGACACGCCGTCCTACCCGATGCGCACCGGCTTCCGGGAAATTGCCAAGATCCATGACGGCGACTTCCGCCTGACCGCGAACCAAAACCTCATCATCGCCAACGTTTCGCCCGCGAATCGTCCGGCAATTGAAAAGCTGTTGGAGCAATATGGCATCAAGGACAGTCACTTGGAGAGCGCGCTGCGGCTCAATTCGCTGGCTTGCGTCGCCCTGCCGACCTGCGGCCTCGCGCTTGCCGAAGCCGAGCGTTTCCTTCCCAACCTCATCACCGGGCTTGAGGAATCGCTCGAGGAAAACGGCCTGCGTCACGATGCCATCACCATCCGCATGACCGGCTGCCCTAACGGCTGCGCCCGCCCTTTCATCTCGGAAATCGGTTTCGTGGGCAAAGGGCCGGACCGCTACAACGTCTATCTCGGCGGAGGATTCGCGGGCCAGCGCCTGTCGAAGCTCTATCGCGAGGATGTGCTCTCTGCGGAAATCAAGCCGCTGTTAGCCCCGATCTTCTCGCGCTATGCGAAGGAGCGGATCGATGGCGAACGGTTCGGCGATTTCTGCATCCGCGCAGGCTACGTCGCCAAAACCATTCAAGGCCCGGATTTCCACAAGAACGTGAAGCCCGAGGCCCACGCCGCTGTTTGAAAGGCAGCGGGCAGAATGCCCGCGCCACGTGGCCCGGGCATCCTGCCCGGAGCCAAATATCTACCACCATGGAAGTGCTTAAATTTGAACTCCCGCCTGTGACCTCTCCGGAAATCGACGCCGGCGAACTCTCGTCCGCCCTCGCGCCGCTGCGCGCCGGCGAACGGCTTCGTTTTCTCTACGATCAACTTGGCGACCGCCTCGTCGCGTCCACCAGCTTCGGCCTCCAGGCGGCGGTGATGCTTCATCTCATCCACGAGCACGCGCCGAAGATCCCGGTCGTGTTCATCGACACCGGGTTCCTGTTTCCCGAAACCTATCAATACGCCGAAGAGCTGACTTCCAAGCTCGACCTCGATCTCCGCATCTATCAGCCGACCGTTTCCGCCGCGCGGATGCAGGCGCTGTGGGGAAATCTCTGGGAAAACGGCAAGGACGGCGCGGACCGCTACGGCCTTCTAACCAAGATCGAGCCGATGAACCGCGCGCTGCGCGAAACAGGAGCTGACGTTTGGCTCAGCGGCCTCCGCCGCTCACAATCGAATTCCCGCGTGGACCGGCCTTTCGTCGAGCAGCAGAAGAAGACCGTCAAAGCCTATCCGATCCTCGACTGGGCGGACGCGCAGGTGGACCTCTATTTCCATCAGAATGGCCTGCCGCGCCATCCGCTGGCCGAGCAAGGGTACGTCACCATGGGCGACTGGCACAGCACGCGACCGTTAGTGGATGGCGACGTGGAAGCCACCCGTTTTAACGGCGAAAAGTTCGAGTGCGGCTTGCATCTTGACTCTGGAGCGCCCGATTTCCAGATTTGAAAGTGTTCCGGCTGAGACAGCCGGGTCACATCTCCCCAAAACTTCCCACATCATGAACATCGCCGAAAACATGGTTGCCACCGTTGGCAACACTCCGCTGATCCGTCTCAACCACGTCACCGCCGGGCTTGATGCCGAGGTCTGCGTGAAGGCAGAATTTTTCAATCCGCTTTTCAGCGTCAAGGACCGCATCGGCAAGGCCATGATTGAAGCCGCGGAGCGCGACGGTTCTCTTAAACCCGGCGGCCTGATCATCGAACCCACCTCTGGAAACACCGGCATCGCCCTTGCCTTCATCGCCCGCTCGAAAGGCTATCGCATCATCCTCACCATGCCGGAAAGCATGTCGATCGAGCGTCGCGTGCTGTTGCGTTTATTAGGTGCGGAGATCGTTCTAACGCCCCGTGCGCGCGGAATGAATGGCGCCATCGCGATGGCCAAAAAGCTGTTGGAAGAGCACGGCGAAGGCTCGTTCGGCCCCGGCCAGTTCGACAATCCGGCCAATCCGCAAGTCCACCGTGAAACGACCGCCGAGGAAATCTGGCGCGACACTGACGGCCAGATTGATGTCTTCGTCGCCGGTGTCGGCACTGGCGGCACTATCACCGGCGTGGGCGAGGTTCTAAAATCCCGCCGTCCTGGCGTGAAAATCATCGCCGTGGAACCGGCCGCCAGCCCCGTGATTTCCGGTGGTGCGCCCGGCCCGCACATGATCCAAGGGATCGGTGCCGGATTCATCCCGAAGAACCTCAATGTCGCGATCATCGACGAAACCATCCTGGTTTCTAACGAAGACGCGATCGCCACCGCCCAGGCTCTGGCCCAGCAGGAAGGACTTCCCGCTGGCATTTCCACCGGGGCGAATGTCTGGGCGGCGTTACAGGTCGCGAAACGACCCGAGTTCAAGGGCAAGCGCATCGTCACCATCGGCTGCTCGTCCACGGAACGCTATCTCTCGACCGCGCTCGCCGAGAAGGTGCGCGAAGAGGTGACGCATCTTCCCGTGCAGGAAATCTGATCATTTCACCACCTTGAGCCGGATCAGTTTCCGTTCCGCGCCGCCGGTAAGCGCGGCGTCGGTCACGGTGACCTGGCGCAGTCCGGTTCCGGGGTCGGTGACCGTGCTCAAGTTACTAACTGGAAACGTCGCCGCTCCAGCGTTGCTGCGAGCGATTTCAACCCAGGAACCCAGGTTGAGGCTGGATTCGACGATGTAGGTGAGATCGGACCGGTTGGCGTCGCACTGAAAGTTAAAGGTGAGCTTCCCGTTGACGATGGAAACCGCCGGGCTAACCGAAGCGCCGTCCGCCGCGTGCGGGTCGCCGCCGAACGCACTCTCCAACAGATTGTTCACTCCGTCGCCATCGGGATCCGCGAGCGGGCTTGAGCGGGCGGGGTTCGCCATTTCTCCGGAACTGAAGCGGGTGGACGCCCACTGGGAAAAGTCCATGGGCAGGCGCTGGTGAAGCGGGCCGGGGAGCACCAGCGTCCCGCCGTCGGGGACGGTGGTTGCGTAGTGGCCGGTGGGATCCTGATAGCGGACGTAAAGCGTTTTTTCCAATCCGGGCGCGGGATCGACCGCGAGATTGGCGGCATTGACGAGCAGGTTGACCGCGCCGCCGACGATGTTGGAAATGATGACGCTTTTGACGTCGGCGGTGGTGCCGACAATGCCGTAGGTCGCTTCTAAAATCACCAGCCCGGGTGGCAGATCGGTAATGTTGAGGGTGAACGAGGTTTCGGCGAATGCCAGGCTGGCATCGGTCACGCGGACGTGGAAGGCACTGCCGGCGTTCCCGGTTGGAGTGCCGTGGAGCTGGCCGGAGGATTCCATCACGAGACCGGCCGGCAGATTTCCTGAAGTGATGGACCACACGAGGGGCGGAATTCCGCCGGTGGCTTCCATTTGTTTGAGATAGGCGCTGCCAGCGATTCCAGAAGGCAGAGGGTTGGTGGTGGTGATCGCCAGCGGCAGGACTGTTCCCGCATTCAGCCGGGCGATGTATTGCTGACCGATACCGGCGAAGGAGGTGAAATCGCCGCCGACCACGATCCGGTTCTCATCCTGCACCAGGATGTCCTCGACCGTGCTGTTGAATCCGAGTCCCGTGCGGAACGTGGGGTCGAGCGCGCCAATGGAACTAAGACGGGCCAGGCGGGAGCGGTAGGTGCCTGCGAAAGAAGTGAAGCTGCCGCCGATGAGGATATTGCCGGCGGGATCCACCGCGATCGATTTCACCGTGGAGTTCGGGCCTGTTCCGGGATTGAAGGTGGGATCGAGAACGCCCGAGGCATCGATGCGGGCCACATACTTCCGGGATATCCCGTTGTAGGTCGAAAAGCTGCCGCCGATCACGATTTTCCCATCGTCCTGAAGACAGAGATCATAGATGGTATAGGCCCCGGTGCCGGAGTTGAAGGATGGATCGAGGGAGCCGTCCGGATGAATGCGAACGATACCCGGCCTGTCGATTCCATTGACTGTGTAAAAACTCCCGGCCATCAGGAAGCGACCGTCCGCAAGCAATTGAATCTTGTAAACGGTGCTGCTGGCGGTGGTTCTGAAGCTGAAGTCCAGGCTCCCGTCGTTGTTCATGCGGGCGATGTTGTCCTGGCTGTAGCCGCCGACTGTTGAAAAGGAACCGCCCATCAAAACTTTTCCGTCGGTCTGCACGGCGATGGTATGAACGGAGCCGTTAGGTCCGACACCGGGGTCGAACATGGGGTCGAGCGACCCATCGGAATTGAGCCGGGCGATGCTCTCACGGACCACCCCGTTGACCTTGGAGAAACTGCCACCGATGAGGACTTTCCCATCCGGGGCGACCGCAACGGTCTCGACGCTACCGTCCGGTCCGGTGCCGGGAACGAAACCGGTGTCGAGCGTCAGGTCGGGATTAAGGCGCGCAATATATTTCCGGGGAGCTCCGGCGATGTTACGGAAAGAGCCTGCGACGAGAATTTTTCCGTCCGTCTGAACGGTCAATGCAGAGACGGATCCGTCCGCGCCGGGAGTGGCGGTCGGATCCAGCGAGCCCGGCCCCGGCCAGTTGATCAGATCCGTGGTTTTTGAAACGACGTTGGATGCCGGTCCGGCGCCGTTGTAGTTGAGGCCTTTGACGCGGTAATGATAGATCGTGCCCGGGGTTAGTCCGCTGACGGTATGGGGCGAGCCGCCGGTGGCAATCTGGGTCCAGGCGATTCCGTCCGGGCTGGATTCGATGGCGTGCGAGGTGGAGTTGGCGGCGGCGGTCCATGAGAGAATGATCTGGGTGGCGGTGGAGGTGGTCACGACGAGCGAGGTGGTCGTGCCGGGCAATGCGCTGCCGAAATCGGCGTAAAGTCTGGCGAGCGAGGTCGCCGCTGTTCCTGAGACTTTGGCGAAGCCACCCCCGATCAGATACCTGCCATCTGACAAGGTTCCGATGGCGCGGACCGGGCCATCGACTCCTGGTTCCGGGTTGAAAGCGGTTTCAAGATTTCCCGCCACGTTGCTCGAATAGGATGAGGAAAAACTGTCGAGATAGGTTAGGGCTAACCGGGCGATCCGTATTTTTGCGAATCCATTCACTATCTGAAAATCCCCACCGATCAGAAGTTTTTCGGGACCGCTGTAATATGTGCCTGTTCCCTGGGTTTGAAGGGAACGCACGGGGCCGTCCGCCCAGACGTTAAAGGCCGGGTCCAGCACTCCGTAGTCGAATGGATAGTCCACCGCGATGCGGGCGATCCGGCCGCGGGCAAATCCATCGATAGAGGTAAACGCACCGCCGACATAGAGGCCAGAATAACGGGAATAGTTCGTTGAGTCGAGTTTCAGGGCGTAAACCGGGCCATCGAGTCCCGTGCCGTTGGTGATTGGCGTACCCAGGCTGCCGGAGGAACTAATCTGGACAAGGTGTTTGCGTGGTGAACCGCTGAAGGTGGTGAAGTCCCCGCCCACATAAACTGCGGAGAAGTAATCGTAATAGGGGTCAGAGGGGAATGGCGCTAACTTAAGAGTCGTTTGGGATAACATAATGTTAGATTTGCTGCGGGTTGGCTTGATAATTGCTCATTGACCATCAATGACTTCCATCACGCCGATGTTTCCAGGCTGGCACCGAAAACTGTATGGCAGGAG
>JANMSI010000028.1:0-23242 GCA_031389115.1 Akkermansiaceae bacterium
CGCGCATGAATTCCACGGGATCGCCGACGACGGCTCCGGGACTGCGGAAGCTGCGGTAAACCCATCCGGCGTTCAGGGCGGGTAGGCCTAACTGGATGGCTGTAGCATCGGCTCCAAGGACCTCAGTGACGGTTAGGGTCCAGTTCGTGAGTTGGTCCGAGGCCTGGATGCGGTAGGAAACCGCGTCGGCCGCCTTGATCAAACCGAACTCGCCGCCCGCCGGGTCCGCGGGGTCGAGAATGGTGCCGGTGCGGACGGGGAGAGTTAAAGTGAGCGCGTTGACACCTCCGACCGGGGCGATTTTTCCGACGACCTTGCCCGTCGCGATGCCGCTGGCGGGATTTCCGTCGAGGGCGAATTCGCCCTGATTGTTCAGCTCATCGTTATCGGGATTGGCTCCTTTAGTTTTGTCAGCGGGATTGACCAGCGAGAGGAAGCTGTTGATCCAGGTGTCGAAGGGGGCGCCGGCGACGACTTTCAATTGTATCAGGTTTGCGGAGTAGGCGACCTCGAAGACCAGTCCGGCAGGCATGCCGACGGGTTGGACGAGGGGATCGAAGGTGCCGAGCACGCCGCCGGTGGCGGCGAGCACGTTGAAGGTGTCCCCGAGCGCGGGCACGTACCCGCCGCCAATGTCCACCAACAGGTCGCCGTCAACTTGGGCGGTGCCGCCGACGATCAGCCGGTCGTAGTTGGCGAGGGCCGTGCCGTTCAAGTCGATATCGAGGTCGCCGGTGGCGGACTGCTGGAAGTCTTTGACATCCACCCGGCCGGTGCCGGTGCCCGCCGGCCTGAGCAGGCCGCTGTTGTCCAGCAGCACGTTGATGTTGGCGGAGTTTTCCGGGCTGACGATGCTGCCTGGTTGAATTTTGAGCGCACCCCCGCCGCCAAAGGTAGCACCTGTGCGGATGATCCCGTTGTTGGTCACCAAACGCAGGTTGCCGGTCAGGGTGGTGGTGCTGGTGGGTTCGAAATCGAGGAAACGGTTAATCTGGATTTCGATGGTGGAATCCGCCCCGGCTCCAACGGTGACGACTCCGTGAAGATCGGTCGTGTTGGTGGATCTGTAGGTGCCGCCGCTTGCCAGGCTGAGGGTGGAGGCGGGGGTAAACGTTAGGGCGAACCCGTTGGTGAACACGGTGCCGCCGTTGAACGGATTGACGGTGCCGTCGAACAGGAAGTTCGCGTTGTCCTGACACTCGAGGGTGCCAGCGTTGGCGATCAGCTTGCCGGTGCCCGCTCCTCCGTCCCAGATGCTGGAAGGGTTGTTGAGCAGCAGCGTCTGGCCGGCGCTGTTGGCGTTGATCTGGGTCTCATTGGAGACCGGGGCGGTTACGGTACCGCGGCCGGTCATGCCGTTGATGTTGGCGAGGGTGAGCGCGCCCCCTTGGAGGGTGCCGCCCTGCATCAGAACGGTGGTGACCACCGAGGAATTCCACGGGTTTACCACATTGAGGGTGCCATCGGCATCAGCAGTGCCAACGTTGCGGGCGTCAAGGATGGTGCTGTTGACGGTGAGCGTGCCGTTGTCGGCGAGAAGATCGGAGGAAATGTCAAAGTCGATGTTGGCGTTCGCAGAGATCGTGCCAAAGCCGGTAAGCGCCGAGCCGCTGTCCGCGCCGAGCAGGCCGGGACCGTTGATGGTGCCGCCATGGATCGTGTTGGTCGTCGTTAAATCCCCGCCGCTGAGACGCAGTGGCTGTCCAGCCGTGAGGATGTTGACGATGGCGGATGCGCCGATGTCCACCCGTGCGTCGGTGCGCACGTCACCGGTGACATTGACCGTGCCGTTGAGGTTCACGGCGGAGCCGGAGAGCAAGGTGGCGGTGACATTGTCATTTTCCAGGTTCAACACCCCGGGCGCGTTGAGAGTCCACTCGGCGGAGGGAGCATCGAGATTGACGGCGAGGGAGCCAATTCCCACGGCGGAATCAATGTTGAGGATGTTTGTGAAAAACGCATTGACCTTGCCGAAGGAAGACATCGTCGCAGCGTTGACCACCAATGCGTCACCGACGTTGATACTGCTTCCAAGACTGTCCGTGCCGTCCAAATCCACCGTGCCACCCGTCATGTTGAGGGTGGTGGCTTCGTTGAAATTGACGAGACCGTTGGTGACCAGGGTGCCGGCGCCGGTGAACTCCGCATTGTTCGCCGCGTTGACCGGAGTAAAGTTAACAGTGCTTCCTAACAACAGCGTGCATCCTGCGGAGATGTTCACATCGGCATCGGAGTTGAAAGTGGTTGCAACCGAGATCTGGGAGGTGCCGGTGCCCGTCACATTCAGGTCCGAGCCGAGGGTGCCCAAATCGTCACCGAACTCCACCGATTCGCCGCTCCAAGTCGGAACAGCGCCGGTTGTGTTGGCAAGGTTGAGCACGCCGTCCATCACACAGCTGGGATCGCCACTCGTGACGTTGGCGGTGCTGCTGTTGAGCGTGATCACGGTGTCGAATGCGTTGGTCGCAACGAGCGGATCATAATCGACGACGTTTACCGTCAGGGTGGCCCCGGCATCGACCGTCCAGTTTCCCCGGTCGAAGTCGAAGTTCGTGGAGCTAATGGTCGAAGATGTTGCCACCGTGTTGTTGTTACCGGACGGCGGGTTGTAGGTTCCTGCTCCGGTGATGACGCCACCATCGTAGATCGCGTTTCCTGTCACGGTCAGGGCAGCGGCTGCGGCGATATTGGAGGTGGAGAGTGCGCCGAAGGTGACCGGAGCACTGATGGTGGTGTTGCCGTTGACATTTAGAATACCGGTGGCCGTGGTAAGTTCCATGCGTGAAGTGCCGGCAATTGTCGCCACTCCCGCGGCAATCGTATTGGAAGTGAGAGTGCCTTTCATTTCCCATGAAACAGGACCGCTCATCGTGAGGCCCGCACCGTTGCCGCCGAGATCGATTGGATCATCCATGTCTCCGTCCGAGTCGAGAATCGCGGAGGTAATGGTGAGCACAGCGCCGTCGTTGATGGTGTGAGCACTTCCGATGCCGATGCCGTCCCAGTCGAAGGTTCCCGTGGCAACGGTGGTGGAGGCACTCACGGTGGAGGACGAGCCCATGACCATGGTGCCAGCGCCGGTGAAGGATGCCCCGCTGAGGACCGAAGCAGTTCCATCCAGCCGCAACGTGCTGCCGGCACCCACCGCAGCGGTGGCTGTGGAAGCCCAAGTGCTGCTCGCGTTGACATCCAGCGTGGAACTGGCACCAACCGTCACCGGCACGTTGGAGAGGGTGAGAGCCTCCCCGTTCAGTTGGGAAGTGCCGGTCGAGGCTCCGACGTTGACCACGCCAGTGATCGACCACGTGTTCGTGTCCGTGGTCACATCAAGTTCACCGCCATTGAGATTGAGAGTGCTTCCAATTCCCGTGTCGCCACCCAGGCCGAGGTCCAAATCCAGAATGCCAAGGCTGCCAATGGTGATCACATTGGTGGCACTTCCAGCACCGTCGGCATTGAAATTCAATTGATCCACGTTGACCTCTGCGCCGGCGTTCACCGTCAGGCTGGATGTGCCGGTTGGATTGCTAAAGTTCGCCGCCGCCGCGATGGTGGCGGCCGCGTTGAAAATCACCTCGCCGTTGTTGACGAGGTTGCCGGCGCTCATCGTGAACGGGGCGTCGAACTGGAGCGCTCCATCGGCATCCATCACAGTGATTGTTCCACCGGTCTGGGTGAATGCAGCGCCCTTGACGAATGAGGTGGAGGCGGGGATGTCCAGGAATCCCCCGTTGTTCACGAAGCCGTTGTCGATGTCGATGGTGGCGGAATCAATGCTCCAGGGAGTGGAAACGTCGATGGAGGAGTTATGGAAAAGATTCAGGTCGTCGCTGTAGGCATCCGCGAGGGTGACGTTGATATCGAGGGTTTGGTTACGGAAGACATTCAATACCGCCGTGCCAAGGAAATCCAGATCGACCCGCGCGTTCGTGACATCCGAGGCATTGATTGCAAGCGTTCCCGTGGGCGGAATAATGAGAAATCCAACAGCCGCCGCGGAAATTGTGCCGCTGTTGGTGAGTAGATTGGTAGGCGCACCAAGAGCGTCGCCGAAAAACACGGTGCCTTGGCCCGTCAGGATGCCGCCCGCGTTGAGGTCGAACAAGCCCACGCCGAGGCTGTTCGTCATGGAGAGGGTTCCTCCATTGAGAATGATATCCGCTCCGCTGTTAATGGTAATGTTGTCGGCAAGGACCGAGCCCGTAGCGCCGCCGATGGTCACGTCGGTGCCGGCATCCACCAGTTGCAGCAGCCCGTCCAACGTGAGATCGAAATTGTTCGTGTTCAGGCTGATCCCGCCGGACATGGTCAAGGCGAGGATGCTGTTGTTGCTGCCGAGGTTCACGGCGTTGGCGGTGTTGAAGATTGCGGTGTCGTCAGCGTCCGGCTCGTCGGCGGGGCTCCAGTTCGCGGCCGAACCGCCATCGATCCAATCGACGTTGCCGCCGATCCAAGTGCGGTCCAAAGCGGCAGCGCGGTCGCTGCCGAGAGCGGCGAGCACGAAAATGATGCCGGTGGTGGCGCGGAGGCCATGCAGGGCGGAGGTGTTGACCGCGCGCGCGCCGGCGCGACGGATGCAGGTAGCAAGGCACGGATGGAAGGGACGGGAGATCGGTTTCATGGGGAGGTTAGGTTATAGTTTCAGACGCTGGTTGATTTTTCGTTGCGAAAGCGACACTTGTAGGAGAACGACTAAAGGTCCGAGCCGCCACTTGCGCGCCATTTCCAAACTCGATGTCACCGACCGTGCGCTTTGGACTGCCGCCTTCGAAGTCCCAAAGATCCCTGCGAATTTGCTCGTGATCATTCCAACCTTGAACATCACTGGTCGATACGTGCCAAGTCTAAAAGCAACAAATTTTTAGTGTCTTTGATGCAGCCGGAAACGGGCGGCATTCTTCGCATTCACGAACAAGTGACCCTTCCAAATGGTTTTGCGGTTCGAAGCAAAAGCCCGCGCTTGTCGGGCCTGGGGGTGATGGCCTATTTCTCCCTCCATGAGTTTGGAAACGATCAATGAGCCTGCGATCGGAGTCGTGGGAGGCAGCGGACTTTATGAAATCGATGGCTTCGAGGAAATTTCCGAACAGACCGTCCGGACGCCTTTCGGAGACCCGTCCGACAAGGTGATCATGGGAAAAATCGGCGGGCGGCGGGTGTGTTTTTTGCCGCGCCACGGCGTGGGTCACCGCCTGCTGCCGCATGAAATCAATCACCGGGCGAATATCTGGGCGCTGCGTTCGCTGGGCGTGCGCTGGTTGATTTCGGTCACTGCCGTCGGCAGTCTGCGGGAGGAAATCGCGCCGCGCGACATCGTCGTTCCCGATCAGTTGATCGACCGCACCGGCACCGGGGCAAAGCATACGTTTTTCGGAAACGGCATCGCCGCGCATGTCGGATTCGCCGATCCATATTGCGAAAATTTGCGGGAAAACCTGCTGGCCGCGGCGCGGTTGTTCGACGCAAAAATCCACGATGGCGGCACCTATCTTTGCATGAATGGTCCCGCGTTTTCGACCCGCGCGGAGGCCAATTTTCACCGGCTGATCGGTGCGGACGTCATCGGCATGACCAACGCGCCGGAAGCCCGGCTCTGCCGCGAGGCGGAAATCGCCGCCGCGGCGCTGGCGCTGGTCACCGACTACGATTGCTGGAAAGAAGACGAAGCCGCCGTCGAGGTGGATGCCGTGCTCGAGAATCTGCACGCCAACTCCGCGCTGGCCAAAAGGATCATACGTGACGTCGTCAGCCGGGTGCCGGAAACGCCGGGGTACCCGGCCCACCGCGCGCTCGATGTCGCGATTATGACGCCACGGAATCTGTGGCCGCCATCGACCGTGGAAGATCTCGCGCCGATCCTCGGGCGCTTTAACCAGTAGTCATGGACTTCAGTCCGTTCTTCTATTTTCTGGAAAGAACGGACTGAAGTCCTCGACTACTTTCCGCTTGGAATTCACGCTTTCCCCCATGGAACCCACTACCACAGCCTACGGAACTTGGAGCGGCGGACGCTTCATGCATTTTGGTGAAACCCTGTCGGAGGAGCGCTTCATCGGCTGCATCGAGACCGCCTATCAGGCGGGAATCCGCACCTTCGTCACCTCCGATGTTTACGGCAACGGCAAGGCGGACGAGCTGCTAGGCGTGGCGCTCAAGGGCATCGACCGCGGCACCTACAGCCTGGTGGGAATGATCGGGCACGATTTTTACGAAGGCCAGCGCGACGGCAGCCGCGGTTATCCGCGCTTCACCGATCCCGCGCTGCGCGGCCCGGAAGGCTACGCGGATTTCGTAAAAATGGCCTGCGCGAGGGAACTCGAACGCTGCGGCACGGATCGCTTCGATCTGCTGATGCTCCACAATCCGGACGAACTCGGCTACACCAGCGAAGCTCTCTGGCAGGCGCTCGACGATGCCCGTAGCGAAGGCCTAACCGACCTTCTCGGCATCGCCCCCGGTCCGGCTAACGGATTCTCCCTCGACCTCGTCGGCTGCCTCGAAAAATTTGGCGCGCTGATCGACTGGTCGATGCTGATTCTGAATCCGCTGGAGCCCTGGCCCGTCGGCCTGACCCTGCCGATCTGTGAGAAACACGGCGTCAAGGTGATGACCCGGGTCGTCGATTACGGCGGCGTGTTCCACGACGATGTCGGCGGTCCGGGTCACAGTTTCAAGCCGGGAGATCATCGCACGTATCGGCCGGAAGGCTGGGTCCAGCACGGCATGGAAAAAGCCAACCGCATGCGCCCGCTCGCGGAAAAATACGGACTGAGCCTGATCCAGTTCGCTTCGATCTGGAACCTCAGCCACCTGGCCGTTGAAAGCGTGGTGCCTACTTTCATCCAGGAAGCCGGTGATGGCGCGCGGCTGATCGAAGACAAGATCCGCGAGTTCGCCGCGCTGCCGGACATCCGCTTCACCGAAGAGGAAGTGGAGGAAATCCGCCAGATCGGCGACAACACCGGCTGCATGACACTGAAAGGCGCGAGCAAACGCCACGAAACCAGCGAACGTCCCGACGAATGGCCGATGCGCGAGGATCTGTTGGAGCTGGCAGGGCGGAACGGACTCGGCTCCGAGTGGTAAACCGCCGTGGACTGTTGCAGCCTGCTGCCGCTTTCCACTGCCAGCCTGCTGGCGTGGGCCGCAGCAGGCTGCGAGCCCAAAGCGGCAGCAGGCTGCCCGCAGTCCAAGATTCACCCCAGCAGCAGCCTCTCCGTCGTTTCCCAGTCCATGCACGCATCGGTAATGCTCTGCCCATAAACTAACTCATCGAGCGGCTGTGGAAATTTTTGCGCACCGGCGACGAGGTTGCTCTCTAACATGGTACCGATGATCGAAGTCTCGCCCGAGGTTCGCTGGCGGAGGATGTCCTCAAAAACGGCGGGCATGAGCAAATGGTCTTTCCGGCAGTTGCCATGGCTGGCATCGATCATGATGGCGGGCTTGAGGCCATGTTTCACGAGCAGCTCGCGCGTTTCCGCGACACTCCGCTCGTCGTGGTTAGGACCGCCATCGCCGCCGCGGAGGATGATATGGCAATCGGGATTTCCGGTGGTGGTGACGGCGGAAGCGCGGCCGTCCATGCCGACTCCGAGAAACGTCTGCGGCTGGGTGGTGGCCTTGATCGCATTGATGGCAGGCTCCAAATTTCCCAACGTGCCGTTCTTAAAACCCAGCGGCATGGAAAGCCCGCTCGCCATCTGGCGGTGGGTCTGGGATTCCGTAGTCCGCGCGCCGATGGCGGACCAGCAGATCAGATCGGCGATGTATTGCGGCGTGATGGGATCCAACAGTTCGGTGGCGGTCGGCACCCCGAGACGGATCACGTCCAACAGAAACCGCCGGGCGATGTGCAGGCCTTCCTCGATGCGGTTGCTGCCATCCAGACGCGGATCCATGATCAATCCCTTCCAACCCACGGTGGTGCGGGGCTTTTCAAAATAAACCCGCATGACTAACAACATGCGGTTACTCACCTGATCGGCGAGTTTCGCTAAGCGTTCCGCATACTCCCGGCCGGCGTCGATGTCGTGGATGGAGCAGGGGCCTGCAATCACCAAGAGCCTGGGATCGTCGCCGAAAATGATTTCGCGAATCGCCAGCCGGCTCTGGAAGACGAACTCGGCGTCGCTTTCGGTCCGCGGCAGGCGTCGTAACAATTCCGCCGGAGAGGGGAGCGCCAGATTCGCACTGACATGGATGTCGCTTACGGGTTTCAGGATGGATGGGTTCAGAGGGGAAGGGGAATGGACAGGTCCGGCGAGGCATCGGGGTCTTCGTACCATGGGATTCCGGCATCGTCGCTGCGCTGGAGATCGGCGATCACTTGAGCTCCTAACAACAGGATCAGCGCGACAGCCTCCATGATTAGCAGGACGATGATGATGGTCGCCATGGACCCATAGAGCACGTTGACGATAGAAACTTTCGCGTAATAGGAAACGAGGAGATGGCGGACCAGTTCCCACAGAATGGTTGCGGTTAGACCTCCGGCGAGCGCGCGGCGGAAGGAGATCCGCGCGATCGGCATGATCTTGTAAAAAAGCGTGAAAAGAAGCACGAGTCCGATCAGCCCCGTGGCATAAATGAGCTTGTTGAGATGCACATGAAGCAGCGTGTCGAAGGTAGCGAAGGCGAACTGTCTCTGATCCTGCGCGTCGATGAAGGCATTGACCAAAGTGATCCCGCCCAGGCCGACCGCCACGATGAGGATGAACAGATAGGGCATCAGCGCCGACACCCAGAACTTGCGTTTCAACGGTTGCAGGGGGCGGTGGAAAATGATGGCCATGGCGTCTTCCAACACCCGGAACGCCAGCGAGCTGAACAGCAGCAGCGAGCCCAACCCGACCCAGCCGATCAATTTCCGCGACACGAGAAATCCCACGAGGACTTCGGTCAGCGTGGGGGCGAATCCCGGAGCGATGAGCGAAACTTCGGTGATGATGGTTGTTAGGATGACGTTCTCGTCGAAGAAGTGCGAGAACACCACGAGCAGCACGGCCGACAGCGGAATCATCGAGAGCATCATGTTGTGGGCGACCGAGGCGGTCAGGAGCAGGCCGTGGTTGCGCAGGAAAAAATCGCGCAGCACCCGGCTGGCAAACCGGACAATTTTCGGCAGGCGTTTCTCCATCGACCGCAAGTTTGAGCGTGGCCTCCGGGCCATGCAAACGCTAAAGCCAGCTACAACGCCAAGGCCTCGCCGATGAGCTTCAGGAATTCCGCCCGGTCCGCTTGGAGGCTCGGGCTGGCGATTTCCCGGGCAAGGGCGGAGATCATTTCCTCAGTGATGGTGCCAGCCTGTTCGCCGGTCAGCCATTGGCCGAAAGCGCAAACTAACGCGGCGAAGCGGGCATCGTCTGATGGCTCGGCGTCGCTTTGGTGGCTGAGAGAAATCGGAGCCCCAAGTTCCCCGTTAGCGGACCAGGCCAGGGTGCCGAGGTCGCCAGCAGGCACGGCGGGCTCGATTTCGATGGCCAGCGTGGACCTCGAACCTGCCGCGAGTTTTGCGGGCATGACTCCGGTTTCTTGTCCTTCGTGCGGATCGAAAATGACGCGGCAGCGCGACACGGTGGCGGGGTTCGCGTGATACGTGAGTCCGACGTCGCAATCGTCCCGCGCGTTTCCGTTGAGGGAAATCAGCAACAGCTTGGCGGAGGGTTTCCACGGGCAGGCGATCAATTCGGTGGAGAGCGTGGCGACGTGGGCGCTTGCGCCGCCGTCGCGGATGTCGGGATGCCACTTGTTAGCGGCACTTCGCGCAATGGCGGCGGAGCCATTCAATCGAAGCGAAAACCCATTGAGGATTTCGCCAGGACGGACGGACGAAGGAGGCGGAAGCCGGCGGTCGATCCGAATCGAATCGACGATCGGTTTCAAATCCGCCTCTCCGGTGAGGATCGGGAGATTGAGTGTTGGAAAAGTGGTGGTGTCGGCAGCGCTCTGCGGCATGGCGGGAGGAACGATCGGCACCGGAGCAGGAATGTCGGCGGGAACCGCGGAGGCGGGTAACTTCATCGCCACCGGTCCAAGCTCGGTGTCCGTGGGCCGGAAGAAGAAGTGCGCCGTTGCCAACGCGAATACCGCCGCCGCGGAGGCCGTGATCCACCAGCGGGCGGCGCTGGCCGGAGCTGGAAACGCGGTGATTCGATGGCAGCGATCCGCCTCGCGGGCACGGCGGAGGATGGCCTCGCGCTGAGAGGGCAGGAGATTTTCTGATTGCGGGACCAGCCCTTTGGTTAGCAACTGTTGGATGATTTTCATTTCGTCGATCTCCGCCTGAATCGAAGGCTCGTCCGCCATGGCCTGCTTGACAGCGGCGGCCTCCTCCCCCGCGAGTTCGCCAAGCACGTAATCGGTTACCCGGGGATCTTGCGGTGGGAGTTTCAAGACGGGAATGTGGTTAGAGACGCAGGTCATCCGGCAGAATTTCACGCAGGCGCTTGAGGCCGGCGTGGATGAGAAATCCGACGTTGCCGGTGGTTAGGCCGGTGATTTCGTGGATCTCCTGATAGCTGAGTCCCTGTTGGAATTTGAGGATGATGACTTCGCGCTGTTTGGCGGTTAGGCGATCGAGATAGACCATGAGTTGGGTGAATCTTTCGCGATGATCGATTTGCTCGTCGGGCGGGAGTTCCCCGCCGGGAAGGGTTTTCCAATGGCTTTCCTCAAGCGGCTGGCTGCGTTTTTCCTTGCGGAGAATATCGAGCGCGCGGTTCCGGCAGACGGTAAAGAGCCACGACTTGAGGCCGTCCCGGACCTTGGCGCGATCCTGCTGACACAGCCGGATGAAGGTGTCCTGCACCACATCGCGGGCGAGATCGAGATCGTTGAGGATCGTAAAGGCATATCCGATGAGTGGTGATTCGTAATCCAGCATCGCCTGGCCGACGAATTTCTCGCAGGTGGCAGGACGGACGGGATTACCGGTAGCAACGGATGAAACCAGCGGGAGATTAGGAAAATTTTCCGAAGCTTCCGACATGTTAGCGGATGAAGTAGCTGAGGTGCTCGAGTTCCAGCGCGAGATCCACGTTGTTGACGGTGACGTCCGGAGTCACTTCGAGCACGATGGGCGAGAAGTTCAGCACGCCCTGGATGCCTGCGGCGACAAGCCGGTTGACGACCGCCTGGGCGAACTCGACCGGGACGCAAAGGATCGCGAGTTTCACCGCATGTTCGGCGATGAAGGTTTCCAACTCCGAGTCCGGGAAAACGGGGATCGTCACGCCGCGGGCGCGGGTCGCTTCCGGGTTGGCGTCGAACGCGGCGACCACTTCGAAGCCTTCTTTCTCAAAGCCATGGTAGCGGAGCAACGCCGAGCCGAGATTCCCGGCACCGACGAGGATGACCGGCTGGAGATGCTCGCGGCCTAAAGTTTCGCGGATGATCGACGATAGAACCTCCACCGGATAGCCCAGCCCACGGGTGCCGAACTGGCCGAAGTAGGCGAGGTCTTTGCGGAGTTGCGCGGACTTCACGCCGGCGGCGCGGGCGAGCGTGCTGGAACTCACGGTGTCCACGCCGTTAGCGTTCAATTTCTGCAGGCAGCGATGATAGATGGAGAGCCGGTAGATCGCCTTTTTCGGGATATCGATCTTGCCGGATTTTTCGGGGATTTCCACGGCGCGGGATCGAATGTTAGAGCGACTCCGGGTGGAGCAGCAGCGAGGAAACCCGATTGAGCAGCACGCCCGCGCCGCCGCCATCGACCACGCGGTGATCGAAGGTGAGCAGGAGATCCGCTTCGGTGGCGGGCAGGAATGTTTCCACCTGCGGGCTCCAAACCGGTTTTTTCACACCGGCGCCGATGCCGAGGATGAGGGTTTCATTGGGCAGCGGAATCGGCGTGCCGATGGTGAGGCCGAAGGTGCCGAAGTTGGTCACCGTCGCGATGCCTCCGCTGCAATCCTGGTCGGAGAGGCGGCGGCGGCGCGCGCGGTCCACCAGATCGTCATATTCAGAGACGAGGTCGCGCAGCGATTTTTGATCGACCTTTCTAACGACCGGGACGACCACGCCGTCTTCCACCTGCACCGCCACACCGATGTCGAACGAGCGCGGATGGACCACCTTGTCGCCGATGAGATAGCCCGCGGTGGTCGGATTTTCCGTGAGAGCCAAGGCGAGCGCGCGGAGCAGATAGAGGGTGAGTCCCGGCTTCGGCGATTGCGCCCGGCGATGATCCAGCACGCGGTCCAGCAGGATTGGCAGCCCCACGGTCGCGAGCGGGCGGGTCCAACTGCGGCGCATCGCGTCAGCCACCGCGAGGCGCATCGGCGACGCTTGGGAACTCGGCCATGCGTCGAGATAATCGAGGAATCGTTCGAGATCCTCCACGGTCACGCGCCCGCCGGCACCGGTTCCGACGATCGCGGAAATGTCCGCCTCGCGGATGCCGAGGTCGTTCATCCGGGCGCGCATTCTGGGGGAAATATAGTGGGCGCCCATCGTTCCGGTGGGGACCGGCAGGCCTTTCACGCTGGGCACCACGGCGGGAGCCTCCTCGTAGGCATCGTCGTCGAGGGCGAAGTGCAGGTTCGCCTCCGCCTGCGCCGGGCTGGTGGCGGCGCGTTTGACTTCGATGGACTCGAGGGTTTCCACGCCCGTGCGGGCGATCTCCGCTTCGGTCACATCCAGCAGGCCTAACAACGTGCCGACCGAGTAGGAAATTCCCTCCTGGGCCCGCAGTTCGGAAACCACTCCATCGCACAACGTGGTCACGCCCATGACCGCCTTGTTGGTTTCCACCTCGATGATTTCCTGGTCGGTGCGGACGGTGTCGCCCACTGCGATGCCGAGGCGGATGACGGTGGCCTCGGCGATGGATTCGCCGAGCTGCGGCATGAGAATGGGAACGGTGGGCATTTTGGTAAAAGCTGAGATACTGAAATGCTGAAACTAGAAAGAGAGCAGTTTGCGCAGCGCCTCGCAGATCGACTCCGGCGTCGGGCGATGCGCGGCCCAGAGTTTCGGGTGATAGGGGACCGGCGTGTCGCGCGCGTTCAGGCGCTGCGGCGGCGCGTCCAGCAGATGAAATCCTTCCTCGGTCACCCGCGAAACGACCTCCGCCGTCACGCCGCCCCACGGGAACGCCTCGCCGACTGCGAGAAGCCGTCCAGTTCTGGCGACGGAGGCGAGGATCGTGTCGAGGTCCAGCGGCTTTACCGAGCGCAGGTCCACCACTTCGATTTCCCAGCCGTCCTGAGCAAGCCGGTCGGCGGCTCTAACCGCTTCATGGACCATCGCACTGTAAGCGACGACCGTCGCGTGCTTGCCGGGCCGGGTGATCCGCGCCTGGCCGATGGGCAGGCGGTCGCCGTTGATCGACTTCGCCTTGAGCCAGCGGTAGAGGAATTTGTGCTCGCAAAAAATAACCGGATCGTCGAGAGCCACGCCGTCTAGCAGCATGTGATAGGCATCGGAAACGGTCGCTGGTGTGAGGACCACCAGTCCCGGATACTGGGCGTAAATTCCCTCCATGCTCTGACTGTGAAACGGTCCTGAGCCGGGAGTCCCCCCGGACGGCAGGCGCACGGTGATTGGGATCGGCACGCCCGTCCGATAGAAATGCGTGGCTGCCTGATTGACGATCTGGTTGAAGGCCAGCGAGGAAAAATCCGCGAACTGCATTTCCACGATCGGCCTCATGCCCTCGATGGCCGCGCCCACCGCCATGCCGATCATCGCGTCCTCCGAGATCGGCGCATCGAAGACACGGTTGGGAAATTGCTCGGCCAAACCCTTGGTCGCCTTGAACGCGCCGCCGAAGGTAGCGATGTCCTGACCGTAGAGAAAAACGCGGTCGTCCTCGCGCAGGAGTTTTTCCTGCGCCTCGCGGATGGCGTCGATGTAGGTCACGCTCACTGCAAGTTAGAGTTTGTTAGTGGAAAACGGGTGGCCAGCGCGGTCCAGTCCTCGTGATACGGATCGGGGACCGCCTCCTGCTGGGCCTGGGCCACGGCGCGCTGCACTTCGTCGGCATATTCCTCCTGCCAGGCAAAAATTTCGTCCACCGTGGCGAGGTTGTTTTCGACGAGCTGCCGCATCGCCACCTCGATGCAGTCGCGACCGTAGTGACCGTTGCGGATCTCGGGCGGGACGTAGGAACCATCGTCGTGCTCGCCATGACCGGATAGCCGCAACAGCCGCGCGACCACCATTTGCGGCCCGCCGCCCTCGCGCGCCCGCCTGACTGCCTCGCCGATGACCGACGCGCACGCCAGCAAATCCGTGCCATCCACCGAGAAGCCGCCAATGCCGTAGCCGCGGGCTTTTTCCACCAGATCGGCACAGGCAAACTGGCGGTTGTTCGGGGTGGAATAGGCGAACTGGTTGTTTCCGATCACGACCACCATCGGCAGCCGTTCGACGGCCGCGAGGTTCAGGCCTTCGTGAAACGCGCCGGTCGAGGTAGCGCCGTCGCCGATGCATGTGGCGCCCACCCGGCCGGCCAAAGTTCCCTGCAGCCGCTTCGCGAAAAGCATTCCCGCGATCACCGGCACCTGCGCGCCGAGGTGGGAAATCATCGCCGGCATTCCCACGCCCGGCCGGCCGCGGTGGATATTGCCGTCCCTGCCTCGCATCGGCCCCTCGACCGACCCGAGGTAGGTCCTGGTGCAGTCGATCAAAGGCTCGCCAAACGCCGTGCGCCCGGCCTGGTCGCGGATCAGCGGCGCGAAGAAATCCGTGCCCTGGATCAGCGCCGTGCCGAGCGTGGCGCTCACCGCCTCCTGACCACGCCCGAGATACACGCCGCCGACGATTTTTCCCGCCTTGTAGAGGCTCGACAGCTTGTTTTCCAAGATCCTCGCCCGCAGCATCGACTGGAACACCGACCGCAGGAAATCGCGGTTCATCACCACCCCGTCGGCGAAAGATTGCAGTTCCAAGTGAGGCACGAAGCAAAGGGTAAGTCAGGGCGTGGGAAACCTGCAACCGCTTTCCCGAAAACTCATTTTGGCCGCCGGTTCCATGCCACCAAGTCTTTGTAGCAAAGCCCGTTGCCGCCGAAAAGATCCAGCGCGCTGCCCACCGTCACATCCACCGTTCCGTGACCTGCTTGCTCGACCAATAACAGGTCCGCCATCGACGCCGCGCCACCCGCGTAGGTCACCGGAATTTTTCCCCAACTGCCGAGCAGGGCGACCAGCTCCGCGTCAATCCCGCGGCACAGGCCCTCCACATCGGCGGCATGGATCAGGAATTCGTCACAATACGGCGCGAGGCGGTCGAGAGTGGCGTGATTTACGGTCACGTCCGTCAGGGTTTGCCAGCGGTTCATCGCCACCGTCCAGCCGTCCGCAGTCCGGCGGCAGGAAAGGTCGATCACCAGCTTGTCCCTGCCGATTTTCCGCACCAGCGAGGTCAGGGTTTCCTCGATAAATTTTCCTTCGGAGTCAAACAACGCCGACGTCGCGATCACATGGCTGGCCCCGGCCGCCAGCCACTCCGCCGCGTTGCCCTCATGGATTCCGCCGCCGATTTGGAGACCACCGGGCCACGCTGCCAGAGCTTGACGGGCGGCAAGGTCATTTCCAGGTCCGAGCTTGATCACGTGGCCACCGGTTAGTCCGTCGTCACGGAAGCATTGCGCGAACCAGCCCGCCGACTGCTCGGAGATGAAATTTTCGGTCGGTCCGGCCCCGTCGTCGCGCAGAGTGCCGCCGACGATTTGTTTCACCTTGCCTTGGTGGAGGTCGATGCAGGGGCGGAAATGGGTCATGGGCAGGCCCGGGATTCTTTCCGCGCGGCGGGCCATCGCAAGCGGGAATTGGACTTGGACTGCGTGCAGCCTGCTGCCGCTGTGTGAATAGCAGCCTGGTGCGCTGGATCTAGGGGCAGCAGGCTGCCACCGACAAAGCGGCAGCAGGCTGCACGCAGTCCACGGCGGTCAGCCTTCGAGACACGCGGTGCCGAAGAGTGTGAAGCCGGTGGATTGCTCGATTTGGATGTCGAGGAGCTGGCCGGTTAGACGGGCGGGGTCGCCGTCGAAGATGACGATCTTGTTGTGCGGGGTGCGGCCTGTTAGCCGGGCGGCGTTGTTCTTCGACGGGCCTTCGCAGAGCACTTGCTGCCTGGTGCCGACGATGGCGGCGTTGCTGGCGATGGCGAGGCGATCGACCACGGCGAGGAGGCGCTGGTTGCGCTCTTCCTTCACGGATTCGTCGAGTTGGCCGCCCATCTCGGCGGCGGGGGTGTTGCGGCGCTTCGAGTAGCGGAAGACAAAGGCGTTGTCGAACTTGAGGCGTTCGACCGTGTCGATGGTCGCCTGGAAATCTTCTTCGGTCTCGCCGGGAAAGCCGACGATCATGTCGGTGGTGATCGCGAGGCCGAGCCGCGCGGCTTTCATTTTCTCGCAGATCTCGACGAACTTTTCGTTCTTATACGGGCGGCGCATCACCTTGAGAATTCTATCCGATCCGCTCTGCATCGGGAAATGGATGTGCGGGCAAAGCTTCGGCAGATAGGTGAAAGCGGCAACGAGGTCATCCCGGTAACCGATCGGATGAGGTGAAGTGAAACGGATGCGCTCGATGCCATCGACCCCTTGGACGGCTTCCAGCAACTGAACGAAAGGGGACTTGCCATCGATTTTCGGAAACTCGGTGCGGCCGTAGAGATTGACGATTTGGCCTAACAAGGTGATCTCCTTCACGCCATGCGCGGCGAGGTGGCGGACCTCTCCGATGATTTCGGAAATCGGCCGGCCGCGTTCCTTGCCGCGGGTGTCGGGGACGATGCAGAACGAGCAGCGCATGTTGCATCCCTGCATGATCGAGACGAAGGCGGACGCTTCATGAGCCTTGGGAATGTGGTCGCGGATGGTGTTTTGCGAACCCTCCTCTTCGGCGGTGTCGCAGACCGTGGTGCCGCGCAGCGAAAAAGCCGGGTCGTCCATCCGCGCCTCTAACCGCCGCTGGAGGATGTTGTCCACATATTCGAATACCTTGTGGTATTTCTGCGTGCCGACAACCACATCGAGCTTCGGCACGGTTTGGAAAAGTTCCTCGCCGCGCGACTGGGCCATGCAGCCCATGAAACCGTAAACCACGTGTTTCCGGTCGCGGCCCTTGTGAATCAGGTTGCCCATTTTTCCGAGCGCCTTCTGCTCGGCCTGATCTCTAACCGAGCAGGTGTTGATGAGCACGGCGTCCGCCTCGTTCTCATCCGCCGTCACCGTGTAGCCGCCTTCGCTGAACATCCGCACGACTTGCTCGGAGTCGCGCTCGTTCATCTGGCAGCCGTAGGTTTTGACGCAAACTTTGGGCACCGGTGGATCTATGAGAGATGATCAATGATCGACGAGACTTCACGCCAAGGTGAGCCGCTCGTCGGACTCGAGCTTGGCGGTGAGGACCGGCCAGCCGTTGGGGACCTGCATGTTGAAGCAGTGGAGATAAAGGGTGAGCAGCTTGGGATCGAAGATATCGACGAGTCGGTCAATGGTGGTGTTGAGGCGCTCGGCATCGAGGTTTCTCGGCAGGTCGCCGACGACCGAGCCCTTGCCATCGTGAGGGATGCCCATGCCGTCGCAGAACATGGCGAGCATCGATTGCTGGCCAGCCATCAGGTAGGCTTGCAGGAGATGCTCGCCGATGGTTTCACAGGGCTTGAGCTTGAGGGTTTTGTGAATCCAGGCGTATTGCTCCACCATGGATTTTTTCTCGACGAAAACGGGACGAAGCTTGCGGTTGCCGGCCAGGGTGGCGACGGCGGAGCGGTAAACATTCCGGTCATTGGCGCGGAACCAATCGAGGATTTGAGTGACAACGGAAGGATCGACTGCGGAGTAAAGTTCGTGGGCTTTCACGGTGAGGAAATTGAAGTGGCCCGGAGTCAAGGCGCTCATCCGGCCCGTGGCAAGGGCGGAGACGCGAAAAGGCGGCGCGGGATTCGGGGGCGCAAAGCCTAGCGGTCAAGCGTTCCCGCGATTTCCAACCACGGCCGGTATTCCGGCGGAATGGGGGCCTCGAAATGCAGCCGCTCGCCGGTCACCGGGTGATCTAACGTGAGCCGCCAGGCGTGGAGCATCAGGCGGCCGGTCTGCTCGGACGTCTTGCTGGGTTTGCCGTAAATCGGATCGCCGACGAGCGGGGTGCCCTTGTGATGCAGGTGGACGCGGATCTGGTGGGTGCGGCCGGTGTGGAGATGGCAAAGGACCAGCGCGGTTAGGCTGGCGGGGTCTACCGCCAGGATTTCGTAGTCGGTGATGGCGGTTTTTCCTCCCGGCGGATTGACCACGGCCATTTTCTGGCGGTTCACGGGGTGGCGGCCGATATGGGTGAAAATGCTGTCCTTGGCGGGCTTGGGAATGCCCTGACTAACAGCGAGATAAAGCTTCTCCATCGTGCGTCCGGAAAACTGACCGACCAGCGATTGGTGAGCGACATCGGTCTTCGCGACGACGATGCAGCCCGAGGTATCCTTGTCCAAGCGATGGACAATGCCGGGACGCTCGACGCCGCCGATTCCGGACAGCTGACCCCGGCAGTGGTGGAGCAGGGCGTTGACCAGCGTGCCGTCGGGATTTCCCGGAGCCGGGTGGACGACCATGCCGGACGCCTTATTGACCACCACGAAGTCGTCGTCCTCGAACAGGATTTCCAGCGCGAGGTCCTGCGGGGCGTTGTCCAGCGGGACGGCTTCCGGCACGATCACGGTGATGCGATCGCCCAGCTTCACCGCGTCGCGCGGCTTGGCGGGATGGCCGTTGATCTGGATGTATTGGTCGCGGATCAGCGTCTGGATGCGCGAGCGGGAAAGATCCGCAAGGCGGGCGGCCAGAAACGCGTCGATGCGCTCGCCCGGGCTGTCAACGACTTGGATTTCCACCGCGCGAGTGTCTTCGGGAGAAATCGTGCGGCAAGTTCAAGTTTGCACGGCGGAGGCCCGTAGTTAGCCTGTGTTCATGCCGGAGCCTTCGGAAACCATCGCCTATTGCCACTCGTGCGGCAACGCGATGAACGTGTCAGCGGTGGCGCCATTTTCCAACGTGGAATGCCCGACCTGTGGCAAGCATACGCGGGTGAAACGCGAGTTCGGCCCCTACACGTTGGTCCGCCGTCACGCGGTGGGCGGGATGAGCATGGTGTTCGTCGCGCAGGACAACACGCTGGACCGCGAGGTAGCGCTGAAGATCCTCAGTGAGGATTTCTCGGCGGACGAGAAGCGCATCGCGGCGTTCGAGGAGGAGGCGCGGATCACCGCGTCGTTCAGCCATCCGCATGTCGTTCGAGTGCTCAGGACGGGCCGGGCTTTCGGGCGGTTTTACATCGCGATGGAGCTCGTTCCCGGCGGCCATTTCGAACACCAGATCCGTGAGCGCGGGAAAATTCCCGAGACGGAAATGCTGCCGCTCGCCATCGAGGTCGCGCAAGGACTCAAGGCCGCCCACGCCGCGGGACTCATCCACCGCGATGTGAAACCTGGCAATATTCTGCTGGATGCCGAGGGCCACGCGAAGCTCGTGGACTTCGGTCTGGCGCTCGTGACGCAGGGCGGCAAGGCCCAGGCCGCCGAGCTCTGGGCGACTCCCTATTACGTCCCGCCGGAAACCATCGAGGGCGACCCGGAAGATTTCCGCTCCGATATCTATGCCTTCGGCGCGACGCTCTATCATGCGCTGGCCGGGGTGCCTTCGTGCGGTGAGGAATCCATGAGCACGGACCGCCTGCGGATGGCGAAGCAGAAAGTGGTGCCGCTGGGCGTCGCCGACCCGTCGCTGTCCGCCGGGACGTGCCGGATCGTCGAGCGGGCGATGGCTTACGATCCCAAGCGTCGCTTTTCGTCGTATGAGGAAATGATCGGAATGCTGGAGGTCGCCCTGAAGCGTGTGAGGTCGGGTGCCGCAGGCGCTTCCGAATCCTCGGGAAATGCTGCAAAACGCCGGGCGAAAAAGAAGCAGGACGAGGTCTTCACGTTTTCCGTCGCGGGACTGGTTCTGTTAGCGGGAGTCGGGTTGAGCCTCTGGTGGGTGATGCGCGACGAGCCGGCGAACCTAACAAAAGCTCCAGTGCGGGTCGTGGATTCACCGATCATTCCGGAATCGACTTCCGCAGCCGCCACCGACATCGCCCGGAGCTACCGCGAGGCGCGGGCTGGCGTGGAAGCCCGCGATTTCGGGAAGGCAGCCGTCGAATTTGCCAAACTGCGTGAAAACCCCGAGGTGCAGGAACCCACCCGGACGTGGGCCGGCGTGGAGGCGGTCGTCGCCACCTATCTGGACGGTCGCGCCGCCGATGCTCGGACGCAGACCATCGCGACTTTAGACCATGCGCGGTCTATCCCCGAAGCGTCACGGATCAGCGGCGAGGTGCTTGGGATGTTGGGTAAGCTGCCCCTCCTTCCGGGAGTTCCGGTGAGAGAAATCGCCACCTCTGCCAGCGATGCGCCGCAGGTGATGGCGGCAATGCTGGCCGGTCTGAAGAACTGGGAGCAAGGCATGATGGATGAGGCCGCCGCCGCTTTTTCCACGGTCGTCGCGGCGAAGATTTCCGCAGATGATTCATGGTTGAGTGTCTATCAGAGCATGGCCGGCGACTATCTCGCGGATCGTCAGGCGCTATCCGGCCCGGCATTCGAAAAACTTCCCCCGGACGTCGCCGGGTGCGATGCCGCCGTCGCCGAACTTGAGAAAATCATCGGCACTTTGAAAACCCGGGGCCGCGCCCGGTTCAACGTCCGTGCCTGGCAACTTGACTTGGCGAAGCACGCGAAACTGTTAGCGGTGCCTAAGTTGGATCCGCCGCCGCCGGCTGCCGAGTCCGCCACGTGGGAACAGGTTTCGATTCTCGCGAAGCTCGACGAGCTGGCGAAGCAGTGCCGCTTCGTCGATGCCTCGAAACTCCTCAAGTCCCTAACCGCCGCCCCCGCGGGCGCGACACTGGCTTCCCTGCTCTCGGTGACCGAAGCGTCCACCGTGTTTCTAACCGACCTTGAGGCGGACCTCGCGAGGGAACCTGTGAGCGTCGATTTCCAAATGAGATCCGGCGAGGTTGTCAGGAAGATCGCCATCGGTCCTGAGGCGGCGATCACCGTCACGGAAGCGGCGGGATTGTCCCGCACGGTCACGTGGGCGGATTTTTCGCCGGACGCGCTGATTGCCTTGCACCGCGTTTTCGTGAAAACCCCACGGAGCGAGTTGGAGCGCCTGCGCCGCCACGAGTGCGCGATTTCCTATGACTGGCTGGCGGGAAACCGCGGACGAGCCCTCGCCGCCGCCGCCTCGTTGTCCCAATCCAGCGCGGCCTTCAAGCATCGCTGGGACGGCATCGCCAGCGGTCTGCCGAAGTGAGGCGGCCTTGGACTGCCGGCTGCCGCTTTGGGCCACGCAGCCTGCTGCGGTCCCGCGCCAGCAGGCTGGCTGCGGAAAGCGGCAGCGGGCTGCACGCAGTCCAGGTAGCGCTGAGCGACGAGGCGATGGGTTCTGGTAAATTTCATGCGCCGATGATCGGTTCCTGCCGCTTGATATAAAATCCCGCGCGGTGGTTCATGGTCCGGTGAAATAGCCGACCTCCTCGTCCGTCAGTTTGCGGAACTTCCCCGCAGGCAAACGATCGCTTAGCGCCAGCGGTCCAATGCTCTCCCGGTGCAGGCCTAGCACCTGGTTTCCCACCGCATGGAACATCCGCTTCACCTGATGATAGCGGCCCTCGTGGATGGTTAGACGGGCCTCGCGTTCTCCCAGAATCTCCAACAGCGCGGGCCGCGTCGTTAGATCCTCGTAGGCGAAATAGATTCCCGCCGCGAAGATTGCCGCCGATCCCGGAGAAATCGCGTCGCGCGTCTTGACCCGGTAAATCTTGGGAATTCCCTCCACCGGGTCCGTCACCCGTTTCGACCAGCGGCCGTCGTTGGTTAGAAGTAACAGCCCGGTGCTCGCCCGGTCAAGTCGGCCTGCGAGATGCAGCCCCTCGCGCAACGCGGCATCGATCAGCTCCATCACCGTCGGATGAAGCGGGTCGGTCGTCGCGCTTAAATATCCCGCAGGCTTGTGCAGCATCAGATGGACCGCCTCGTGTCGCTGCAGGATTTCTCCGTCCAGTTCGATGCGGGTGAAGCGGTCGATTTTAGCGAGTCCGCAGGTTTCGATTTTCCCTCCCACCGCCACGCGGCCATCCGTTAGGATCCGTGAAATTTCCCTGCACGAATGCGTGCCGCGGCGGGTGAGGAAACGGTCGAGGCGCATCGCTGGAAGCTATAATGCAGCGACATGCCGTCAATTCCGGTCGAGCGGAGATTGGCGAACCTCAGGATCTCCCGCCTTCGTCGTTGATCGGGATACAGGAGGCACCTAACCTTTCCCATGCGGATCGACATCGTAACTTTATTTCCCGAGGTGGCGCTGGCCCCGTTGAGCGACTCGATCATCCAGCGGGCTCGGGCCGCGGGCCTGGTGGAGGTGCTGGGACATCAATTGCGGGATTGGTCGGAGGACAAACACCGGCGGGTGGACGATTCTCCCTGCGGAGGCGGGCAGGGGATGCTGCTGAAGCCGGAGCCGCTGTTCGCTGCGGTCGAGGCGCTTCGCCGGCCTAACACCCAGGTGATTCTGATGACGCCGCAGGGCAGGCCGTTCAAGCAGGCCATGGCTCGGGAACTGGCGGAAGCCGAACACTTGCTGATCCTGTGCGGCCACTACGAAGGGGTGGACCACCGGGTGATTCAAGCGCTGGTCGATGTGGAAATTTCCATCGGCGATTACATTCTAACCAACGGCGCGCTGGCCGCCGCGGTGCTTTGCGATGCGGTGATCCGGCTGCTGCCGGGGGCACTGGGCGACGAGCGATCTCCCGTGGACGAGTCGTTTTCGAATCCCGCCCGACTGGAAGCCCCGGCTTATACGCGGCCCGTTGAGTTCCGCGGCTTGACCGTTCCAGAGGTGCTGGTCTCCGGGCATCACGGGAAAATTCTGGCTTGGAAGGAGGCCCAGGCGCTCGCCCGGACCCGCACCAACCGCCCGGATTTGTTAGCCTTCCAGGAACCAAGCGAATGAAAAATCGTCCCGTGAAAAATTCGGTTTCCCGATTCTGAAATCGTGCCAACCTCCCCGAAGTGAAATCAGATCCCATGACGGCAAAGCGAAGTCTTCCAGACGACCTCCCACGCGTGGAACCCGCGACCATCGAAGATTTGCCGGCGTTGACGGAATTAGTGATGAACCTGTTTTCCCTGTCCGGGGACTTCACGCCCGATCGCGCAGTCCAGGAGCGCGGCCTGCAATTGATTTTGGAAC
>JANMSI010000041.1:0-21628 GCA_031389115.1 Akkermansiaceae bacterium
CGCGGGCGTGGGTGGCGGCGCTTTCCAGATCGTGAAAATGCTCAGATTCCAAGGCCGCCAGGTTATTGAAGCCGGAGGCAAACTCGGGAGCAGCCGCGATGACTTCGGAAAACGCAGCACGGGCCTCTTCATGACGCCCCAACCTTTGAAGCACGTTGCCTTTTTCGAAGCTCGCTTGCGGATCGCCGGGAAACGCCTTCAGAAAGCGCTCTAATATCGCCAGGACCGCCGCTTCCTGACCGGGGGCATCTTTCGATCGAAGCAGGAGTGCATAGGCTTGGGCGTTGTCGGCTTTCAACTTGATCGCTTTCGTAAGCGCCTGCTCAGCGACCTCCGGCTGTTTTAAATCCAACGCCACGCCACCTTTGAGAGTGCGCGCTTCGGAAGATTCCGGGTGCGCCACGATGTAATCATCGATCCGTTTAAGCGCAGAGGCACCGTTTCCGACTTTGACATCGAGAGCAACCAGATTGGAAAGGGCTTCAAAGTTTTGGGGAAACGATTCCACAGATTTTTCGAACACCGCCTTGGCCTCGTCGAACTTTCCTTGCGCGGTGAGAAGTTGGCCGAGCTCAATTTGGCTTTTGGAATCTTCCTTGTTGGCGGCGGATTTCTCACGCAGGAGAGCCACGGCCTCGTCGTAGCGGCCCGCAGAATGGTAAGCGCTGATCAGGAGAGCGACCGTCTCGGCATTTCCGGGCTCGCGTTCTTGGATCGCCTCAAGGGCGGTGATTCCCTCGGCAGTCTTGCCATCTTGCAAATGGAGTTTGGCCCGGAGCCTGCCCGCCTCGGAAAACGTGGGGGCGGCGGCAAGCACCCGGTCCAACGCCTCGGCCGCCTTGCCCAAACTGCCAGCAGCGACGTGACATTTCGCCAGGGCAAATTCCAGTTGGGGCCGGGATGGCAAGGCTAACACTACCCTCTCGAGAACTTCCACGGCCTTGGCGGGTTGATTATTGCGCATCATCACCTCCGCCTGCACTGTGGCCGAGGCCAGATCGACGGGGTTTTTCGCGAGAACCTTGGATAAGTATTTCGTGGCCTCTTCATCTTTCTTTTCGCTGAAGGCGATCACGCCAAGCATCGACCAAGCTGGCAGAAAATCCGGGGTGTCGACCGTCAGTTTTTCCAGATACGCCACCGCGGTGTCCCGTTGCTCGTGGGTCATCAACGCGCGGGCGTAAGCGATCGACTCATTGGAGCGAGGCCCGGCCAAGTCTGCGGCGATTTTCAATTCGGCGAGAGCCTCATCGGGAAGTTTCTTCGCACCGAGGATTGCCGCCTTGAGCGAGTGGGCCCGGACCAAACCGGGATCGGTTTTCAGGATCTCATCGACCATGGCGGTGCCGGTCTCTATCGCACCACGCCGGAGTTCAATCAAGGCGGTGGCAAGGCGGGCCGGGACAGATTTGCCACCCGCCGCCTTAATGCGTTTTTCGCATTCTTCCATCCATTCAGCCGTGACGGAACTCTCGGCGAGATCCAGCAACGCTTCGCCGTTTTGGGGGGAACGATCTAAAACGCTGAGCACTTCCTGGCGACTGTCGTGCGCGAATCCCAAGTTCAGCAGGGCTCTTCCCAGATAAATTCCGATCTCATCGTCAGCGGGCAGTTTGTTTTTGGCAATTCCCAGAGCCCCGGCCGCTTCGTATTGCGCTCCCTGAATAAAGAGCATCATCCCGATTCGTTTGATCGCCTCAGGATTGCCCGGGTCCGCGTCGAGCGCGTTCTTATATTCGATCTCCGCTGCGGAAAACTCGCCCTTGTTGAAATGATTCAGCGCTGCACCCAGTGCTCGTTCTTTTTTCGCCGCACGCGTGCAACTTGGCTGAGTAAGGGCGAGGAGGAGGGAGGCGACAATCAGGACAGAGATTCGGGCGATTTTCATAGGCGCTTGAAATAACGTGGCCTGAAGTAGAGGTCTGATGGGAAAATGGCGAGAATTACTTGAGCTGGGACCACCGGCGCAAAACGCTCTCTGGCACCAAAAAAAAGCCGCTGCCATCTTGAGATGGCAGCGGCGGTTAAAATCGAATCGAGCGGTTATTTTTGTTCGCGAACCTTGTCGGCTCCTTCTTCGATTTGGTCAGCCCGCTTCTCGACAGCCTTGCGGGTAGCGTCAGCGCTGTCTTCGGTAATATCGGCCGCGCGCTCGTTGCCGGTATTTTTGCGAATCGTGTCCGCATGATCTTCCTTCATATCGGCCACGTTTTCACCGTCCTTGCGCAGTTGCTTGGCATTGGCTTCCATGGTGTCCGCCTTGGTCTCAAGCTTGTCCTCGCGGACTTCTTCCTGCTTCGATTCGCAGGAGGTGCAAAGGAGGGCAATGGCGGAAGCACCCAAGAGGCTGGCGATGGAATAAGTTTTCATGTGTTTAATGGGGTTTTTCCGGTTTAGCCGGAAGTTGCAGCTCTATCGCAAATGCCGTGCCACTCGGAAAATCAAAGAGTTAGCGCATGGACAGAGGTTCAATTCGTGACAATTGCGCCAAAGGGAAGTGCATTTTGCATGGTTGATCCCCAATAGATGGATTGATGCGGTGTCGGTATTGCTAAAAGCTCGCATTTTGTGATTTGGAGGACTTTCACCCTTTCGACCGTCCCCAGGGCCGTTCCACATCGATGGTGGGGCCGCCTTTTTCTGCTTCGATCATCCGCCTCGAATCCGTGACGCTATTGGCGCCTGATTATCCTCTCGGAACGCTTCTTATTTCAGCACTGCGGCGTGGAACTCATACCAATCGTCGAGGTTGTTCAGATTTACCGCGTCCTTCGGAGCCTTGGCATCGTCGGGAAGCCCATTCGCACCGAGCACCGAAACGCGCACCGCATCGGCATGGATGTAGCCGGTGATCGCGGCATTCAATTTCGAAATGGAAGCCGCGTCGAGCGTCGCACCCGGCTGCGCTTTCACCCAGGCTTCGAACTGCGGATAAGTCGGACGATCACTCGCGATGTAGGAAAGCACCGAGTCGCGGTCCAAGCCCAAGCCGTCAATGACCATCTGGTCGTAGCCCTGGCCGGCCCCGGGATAGCCGTCGGCCAGCGCGCCGCGGGATTCGAGGGAGACCTTGAGCCACAGGCGAGGCAGGTGAAGGACGCCGAGCGGACCGGCGGTGCCGGAACTAATGAGAGGTACGATTTTCATGGTCCGGCAAGGAAAGCAGCGACGGCTTGGCTCGTCAATCGGTCGCTAAGGCAGCTACTCTCTTCCTAGCCGCCTCCTGCGCGAATTGACCATACCAGTGGCGGGGCCCAGATATGGACCGGAGCGATCCGGCCGCCCACGCATCGCAGCATACCGTAACAGCAAACGGACTGATACCTAACCCATCACAGCCGGCGATCGGCTATTTCAGCCTTTCCACCTTGAACGTCCATTATGCCCGCTTTAATGGCGCTTCGTGGGCCGTGACAACCGTGGACGGCAGCGGATCTAACGGCGGCTACACTTCACTCGCGTTTGGCCCGTACGGTCAGCCATCGCTCGCCTACTTCAGCAGCGCAAGCGCGGATCTTCGTTTCGCCCGCTATAACAATTCCGGATGGACCATCACCATCGTGGAGTCCGCCGGCGATGTCGGACAATACAGTTCACTTAAGATTGCACCGGACAACCAACCCGCCATCGCCTACACGGATTTCACGAATTTCTTTGTGAGGCTCGCCCGCAAGGGAGCGTTTGCCACGCCGTAGAGTTTCACGAGCCTAACCGACCATTTTTCGTATCCTTTTATCTAGCACGGTCTTGAGATCGAGCGAGAAGGACCGTCGGGTCTCAAACCATAGGCCCGGAAATTCCCAATCGGTTTGATCGGTTACTTGCCGGCAGAAAGCAGCCCGCGCTGGACGGCGAGCATTGCGGCTTGGGTGCGGTCGCGAGCACCGAGTTTCTCAAAAAGTGAGACGAGATGCATCTTGATGGTAGGCTCGGCGAGGCCAAGAAAGTCCGCGATTTCCTTGTTCGCCAGACCACGGACGAGGCAGCGCAGCACGTCTTTTTCCCGCGGGCTCAGTGCCGGGCGACTGCGGCGCGCGCGCAGGATGGCGGCGATCGCAGGAGGGAGAAATTCGCCGCCGGTGGCGACGACTCTAACGGCGGCGACGATGTCCTCCCGAGGGGCGGACTTGAGGACATAACCGCTGGCTCCGGCCTCGACGGCGCGCCATACGGATTCCTCCGCTTCGGAAACGGTGAGCATCAGGATGCAGGCGGCCGGATCCTTACGCCGGATCGCGGCCACCGCTTCCGGACCGTCGAGCTTGGGCAACTCGAAGTCCATGACCACGACGTCCGGACGGAGGTTAATAAACACTTCAAGCGCCTCCTCACCATCGGAGGCTTCACCCACCACTTCGAAGCCGGGCTCGGTGGAAAGCAGATCCGCGAGACCGAGACGGACGACGAAGTGATCGTCAACGAGAAGAATGCGGAGCTTGGCTGCTGCGTGAGTTTTCATGTTAGGTCTGGGTCCTTGGTGGAATGGGAGCGGTAAAAAGAACCTCGGTGCCTTGGCCCGGAGTGCTGGAAATCGTGAGGGCGCCATCGCACTTGGAGGCGCGCTCCTGCATGCCAGTGAGCCCGAAGTGACCCTGCCTCGCGCCGGGCACGCCATCCGGCTTGAACCCGCAGCCGTCATCGGCGACCCGCAGGCGGATTTCGTCGTTCATGAAATCCACAGTCACTCGGATCGTCCGTGATTGGCCATGTTTGGTGGAGTTGGCGACTGCCTCCTGGGCGACGCGGACCAAGTGGTGCATGAGCGAGTTTGGCAGGCCGTCGGGAAGATTTTCCGAGCAGGAAACTTGCAAGTTAGAACCTGCGGCATCCACCAACGGCCCAAGGATTTCCGTCAATAAACCGTGGAGCACGCTTGGGTCGTTAGGTGATGAACGCAGATCCCAGATCGTTTCACGGGTCTCACGCTGGGCGCGATGAAGCAGCCGGCGGGCTCGCTCGACCGAGAGCCGGGCCGCGTCCGGATCGTTCGGTAGCCGCGCGAGTGCGGTCTCGAGCTGGAGCCCGACCCCGGTCATTTCCTGTTCTAACGAATCATGAAGTTCGCGGGCAAGCCGTTGCCGCTCCTCGTGCGCACCGGCGCGATGGACCTGGGCCTCAATGACCCGAGTCTGGATTGCCACCCGCCGCCGCAGAGCCACAGCCCAAATGCCGACCAGCATCGCACACCCCACCGCAGCACCTAGCAGCCAGAGCATCCGCCGGGCGCTCCACCACGGTGGCGACGACAATACCTCTACATCACGGATGGCGCTGACCCGGATGAAAAACATCGGACTCACCTGCAAACTGGAAACTCCCTCTCCCGGCACATTTTCGCAAATCCCGGTGATTTTCAGCCGGGCGTCACGCACCCATTCGGGCAGTGGCCCCTTCGCGACAGAATGGGGGATGCGAGCTTCAAAAAACACATCACCATCATTGAGCAACAGCCGTGTCCCAAGCGGCTCGTCCACATGCCCTACCACTGAGCCCTCCACCACCACCCAATCCGCATGTTGGCGGGATGATAACAACTCCCTGGCCGTCGCGGGAATGGGAGGCACCGGCACTCCCTGCGACACCACCCGGAAGACCGCGCCTCGCAATTCCGGTCTGAAATCCGATGCTTCCGGCCAACCCACCGCCTCCACCACATCCCCCGCCTTGACGAGGGGACCGGCAAATCCTTGCGAAGTCTGCACCCACAGCCCGCCATCGCTATCTTCTCGAATAAACAAACCTTGATTGGGCAATGCCAAGGTCACAGTTCCCCGCACCTTCGCCCGCTCGATGGCTCCTCGGGTGTGGGCACGCAGCAACTCATCGAATGCGACTAACGGCCGTTGGAATGGATCATCAAGAATCAGGGCCTTTTCTGTGGTGATAGATTCTATCGAAGGGATAAACAACACCCGGCGGGTCATCTGGCGGCGCTCGTTCACAAAGGTCCCGGCCACGGCACGAATGCGCACCCGGATGCCTAATAAAGACGGCGGAAGCTGCCGGGGAGAAGCTCCTTCGGGTAGATAGGTGAAAAACGTCCGCCCTTCGGCTTCCAAGGCGACCACCGCCCCCTGATAGGGAGCGGGCGGTGGACGCACGACACCCCAAATTTCGATCCACTGGCTATCCATGTCCGGTAACGTGAGTTGCGGTCCGCTCACCGGCTTGGCAACTGGCAGCGCCCCTTCTCCGATCACCTTGATCGAGGGCGCCGATGCTCCCGGTCCCTCCACCCACGGGAGAAACTGACCGATCGCTGTCACACCTTCCACGATCACCCGGCTGCCAGGCTGCAAGCCCGCCGGTAGCGAGGCTTGGGGGATCAGCTTGAGAGCGACACCGCCGCTTTCATCCTGCATGAATGCCCGGCCGGATGCGGAGTCGATGAAAGTCATCACACCCTCAAGCCGCACGGTCTTGCCCAAGGCTGCCGTCTCGACCGGCAGCCCTTGGACCTGCGCGGCGGATGCTATCACGTCCTGCGCAGTGCCCCTTAGCGATGATCCACCGACTAACAAAATGAACATGAATGCCAAACGAAGACTCATCGATGTTTGCGGGAAATGAGTTCCTTTTCGAGAATGGCAGACAGCTCCTGATAGTGATTCCGCGCCTGCGCCACGTGTTCCCGCAATCTATCCGCTCCAATGATTACCGATCTCAGGGTATAGTCCATCGGGCGCGATGCCGCCAGTTTTCTTGAATCGGCGACCATGGTCTCGATGTTACGAAGCACCGCTTCTTGAGCCTCTAAAAGCTGCGGAACCTGCTCAACATCCCAAGTGCGGAAACCTTCACGCTTTAGATACACCGGCGTGGTTAGTGCCTCCGATCCGTCCTCACCGATCACTTGCGCGGCCAGCCAGCCACCCTTGCCAGGTGGCACCTCGCATTCGAGCTCCAAATTCCCATTTGCCGACGCAGTCCCCTCCACTTCCTTCAAGATCTTACCGAAGCGAACCAGCCGCACGAATTTCGGGGCCGACTTACCGACAAGGCCGCTGGCCACAATCCTAACTTTCAATGGCTTGTCATCCCGGATTTCCAATTCGTCCCCCGGCATCGCCCCGCCGACGCGGAAGTCGATCATGGGTCCTGTGCTCACGAACGTATGGCCTTTTTTCACCGCTTGGAACCAGGCATCCGGATTAAATTCACCGGAAATCCCAGAGAACGCATAGACCCGGACACTCCCGACGGTGCCGCCGTAGGGCGTGTCGGTGCCGGCGCTGGCAGTCATTTTATAGCCGAGATTGAGGTAATGATACATCAGCTCAGTATTCAATGCCGCCTGCATGACACTGTTAAAATCGACGAGATCGAAGGGATTATACAATGCCATCTGACGCTCTACAAACAAAGCCTTCGCACCGACATGCGTATGTCCATAAAGACCGCCTTGGTGATGAATCTCCTCCGCCACCCATCGTTGATCGAGATAGTGATCCAAATTACGCACTTTTGAAGTTAGATTCAGACCGATGGCATGGCCGAGCACCCCCCGCGGATCTTCCTGGCCGGGCACGATCCAGTGGTTGCCATGTTGCACCCGATATTGCGCACCGAAGCCGCGCTGCGCGTACCAGGTGCGTACGTCATCGCCCATTTCCAGAACATTACATACTGCTAGATCTGCCGCACGCGTCCACGCCATCAGCTTGTCCGCGTCCTCGCCGCTCATCACTCTGGCATGCACATGATCATCGCCTGCAAACCAACCCTTCGCCCCCATGTCGATCCAGCGCTTCGAGGAAATATTCAGCCGCGTCCACTCACCGGCCCTGACGATGACGTCCAGCTTCACCGGCACATTTTCCAAGCCGCGCCAGACGTGAACCTCCCAATCCCCCGGGGGCAGCGCCATTTCGAAAGGTCCGGGCATCACCCAGTAATGCCCGCGCCAAGGCTCCGGCACCCACATCATGTATCCCCTGCCCGGTCCGTAAATTGGCAAACTGGTGACGTCATTCATCATCGGTCGCAAGTCCGCCGCCCCGGCAGGCTCCCAGATCCGGCGACTCTTTTTCGCTGTTAGTCGCACCATCGCTGGGACCGGAACCCCCGCGTCATCGACGATTTTCACCCCGAGATTGCCGAACTCCTGAGTCCGAAATTTGAAAGACCACCACCGGGATGCGGCAGGAACTCCATGCGCCTGAAATCCCACCCGCACCGTCGAGGGGCCGCCCGCAGGAATCTCGTCTAACCGCAGCAGCACGTAAGTTGTCCCGCTTTCACCGACCGAAATGTGATACGGCGCGGGATTCCGCTCCGTGGTGAAATTCATGGTGTGACTCACGAAATCAACAGGCCCGTCGCCAAGCACCACTTTAAGAACCATCAGCCCTTGTTGCGGCTCAACCTCGATGAGATCCGACTCCAAAAAAACCTTTTGTCTGAAATCCAGTGTCTGCAAGCCGGAAACCGCTTCCGCCAAGTCGGCAATATCCTCGCTCACCCGCCACTTCAACCACGCCGTTTCACGAATCCCCAAGCCTGCCACAGCTCCATTGCCCGCCTTGTCTAACCAGCCAAGGTTCTCCGAAATCCGCTGCAACGCCGCCATCCGGTCCTCCGGCACCAGCCCCTGCCAATGCCCCGCCAACCCCCGCGCGAAAATCTCACTCCCCGCCAAGGGCGGCTGAATTACGGCAAGTTGCTCTGGCGGCACCAAAGGTGGTTTCACCTCGTGCGCCGTGATCTGGGTCCAGCAAACGCTGGCCGCCAACCAAAAATAAATTATCCGGCGGTTCGTTAAATTCTTCATGTCTGAAAGCTCCACCAACCTGGGGTTCTAAAACCAAATTTGCAATGGATTCCATTCCGGTGTGGCGGATTGCTCCTGAGAGGTGGGTATTCACTATAGACCGAGATCGACCGCCACGCGTAGGTTTTCATTTGGACTACGAACCTTTTGCCACTTCATCAATCCACTCTGGAGAAAAGTGAACTGATAAGATGCCAACCGATCCCTTCACACTCATGAAATCCTTAGCCGCCGCCCTACTGTTAGCGCATTTAGGATCAACTGATATCTCTGCCGCACCTCTGGCACGGATGGCCGATTCGGTGCGTGTGTCAGTGGCCCAGATGAATATCACCGGTAGTGATATCTCACCCGGCAAGGACCGCGTGGACATCCTTGTTCCCTGGATGGACAAGGCCATCGCGGAAAAAGCAGACCTCCTGGTTTTCCCGGAGTATCTGTTGGGACAATTCCACCTAACGGATTCCATCATTGTCAAACTGTGTTCCGAGGCAAAACGTCGTAATCTCAACGTCGTCGTAGGCGGATGGGAATGCAAACCCGGCACGGCCATCAAGCATCCACCCGAAGCCGGCACTTACTCGAACTCGGTGCTTGTCGTGGATCGCCAAGGGAAAATCGCTGGCAAACACTGGAAAATGCACGCAGCGATCGGCTCATCCTCACCCTTCAACTGGCCGCCCGCCCCCGCCGAGCGCGGCGAGCACACCATGGTCCTTGGGGAGGAAAACGGCGTAGTGGATCTGGACTTCGGTCGCATCGGCCTGCTGACCTGCTATGACGGCTACTTTTTCGAAAGCTTCATGATGCCCTCCCTGCGCGGAGCGGAAGTGATTATCTGGGTCAATTCACGTCCCGGCATGGTCGAGCCGCACATCATCCAGGCGGCGAGCTTCATCACCTGCACCCACGTCGTCGCGTCTAACACGTCGAACGGCTGTGGCTCCGCTATTTGTTCTTACCCCGGCTGGAAGCTCGATGCCGCGGCACCAGCGCCCAAGTCCGAGCAGCTCATTACCGCCACGCTCAATCTAAAGGAAATCCGCACCCAACGGTTGAACAACCGCATGCTTCACCAGCGCCGCCCGGAAGTTTACAAACCGCTGACCCAAAAATGGGAGCCGTGGAATGCCTACCCCGACCTCAAGCCGTTTAGCTACGAGACGCAAGCGGACAAGGGCAACTGATTAATCCAGAGATATGTCCCTAAAGTTGGTTGCCGCCGCATGGTTTCTGTTATTATCGACTGCATTTGCCAAACCAGCAGGTTGTGTCCTGTATGTAAAGCTCTCGGGAAACACCGCCATCAAGCTCCGTTGGATTCCTCCAGGCCATTTCACCATGGGCAGCCCGCCCGGTGAGCTCGGCCGCCGCGGAAACGAGGAACAGGTTTCCGTCAAGCTCACGCGGGGCTTCTATCTGGCAGAAACCGAGCTTACCCAGGCACAGTGGAAACGGGTGATTCCAGAAAACCCCAGCGCATTCAGCGGTGATCATTTGCCAGTGGAAACCATCACTTGGGCGGATGCCAGACGCTTCTGCGACCTGCTTAACGAACAACAACTCAAGGCGGAAAACTTGCCCGAAGGATATCGCTGGGATCTTCCCACAGAATCCCAGTGGGAATATGCGTGTCGCGCCGGGACCACCGCCGCGCTCCACCACGGAATTAACCTCACTGCGGTGGATAGCCGCTGCGGCCATCTCAACCAAGTCGCATGGTATCAACAAAATGCCGGCGGACAGACTCGCCCGGTCGCGTCCAAAAAACCCAACCGTTGGGGACTTAGAGACATGCACGGCAACGTGTGGGAATGGTGCCGGGACAGCTATACCGACAAGCATCCTGGCGGCATCGATCCCTGGATCAGCCACGGCCCGCATCACGTCCGCCGCGGTGGATCCGCAGGGTATCAGGCCCGCACCTGCCGTGCCGCGAATCGCGACGGACTAGAGCCTTCCGCCAAGGGCAACGGACTCGGACTGCGGTTAGCATTGGTCCCGCTGGACTACCAGGTGAAACGATAGAACCGCCGGGCCTCACCCGGTGTTATGGGTTGTTCCCACAGCAAAGCGCCGCCGCTGTTAGTCACTGGAGCAACCACCTCGCTCCAACTTCTCGTGTCCTCCGAACTCTGCAAAAGGTAGGCACGGTTCGGGATTCCTTGGAATTCCAAATGCAACATCCCACCGGCCACACTCCAGGCGGTAATATGGGGACGAACCACCGTCACCGCGACCTGCGCGGAACTATCCCCGCCCTGTCCATCCGTCACAGTGTATTGGAACAAATCCAGTCCCGCATGATTCATCGCAGGCTGATAGTTGACTGCCGCGCCCACCAGCGAAACGACCGCTCCGCTCGAACTCGGCGAGGTCACGGCGGAAATTGTTAGCACGTTAGCATCGGCATCCGAGTCGTTAACAAGCAGCCCGGCCACAGGAAAAGAACCCGCCACCTGCGAGTGCGCGTAAACCGAATCATTAAGGGCAACCGGTGGATCGTTCACCGGCGTCACAGTGATGAGAAATGTCTGTGCCTGCGAGGTATCGATGCCACCATTCGCCGTGCCGCCATTATCCTGAATTCTCACGGTCACTAATGCGGAACCATTGGCATTTATAGCGGGTTTGAATGTCAGTGTTCCTGCTTGATCGATGGCCGGAGCCAGCGAGAAAAGGGCGGGATTGTCATTCACCACCAAATAGGTAACCGTCTGCCATATTTCGCCAGATCCGGCACTACTGCTAGTAATCCAGCCGTTTACGATGATAGTGGCACCGTCTTCGCCTACCGTTAGATTATTACCTTTGGTGAATTCCGGAGCTTGATTCACCACTGGCCCGGAGTCGGCGGCCGGCAGGAAATAGGCATAATCCAGTGACACTTCCATGCCAGCACCGGACCCCGGGTCCAATCGCAACGACTCGATGTAACCCTTCCAGTTCGACATCTCGCCCAAGTTCACTTCAATGTCATGCCATCCGTTATCAGCAGGCAATTCGAAGGCGTATGAGCTGAATCCGCCACCCTTCGGGAAAAAGAAAATCTGACCGATGTTATCTTCAGAGCCGGCATTGATGCGAGCCCGAAAGACGAGGCGCTGGTAGAGATCCGCATTGATGCCGCGGTTGATGGGGCTACCGGTATTGAAGTGAAGATACGGGTCGCTACCCAGTGTGGTCGCGGTCCAAATGCCTCCACTCACCAAAGGGGCTGACATTTGGTTTTTCGAAACCACATCGAGTGCGCGGTCAAGGGTCCACGGCCGGACGAACATCGGCATCGGTATCGTCCACGGTGATATATTTCCGCCTGCATCCTCTGCCCTTACCCGCCACCAATAATGACCATCCAGCGCATTTACCCCGTTATACACACAACGGCCCGCAGTCACTCCACTGCGAGTGAAGATGGGAGCGGCGAACTCGAAATCACTCGCCAGCTCCACCTTGTAAGTGATACCAAAGTGCTGAGGCTCGATGACACCATCCCATAGAAACACCGGCCTTGGTGAGTTCACAATGGGGTCGGAGTTCACAATCCGGGGCGCGAGCATCACCGGCACCGCCGAAATCCGATCAAGCACGAAATCAACACCGGCGATGTCGATAGGATCGAGACGAATCCGTGTGATTTCCCCGGACCAACTGGCATTGTTTGATAGATCAATCTCGTACGTCCGCATCCCTCCCTCCACTGGAAAGGTGACTTGGGAAAATTGACCGCCAGCCTGACCCCGTTTCCACCAGAACAACTGTCCGGTCCCGGTGGCTGTGCTGGACATTTTCACACGGACTTTTTTGAAAACGGCGGCATCGATGTAAGCACGATCCGCGTCCTGATTGATGTCTCGTTGATCGGTAGAAAGATGAACATAGGAATCCGCGCCGCTGGTGCCGGAACAGTTGCCGCCACTGACCGAGATTCCACTGATTGCATTGACGCCGTGGATCTCATCCATGCTGTCGAAGTTCCATACCACATTCGCCTCCAGGCGGAACCAGTCGAGGCTGAAACCAGCACCTGCCGTGGCCGTGGGTTTGATCTCCAGACCATGGATTAGTTTCTCCCGCCAAGAGGAATTCCCCGACACGTGAATCCGATAGACGTGCCAACCCTCGCGCGCCGGAAAGCTCACCGAGTTCCGCCCGCCGGCATCATCCGTCCATGTCACTTGGGCGGCTCCTGTCGGTGAGTCCCCGAGGAACATGCGGAAGGAAATCGCGTGGTACGAATCAGCGAGGATCGCCCGTGTCGGCGATTCGTCGAGATGGAGCGATAGTTTTGCGCCCGGTCCGGTAGCGGTGCCGGAGACGATGCCCTTGTTATATGCAAGTCCAGAGACCGATGAATGACTCTCCACATCCGTTGCGCTGCTCATGGACCAGATAACATCGCGCGAAGCCGGACTCACCTCGTATGGTGCAAGTCCTGCGAACGAATCATTCCGATGATTGTAAACAAATTGCGACATCGCCGCCTGCATCGGTCCGTCCTTAATCTGATAGGGCGGGATGCCCCACCAGAGATACGGAGCGATGGCCTTACCTCCTTGATTCCAGACTGATTCCAAGGCCGCGAGATTGTTAGGAATGCTCGAGGCATCCAACGGATTATACTCGAAGATGCCCCAGTTCTTGTCGTTGCTGCGGACCGCGCTGAAGGTGCTGATATTACTCGCATTGCTGCCGTAAGTGGTGATGCCACTGCCCGCGCCATTTACAAATGCCGTGGTCCACGGCGTCGCATGTTTGCGGTCAAGATCGGTGATACTCGCAGGATTTCCGGGAACCTGATGGCTGTAGATTACATCTGGATTCCAGCCGGCATCCACGCACCAGGTCGCTTGGGCTTGCACCATTTGTTGGACCTGATGGATGCGGAACTCCTGCCACTTCTTCCACCAGCGGGTGGTGGCACCTGTGCCCGACCAACTCACCGTCGTCGGCGGTTGCACGGCGGCCCAACTCGTCCATGGAAAGCCGCTGGCTCCGGTGAAGGCCAGGTTGAACGCCGTTAGGCTAGCATACTGGGCCTTGCCGGTATAACTCGCGGCTCCGCTCAACCAATCACGATACTCTAGTTTCGACCAAGTGCTGTAGTCACTATACTCAACATTGGCGTGCAGGTTTTGTCCAACTTCGGAGGACAGGCTTGGCGAAGGAAACCAAGTCCGGGTGCTCATCGCGGGCCGCACCGAGTACCCGCATGACGGCCCGGCAGTTGCGACTCGCGTAGTCCCGCACCACTGTGGCATTGCGGGAAAGCGTTACCTGCATTTCCAGTTGAGGCGCATCGGTGAAAGACTCTGTGCCGCTCGTTTCCTGCGCCACTGCCGCGCTCCGAATCCGCCCCAAGCGGTCCACCTGCAGCAGACCGCCATTCTGATAGCGCTCGAGAAAATTATGTAAATGATCCTCGCTCTGGTTCTGCCCGTCCGCCCACGGCATACCATTGATGTGAAATCCCATCGGCAGGTCGGTGCGTTGGGCGAGTGCCATCGAATAGTCCGCCTCGCCAAGATGGTGGGTTCCGAGATTTTGCACACGGCCTGGAGCATAGATATAATCATAGTAGGCACCGTGGGTGCTCATTAGGAAATCCAAGCCGTTTGACATCCCGAGCTTCAGGTTTTTAGGCTTCACACCGCCGGTGCCCGATAGCATTCGCGCTTGGTAGTCGGCGACATTGTTGAAACTTCCGGCATCATCGTCCCAAGCCCCGATCGGAGCGAGGTGGAAAAGGTTCCGCTGAGTTTCGCCCAAAGGATCCGCACTTACAGATTGACCGCCCAAAAACACTGCGAGTCCGCACACCACCCTCTCGATCATACGTTCCATGGATGAAAGGATGGATGATGAGCGGAAATCAAACGAATTTCAGATTTCGTTAGTGCGGCAGGATCCGCTCACGGTTCCCCTTTGGGTTCGCGACGATCCGGAAAGCCCAGCACACGGGGCGTCCGGGATCCTGGTTCGTTGACAAGGAATAGAACCGTGCGAGAGGTGGGATCGTGGTGCCATTTCGTTTCGCACAAGGGATGGAGCTTTTTGTCTCCGGCGACGTAGAACGACAAATTGACATTGTAGTCCTCGGTTTTTTCGGCGGGGGAGTTGAGGATGCTGCGTGCGTTAGACTCAATGGACAGCCGCTGCTTGCCGATTTGACCGCCGACCGACTTGTCCGAAAGGTTGAACCAGAGCATCTGCCCGTTTCTAAAAACCTCTTGGCCGGCGTTAATGACCGACATTCTAACCGGAGTGACTGGATTCGCCGGATCGGAAGCAACCAGTAGATAGAAGTCGGTGATCTCGGCACCCACTTTGGCACCCGGAGCGGCGGGGTTGATCTCCTTCGGCTTCAAGGGTGGCTCAGGCAACAACCTGAGGTTAACCACTCCCGGCGCGATTTGATAGACCCGCGAAAGATTCATCCGCGGCAACTCAACTTCCTGCGAAGTTTCTCCATCGAAAAGCTGCAAGGTACGCGGGGCACCGTCCGGGGCCTTTAGAAAAACGATCCGGCAGCTACGGGTTGACTTTTCTTGGGCGGTGGCTCCCAGGCACAGTGCCCAGAAAATGAGACATGAAAGGCGCATGACGAATTGGATTAGATTTCCGCCGGGCTGACCCAGCGAAACGAAATGATTTTGAAGCGTCGCCCGAAGAGCTGGTTCACGGCGGAAGTCGGCGGTGCTGCGGTCTCGGCGGCATCAGCCGGATCCATGAAGTCGCGGTCTCGGGTCACGGTGACCTCGCACACAGCGCGCGCTTTGATGATCATACCCGTCTTGTCGCGCGAGTCTCCGTAAGCACGAATGGTGAAGGTGTCGTCACGGGCGGACAGGACCGGTGCGACGGGGCGGAGAATATCCGATTGGCGGACCCACCCGGGCAAGCCATAAGCGCTGTTGCCCACGGAGGATTCCGGGAACTGGTATTCGGAATCGATGTAGTCGGCATTGACGCCGGAGGGCTTGGTGAAATTCGCGTCTGAGACGACGGAGTAAGGGTTACCAGACCCGCTCTTCGCCAACTTATTGAGCGCGGATTGGATCGTGCCAGCCAAGGCTGGATTTCCGGAAGAAAGCTGGCGGTTCACAAACTCGGCAAGCGAGAGGAATGGCCCGCGAGCACGGATTTGATTGACGATTTCTTGAGCAAGAAAATCGATTGTTTTGTCGTCTAGCAGGCGATAACCGCTGAATTCATTGGCCCCCATGAAGGCCCCGCCATCGGCCGGAGCCGTGGCTTCCGGTGCGCCAGCGACGCTGAAGCGCGAGACTGCATGGTCGGATTTTTCAGAGAGCGAGACGCCCACCCCGTTGCCGGATTGACTTTGGTAGGGCACCCGCTGATTGCGGGAGTGCCCCAGCAAGGCACGCCACGCAGTGACGGATGTGGAATTCACATTGAACATCCCTTCGACCTCAAACCGGGACGCGATGGTCTTCCAAGCGTCCGCCTTGTTCACGTGGTTATCGAACAAGGAATCCTTGCTCGAGCCTGCGGCGGCAGTGTCCTCCTGGATAGGCCGGTAGGACCGGTTGCCAAGCGGCGAGGTTCCCTTTGCGAATTCGCTGCAAACGGTTTTCAGATCCTTGCCGTTGTTGCCAAAATGGGTCGGATCCGGTGCCAGTGATGAGATGAACCAGTCGTCGAAAAGCATGTGATTCGTGCAGTAGGAGTCATCGTGCTGAAGATTAACCGGCAAGTTCGCAACGTTGCGGTTAACGACGGCATTCGCAGGCAGCAATGGAGTCGCGTCGCTGTTGCCGGTAATGTTATAGGAGAAGGGTGGGATGGGATTCTCATAACGCGAGTCCCAGTGGGTCAACTCGGCAAGCGACTGCAACGGTCGGGTAGGTATTTCCGCAACGACGCAACGCGAGAGACCCGTATCCTTGTTGAAACCTGTAATGATGTAGCCACGGTTGGTTTTATCACTGGAATTCGGCAGCAGACTATCGAATGGGGTAAGCCCTTCAAAACTGTAATCGAATGGTGAGTTCACCGGATGATCCGAACCCAGATAGTCCGCCATGAAGGGCGAGCCATTATTTCGCTCTCCCATGGAAGTGAACGTCGAGAGCGGGCTCGACTGGACAAATCCCTTCGCGGGAATCTGCGATTTACTGGCCATGCGCGCCCCATAAAGATTGAACATGAAAGGTGAGGGATTGGTGATCAAACTACTCAAGCTATCTGATTCGGCAAGGTCGTCGAGCTGCTTCCAAATGTTCTCTGCCATTATTTTCCGATATACCATGCGGTAGGAAAGACGATTGTCCCCCGCCACGTTGACATCGAGATAGATGCCCACACCCTTGGCGCTACCCACACCCCATTCCCAAAACTCCGTATCGAAGCTGGCGGAGGCCTTGATCGTCGATGAGGGCAGGATTGCCATCGGTTTCCCGGCAGCATCAGGAATCGCGACATAATGGCCGCCGCCCCGGTGAAATCCAGCTTCCAGAGTCAGTGGGAAGCCCATGGTCACGGGTGCCGACCCCTCGGCCGGGCTAAAGACCCGGCATTCACCGGGTTGAAGAGTGATGGGTTCCTCTATATCGTAAGCAAACTTGTCAATGTCAGCCATTGGCTTGTTTCCCCCGGCCACCAAGCCGCCTGCAGCCGTCCCAAAGAGTGGACGCGACCTGAGGATTTTGTTTACATTACTGATCCTCGTCGTATAGCGCAAGCTGGTGGGTATCGGCCGGGGAATCTGAAGATTGAGTGGAGGGCTGGTCAGTTGCACATTGTAGGGATTCCACACGGTGATGACAGGCGTGACCAGTAGCCTCGGCTCCAGGCTGCCGGGTGGCGGCGGGGGTTGCCCGGCCACGGGCGTTGGAGAGCCAGCCCAGTGCGAGAAAATCCACTGGATCCTGGCCACTACTGGCATGATACGATTCTTATGGATGAAGTTATAAACATCGGTAGCAGACGTTGCACCATTGTTAACCGAATAACTTTGGATGCTACCTGTGCTGGTGCCAGATGTCTGATTGATGTGTTTGTACGCGGTCATGTGATGCTGCAGGTGCTGCCAGCTGCTCGCGGAACCCTGCCGGTCCAATGCCATCGCTGTGGCGGTCCTGTAGGATGACCAAGGATATAACATGCCCTTGCTTGGTGTCGGGTTGCTGGCCGTGGCCCGCTCGTAAAGAATATCTTCCCCGGGCTTGAGGCGGAAGAACGGCAACCCGCCAGTGGGCAGAAGGCTCCAATTTTCGGTTAGCAGCGACAGGTCTTTCCGCCAACCGCCGGTTGCGGTGTTAGTGAGCAGGCCGGTGGAAGAAGTCGATAAATCGTGGTAAAACTCCTGTGAGGGCTTCATGGCCGACTTCGTGGTGATGAAGTCACTTTGCTTCAAACTGATTGCAAGGTCCGCGGGCTTCGGATCTTCTAACAGACTCTCCATGCCGAATGGCTCTGGATCCGCAGTGACATGAGATTTCTGTGACACCGCCCAACGACCGGGTGTATCGTCACTGGGTTCATAAGGCCTCGGCAGCCGCGCCTTCTGGTTCTCACCACTGACCCACCAAGCGAAGGCTCCTTTACGATCGCTAGCGTTGATTTTGGAGGGGGATAGATGAATTTGAAGCTTGGTCCGATCCCGACCCGCTCCCACTGCGGCCACACCCAGCAAGGTGACGGTATCAGGTCCCCGGGTGGTGGCGGGCGGTGATGACGAATCTGGCTTTACGGCAGGGTCTCCGGATGTCAGCCACCCCAAAAACCGTTCTTCCTTGGCTTTTTGATAATCTCCCGGCGAAATTGGACGCCCCGTTTTGTCGTGGTTAGTGCCTTCCCAACTTTTCCAAACTCCAACGACGGGCGGATTCGTTTCATCCAAAATATCCGCTCGGGCGGTGACCCGCGTGTCAAGCCCGGCCTGCTTTTGCAAATCGCCAAGGGCCAGCATCAATGCCATGCGCGCATTGGAACGTGCTGCGGCGATATCAGAGGAGTTCCCGGATGTTTTCAGGCTGATGCTGCTCAATGACAAGAGACCGACTGCGATCACGGTGAGCAATATCATCAGACTCAGCGTCACAACCAGGACGAAGCCGTTCTTAACCTTGGAAACAGCGTGGTTTTGAGAAAGAGTTTTCATTCCAGCGGCTATAAATTAATTGGCTCTACCTAAAGCATTGAGAGCGTGGCCTCGACTACCGGACGTAATCACATTATGAATTCAGGGGCAATACGTTCATTGGTATGGGTTCCTACAGATCGCTCTTCGTGCAGTCGGCACCTCGAAAGTTGGAGCTACAATTCACCCCTGTTTGGCGACACCAAAATGGTCGATCCCCTCTCCCGATCAGATCCAACGGTGAATGGTCCGTTACCAACGCCTGTCGCACGACAGGCGTTTTTTCGTTCATTCATGCCTCTTTTCCACCGCAGGTTTTTCACCCGGCGGAATTCATTGGGCATCGAAATTCCCACATCGGCAGGACAAGTGGCCCTGAACCTTTGTAAAATGCGATTGCCACCCCGCGTGAAATGGATGCAGGTGTCCGTATCCAGCAAATACATTCTTCAAAAATCTATGGGCCTTGAGTCCTTGGGCTGAGCGGGGATCTCCAGATCTCCCAACACTTGGAACCGGGTTTCGAGGTCCGCCGGCCAGCCCTTGTCATCCACCGGGGTGAGCACCAACAGGCCGTCGCGCTCATCGATCATCTCATCGCCCACGGGCGATCAAGGACTGGCGAACGTAAAATCCACGCCCTTGCGGCCCCACGCTTTCACGAATTCCTCCTGAAGTTTCTCGAAAGTGCGACCGTCTAGCAGCACCTTGAGCGCTTCCTCGCCCTCCTTTTCGTCGCGGAGCGCCATGAGGAAGGCCTTGAGCCGTTTACCATCGCCAGCGCCATCCATGTGCAGGAAATAGGTCGTGATAAGCAGGCCGCATCCATAGCCGAGCTGTGGCTCTTCTTGGAAACTGGCGTAATCCTGCAGCATGAAGGTCTTCATGGCGGGCATGCGGATTTTCGTGCCGAGCGCCCGGCCCCCCCGGTCTTTCTGGCCGTAACCAGTGACGTATTCGCTGATCGGTTTCAGGTTTCCGCGGACGCTGAAAATTCCCGAGCGATAGGGCGTGTTAGCAACATATTCCGCGATGCCTTCCGAGAACCATCCCATGGCGCCCGGGGCGAAATAGACGTCCGGGGAAAGTTGATGGGTGAGCTCGTGGGGAATGGTATTGCTGCTCTTGTCGCGGTCCAGCATGTAGCTGCTGCCCACCGGCCTAACACCCAGACTGGTTAGAGGAACGAGCACCGCTTTTTTCCCGCCCATGAAGACGCCGGCGCTATTGGCGGGCGCGCCCGCTTTGACATAGTCCTCCGTTTTCTCGAAAAGGATGATCTGATACTTGCCATCCGTTTTCGCACCGCCATCGAAGGCCAGCGGCAGGGTGCGGCAGTAAAGATGGGTGGCTTCAAACAGGACCGCGAAGCCTTTCACGACCGACTGCGACAAACGCACGTCGCAGACGTAACGGTAGTTCGCACTCTCGTAAACAAAGCGCTTGTTCGCGGGATTTTCATCCACCGTCTTGATCTCTGGATCCTCGCTGAACTTGACGATGTCCGGCCAGGCAGCTTCGAAATTCAGCTGACCCGCTTTGGGAGTTGAGGCAGCTCCAGAGGTTCGATTTGCCTCAGCGTAAACGCCGTCGGCAAGCGAAAGCTTGGCAAGTGGATAGGGGACTTCGCGGCCGTCCGTGAGCTTGAGGACCACGGTTTGATTTTCCACCCGCAGCAGGGTGGCTTCAATTTTGCGGTTCTGAATATCGGTCCAGGAACGGACTTCGACCGCGCGGGAAAATGAGAGCAGCAGCGACAAAACGAAAAGAACTCGCACGGTGGATTGGGTTTTCAATGCGCCAGCCTACCGCCAATCTCCAGCGAGTCGAGCAAAGGCTTGGCCATGTTGCGGGCATGGCGGAGCACGGTGTTTGTAACAGGAATCGCGTTTCAGGTTGAAGAGCCATCTCGCGCAATTGCATCCAGCGCCGCAAAAATCTCGACTGCCTCCCTCGCTGGATCGGGACTCAAGATGGATAGCAGTGTGTGAAATTCCAGGACGTCCACGCGACGTTCCCCAACCTCGATTCTTGCGATCATCGCCTGCTCCCGCCCGATCTTGAGCGCCAGATCCCGCTGGGTCAGCCCCGCTTCCCTGCGAAGTTCCGCAAGGCGCGCGCACAGGTGCGCGCTGCGAAGCGAGTGGATCGATTTTTTCACGCGACGTTGATGGAACGAATTGCCGCTTGACTCCAAAATCGCATCACGCTTTAGTTCATTTGTTAGAACGGTTGATTGACCCAGCTATTCACCACCTAGCTCCGCCATGAAGAACGCCCTGGTTATTTTTTCATCTTTGGGAATCTCATTCCTACCGACACCGCTTAAGGCTCAATTGTCGGCAAACCCCGACGTGGCCGATGCTAAATCGAGCACCGCCCGCACCTTCATCCCTCACGCCCTTGTAGTCCCCGTCTTCACCCCGCCCGCGCCGCCCGTGGAGAAAACGGTCCCGGCCATGCGGGTGGATTCCGCCATCACTCTTCCTGCGAAGAACTCCCGCACGCTGACCATCATCCGCGGGGAGGCCTCCACCCGGCCCGACATCCCGACTCCTCCCGCGCCCGTTTTGCGAGAGCGCCGGCCGCTCACTGCGGAAGAACTCGCCCGCCTCGCCGACCGACGCCGCCACACCCTCCAGCTCGGAGCCACCATTTTCGACCCCCGCCTCAGCGTGGTCCGCTGGCAGCACCCCGACACTGGCGAATCCTACGAAGCAATCTGCGGCTTTGACATCGGCCTGCTCGGCGGC
>JANMSI010000042.1:0-29422 GCA_031389115.1 Akkermansiaceae bacterium
TGAAGAAGTGGAAGAAAGGATTCATCGGGCGGTTCCTTTCTCCGGGTTGGGGCTGGTTAGATAGCGGCTGCCGCGGTGCGGGCGGAGCCAGATGGTTTCGTCGCGAGGGACGGGTGGATTGGCTTTTTGCCAGGCGGCGGATGCCTGTTGATGGTCGGCGCGCTGTTTCTGGTAGAGGGTGAGCCGCGATTTTTCGCGGGCGATGAGGTCTTGCAAGAGAGTGATGGGAGCGGTGCCGATGGGGTCTTTGGGATTTCCTCTAACGAAGGCGATGGCGTCGGCGGGGACTTCGGGCAGTTTGGGAAACATCCTCGCGGCGAGGTTGCGGAAACGGGTGGTGTCGTAGTGCGAATGCATGAGCATGACGCTGTAGGTTTCGCCGTCGCGGACGAACTGGCCGATGCCGGCAAGCAGGCCGATGTCGAAGCCGCAGACGGCTTCGTAAGCTTCGCCGGTGTGGGGTGCTGCCAGCGGACGACACTGAGGCGGTGGTCGAAAATGGTGGCTCCGAGCTGGAGGGTGTGGCGGCGTCGGTCAGCGAGGCGGGCGAGTTCTTCCGCAGTGAGCGGCCGGCGCTCTCGCAAAACGGGCGCGGGAGGAGTCGGGATGTCGGGCAGGGTGGAGGCCTCCCCGCGGATGATGGTCAGCGTGCGGGAGTTCTTCGCAGGAAGAGTGATGGCGGAATCCACCCGCATGGCCGGGACCGTTTTCTCCACGGGCGGCGCGGGCGGGGTGAAGGCGGGGACTTCAAGGGAGGCCGGGATGTAGGCGCGGGATCGGGCGGTAGGGGCTGATACAAGGGCCTCGGTGCCTAAAGCGTGGTATTGGACGCAGGCAAACAGAACGAACGGGAGATATGTTTTCATAAGGAAGGGAAAAATTATGGGTCCTTCCTGGTGGACGGGGAGTGAAAAAGCCGCACTAAGTCGACCGCAACGGCCTTTAGCCTCCCCCGAAGGGGCGACCTGGACATGCGCCGCCGCCCCCCCGGCCTTTGGGTCGGTTTGGCGGCATCGTTGCGGCCGATGCCGACCGCTTAGTGAGAGGTTTTTCAGTCCCCGTCCGCCGGAGCGGACGGCCCAAGGGGGTTCAATCTCCAGCAGAATGACAAGAACCAAATTACCAGTGACAGGAACAACGGCCTCGGCGAGCGCGGAAGCTCTCTTCTGGCCTCATGCCCGGGGATCGGTAGCCTCAATCCAACCCATTCCTCAGTGTCATCCGATCCCTTTGCCAATATTCCGGCACCGCTGGCACCATCTCCCATGACGAACCGAGCTTCGCTGCGGATTTCCGCCTCGGCGGCGACACCCACCGCGAGATCCTCGCCCCTGCCACCGATTTCCTCAGCCATTTCCAGGATCCCGCCACCGTCGCCAAATTCGTCGCCTACGACCTGCCTGCGGATTATTTTTCCCGCCCATCTCCGGCGGATTTTCTCCGGAAAAGTATCGGCGCGAGGACGCACAAGGTTAGTACGGCGGACATTGCGGAGGCGGCCGGGAGGTTGCGGTCGGCGAAATTTCGCTGCGCGATTTTGCTGCCGATCATTTGTCCGTCGGTGCCGCCGACCAGATCGGGAATGACGTAGGAGCCTAACATCGGGATGAACACGATGGCCAGCGCCGTGACGATGCCTTGGCGGATGCCAGGTAAGAAGACCGACCGGAACGCGCGAAAGGCGCTCGCCCCAAGATCGCGGGCGGCATCCAACAGGCTGAAGTCAAATTTTTCTGCGGCCGCATACAAGGGGAGAATCGCGAACGGCAGATACGTGTAAACGCTGACGAGCAGGACGGCCCCCGAGTTGAATAGCAGGGATTCGTTTTCCCCTAACAAATGAAACGACCGGAGCATCCGCGCGAGACCGCCCTCCGAGTGCAGGATCTGATTCCAGGCAAAGACGCGGATCAGGAAATTCGTCCAAAACGGCACGATGATCAGCAGCAGGAGCCGATGGCGCCACACCGGACCGGAGCGCGCGATGTACCACGCAACAGGCAGCGCTAGCACGACGCAGATCGCGGTGGTCAGAAGACTGAGCCACAAGGTGCGCCAGAGCAGCAACAGGATGCTTTTTTCGCCGAAGACCCGGAATTGATCGAGAGTCCAGCCCGCGCCGATGCCGCCGCCGGGGTCGGTGGTGCAGAAGGCGATCGTTAGAACCAGCACGCCGGGGACCAGCACGAACAGCCCCAGCCAGCCGATGCTGGGGAGGGTGGCGAGAAGCTCGGCGCGCGGTTTTTTCGAATCCATTCGCTGCGGGACTAGCGCGGACAGAAGGGGCGCTTGGCTAATTTCCGAGCGATGGGATGCCGACGGACGGGTCGGTATCCGCGGCGTAATCGACGCCGGTTAGACCGAAGCCGAACAGCCGCAGGAAGCTTGCCTGATAGCCTTCGAAATCGCCAAGGCTGCCGAAGTTTTCCGAGTTCACCTCGCTCCAGCGGTCGCCGACGAGCTGCTGAACGTGCGGCGTCATTTCCCAGTCATCGATCCGAATGCGCCCGGCATCGTCCGGCTGCGGGCTGCCATTGTAGAGTCGCTCGCGGAGCAGGCGGTCCATTTGTTCGATGGTGTCCTCGTGGGTGCCATCGGCCTTCATGACCTGATAGAGCAGGGAAATGTAAAGCGGCACCACCGGGATGGCGGAGCTGGCCTGGGTGACGAGGGCCTTGTTGACGGAAACCCAGGCCTTGCCATTGAGCTGAGCGAGCTTGGCGTCGAGCGCGCGCTGGACGCGTTCGAGATCTTCCTTGGCCTTGCCGATGGTGCCGTTTTTGTAAATTGGCCACGTCACTTCCGGCCCGATGTAGGAATAGGCAACCGTTTGCACGCCGTCTGCCAGAACTCCGGCGGCTAACAGCGCGTCGGTCCACAGTTCCCAATCTTCGCCGCCCATGACCGCGACGGTCTGCTCAACGTCATCTCCCTCGGCGGGCTCGATGGTGATCTCATTGACCACGCCGGTGGTGGTGTTGAGATTTTTGTTAGTATAACTTGCGCCGATGGGCTTGAGCACGGATTTGTAAACCTCGCCGGTGTTAGGGTCGGTCCGGCGCGGGGAGGCGAGGCTGTAAATGACGAGATCGACCTGGCCAAGATCGGCCTTGATCGCGGCGATCACCTCGGATTTCACGGGGTTGGAAAAGGCGTCGCCATTGAACGAGCGGGCGTAGAGACCGGCGGCGGCGGCTTCGATTTCAAAAGCGCGCGTATTATACCATCCGGCCGTAGCGGTGCGGTCCGCTTCTCCCGGACGCTCGAAGAAAACCCCGATGGTGGCGGCGTTCGAGCCAAACGCGGCGGCGATCCGCGAGGAAAGCCCGTAGCCGGTGGACGATCCGATCACCAGCACGCGCTTGGGGCCGTTCTCGATCAGACCGCGTTCTCTAACGACCGTGATTTGTTCCGCGACGTGCCTGGCACAGCCCTCCGGATGGGCGGTGGTGCAAATGAATCCACGGATTTTCGGGGCAATGATCATAGGGATGCGGAGGTTACCGCCCAAGCACCCGGTGGCAACTGGATTTTGCGGCGCGGGACCATGCCCATTTTCTCCGTGGCCGATGGGGGTGAACGTGCTATCCGTCTCTCCGCATGCAGTGGTATTATTCAAAAAACGGCACCCAGCTCGGCCCGGTCGAGGAAGGTGAAATTCGCGCGAAACTTGCCGCCGGTGAAATTTCCCCGACCGATTTAGTTTGGAGGGATGGGATGCCCGACTGGCTCGTAGCTACACGGGTCGCTGAGTTCGCGACGCTGGCGCAAACGTCGGTGCCGCCAGCGCTCGGCGGGGTGATCAATTCTCCGTATTCGTCGCCCTTGTCGCAAATGCCGTCACCCTACAGCGGGCCTGAAATTCCCAACTACTTGTGGCAGTCAATCGTGGTGACGGTTTTGTGCTGCTGGCCCTTTGGAATTCCGGCGATCGTGTATGCGGCGAAAGTCGATGGCTTGAAGCTCAGAGGCGACATTCCGGGTGCCTTGGCGGCTTCCAAGAGCGCGAAGACCTGGTGCATGGTGTCCGTGGCCTCGTGTCTGGTGTTCATCGTTCTCTGGCTGGCCTTCGTAGGCATCGGCTCAATCGCTAACAGTTGAGAAGGCGATGCGCCGGGACCGGGCATGGTGCGTGTTAGTCGGAATTTTTGCGCTGGCCACGGCTGCTTTTTTTCTTCATCAGCGCGGTCCTAACGGCCTGTCATGGTTTCCGGGCTGCACCTTCCATCGGCTCACCGGGCTGAATTGTCCGGGCTGCGGGATGACCCGTGCCGCGCACGCGACCTTGCATGGCAGGCTTGGCGAGGCGTTCCGTTTCAATCCGGTGGGCATGATCCTGCTGCCACTGGCGGCTGTGGGAATCGGCCTCGAAATTCTCGGCTGGGTCCGGGGGAAACCTTTGGCATTTCGCCTCAACATCGGCGCGGTCGGAGCGTGGGCGGTGGTTTGGATCGTGATCGGATTCTGGGTTTTTCGCAATTTGCCGTGGTGGCCGTTCACGTTACTCTCGCCGCCCTGATTTCCGCCGGGGAAGTGAGTCTTGCCGGATCTCCTTCCCGCCGCTATTGCCAGCCATGCCCTTGCTTCTTGGAGTCAATATCGACCACATCGCCACCCTGCGTCAGGCCCGCTATGCGAGCCTGCCGACCTCGCCCAACGCCGAACCCTGCCCGGTCCAAGCCGGCCACGATGCGCTTGCCGGCGGCGCGGATTCCCTAACGATTCATGTCCGGGGCGACCGTCGTCACATGCAGGACGCGGATGCCTGCCGCATCCGCGAGGAGCTGAAAATTCCATTGAACCTGGAAATGGGCGTGACCGAGGAAATGGTTGGTATCGCGCTCAAGCTGAAGCCGGAATTTGTCTGCCTCGTCCCCGAATCCCGCCTGGAAATCACCACCGAGGGCGGCCTCAATGTTTTGGCCAGCTTTGACAAGACCCGCATGGTCATCGCCCGCCTGCAGGATGCGGGCATCCGCGTCAGCGTGTTCATCGATCCGGATTTGAAGCAGGTCGAGGCCGCCGGCGAGGCCTGTGCCGACATGATCGAGCTTCACACCGGCGCCTTCGCGAATGCCACCGGCGACGCGGTGCAAGCCGAGCTCGACCGCCTGATCGCCGCTGCCAAAGAAGGCCATCTCAGCCTCCAGGTGAATGCCGGCCACGGCATCAACTACACGAACATCCAGCAGATTCTAACCATCCCTCATCTCGCGGAACTCAACATCGGCCACAGCATCGTCTCCCGCGCCACCCGGGTCGGTCTAACCGCCGCCGTCGCCGAAATGAAGGCGCTGATGGCCTCCTATCCCGGCTGACCATGCGGATCTTCGGCATCGGCATCGACGTGGTCGAGGTGGAGCGGATCGCCGCCGCCATCGAGCGCCATGGCGAGCCGTTTCTTGTGAAACTGTTCACGCCTAACGAGCGCGCCTACTGCGAGGTCCAGAAAAAGCCGGCGCTCCATTACGCCGCCCGCTTCGCCGCGAAGGAAGCCGTGTCCAAAGCCCTCGGAACCGGCATCGGCGGCCAGGCGGGCTGGCTGGATCTGGAAATCACCCGCGATCCATTCGGTGCCCCCAAGCTCGCGCTACAGGGTTCTGCTGCCGATTTCGCCCGCCAAAACCGGATTAGCGAAGTTCAAATCAGCCTGACTCACGCTCGTGAATATGCCGCAGCGAATGCGATCGCCATTGCGGGCGGGTGATCTTATGAGGGATTTAGAAACTAGCGCCTCTCGTTCGAGTTGGCGATTTGTTGCCGGGCTTCCTCAGGTAGGCCGCTGGTTTCGAGCCAAGCACGGGCGCCGTCAGGGTCCCTGCGAAAATATGCCCGCCCGGCACTTGTTAGGGACGACTGGCGGAGCGCCGGGTCCCTGATGTCCTGCGCCCAAGCGATCGCAAGTTGGGGATTCTGCCATGCATAACCCGTGGCAAATCCGCTGATGGCGGAGTCACGTTTTGCCGATTGAGGCATCGCCAGTAAATATTCGCCGGCCGATGCGGGATCGCTATCCTCCCAATCGCTAAATGCATTACGGAGGCCGGCCGCCTGGCCACCTCCCGGTGGAAGATTCTCTAACCAACCCACGGCAGCCACCGGATCACTTTGCGCCCAGCGGCCGCCGATCTGTTCAATGGTTCGCGTCGCATAATCCTTATCGGCGAATCGCTGCGCCCATTGGGCGGCGGCCACTGGGTTCTTGCGGGCATAGGCGTCGGCGATCCGGGCCATCGCCGTGCCTTTTAATGGTCCGTCCGGAAGCGACTCCGCCCACTGAGAAGCTTGCTCAGGCCCGCCGGCGCGAAGAGTTTCATTCGCCACGATCTCCATCAGATTGCCAGCGCGGCCATTGCCCTCCCGCCCGAGCTTAAGGACGAGATCGGTAGCCATGTTAGAATCGCGGTCGGCAATGCCCGCTACGACGCTTGCGGTGAGCTCGTCCCGCTGGCCCTGCATTTCCGGAGCCAGCTTATCAAGCATGGCAAGGGCTTCGGCCGGATTCGCGGCGGCCCAGCCAGTCATGGTGGCGGCCATGTCCGGCTCATCGCTCGCGGCAGCATGGTCGAAGGCAGCCTGGCCTGACATGGCACCCCAGCTGTAATGGAAATCGCGCCACTGGTCACCGTTCGCACCCAAAGAGACCAGCTGCGAGCGAATCGCAGCGGCGTTTTCCGGGGTGAGCGCTTCCAGCAAGCGGCTGAATGCAAGTCGGCGAGTGATTGGATTCGGGTCTCGCAATGCCTGTTCGGCGAGCAAATCCAGATTTTTGGAGGCGGCGGCAATACTGCCAAACAAATCCTCAAGCTTGCTTCCAAGACGCTCGTTTTGGGGCCGCGTCCCGCTGCGGTCTGTCAGACCATCCTGCGCGGGCTCTTCAAACATCTCGGATGAGCGGCTATCATCCGATCGACTAGTGGCATCGGATTTTCCTCCCGATAAGGGCCTTTCCGTTCGGGAGCCGAGCCCGAAAGCAGCAAAAACGACGACTGCCCAGCAACCATGAATCATCAACTTCCTGTTCATATCGCGCGGAGACTAACCCCGTTTGTCAGCCGGACAACCCCCCGTGGAACTCTAAAGTGATCCGCAGAAACAAAAAACTGACTCTCGTTTTATACTTCGATGTTCAATGTTGGAAGTTCCATGTTCGATGTTCATCCTCCCCCCATGATCCGCCCCCGCCGCAACCGCCGCACGTCTGCGATCCGCTCAATGGTTTGCGAAACCACGCTGACTCCCGCCGATTTCATCCTGCCGATGTTCTTCCATGAGGACGCGGAAGACACGCCCATCGCCTCCATGCCTGGCGTGACGCGCTGGTCGGTGGAAAGCTTGGTTAGAGAAGCAGGCCAAGCCCACGCGCTCGGCATCCCGGCCATCGTGTTGTTTCCTAAAATCGAAGAAGCCCTCAAGACCCAGCTCGCCGAGGAATCCCACCACGACGATGGCCTCGTCCCCCGCGCCATCCGCGCGCTCAAGGCCGCGCATCCCACGCTTTGCGTCATCACTGACATCGCGCTGGATCCATACAATTCCGATGGCCATGACGGTCTTGTCCAACGTAACGGGCGGGGAGAGTTGGAAATCCTCAACGACGAAACCGTCGAAGTCCTTTGTCGGCAAGCGATCTGCCACGCCCGCGCTGGTGCGGACATCGTCGCTCCGTCCGACATGATGGATGGCCGCGTCGCCGCCATCCGCGATGCGCTCGACAGCGCGGGCTTCATTTACGTTTCCATCCTCAGCTACACCGCGAAATACGCGTCGGCCTTTTACGGTCCGTTCCGCGGTGCGCTCGATTCCGCGCCGAAGGACGGCGACAAGAAAACCTATCAGATGGACCCCGCGAACTCCCGCGAGGCCATTCGCGAGACCTTGCTGGACGAGGCCGAGGGCGCCGACATGCTGATGGTCAAGCCCGCCGGCCTGTATCTCGATATCATCTCGCGCGTTCGCGAAACCACCACGCTGCCCATCGCCGCCTATCAGGTCAGCGGCGAGTATCTCATGCTCAAGAGTGCGGCGGCGGGCGGTTGGCTCGACGAACGCGCCATCGTCCTCGAATCGCTAACCGCCATCAAGCGCGCCGGAGCCGACATGATCCTCACCTACTTCGCCACCCAGGCCTGCTGCTGGCTGGCGGAAAAGTGAGCGATCAGGTTTTGCGGATGTAACCTTTGCGACCAAGCGTGCGTACCTCGGGATGAAACCACATTCGCATCATGAAAATCCTGACCCTCTCCGTCATCGCCTTCATTTCCCCGCTTTGTGCGGCACCCCTCGTTCCCTCACAGATCCCCGCATCCGCGAAATGGATGCTCCATGCCGATCTCGACGCGATGCGGGCGAGCGAAACCGGCAAAGCCATTTTCACCCGCATCGAAGCCGACCACGGCGCGAAGCTCCGCGCGTTCAAGCGAATGTTCTCATTACACCCGCTCGACGATTTGCACGGCGTCACGCTTTATGGCGATGGCAAGCCGAAGCGCGCGGTGGCGCTGATCCATGGCACGTTCGATCGCGCCCACATGGAGGACGTTGTTAAGGCGGCGAAGGATTATTCATCGGCGGCCCATGCGGGATTTTCCATCCACTCGTGGACGGACAAGAAGGAAAAACAGCACGCCGCGTTTGCCAGCGACACGTTGCTGGTGTTCAGCCATCAGGATGACCTGCTGCGTCAGGCGCTCGATATTCTGAAGGCAAACGCGCCGGTCGCCGGAGACCCGTTTTTCGCGGCCGATGGCGGCCACCCGCTCATCGCGGCCAGCGCGAAGCTGGCGGAAATCGAGCTTCCCGCCGACGCGGCCCGCACGCTGCGCATGGCCAGCGGAATGCACGTCGCCATCGTCGAAGCTGCGGGCCGTTTCTCGATCCGAGCCCACGCGGAAAGCGTCGATACGAATCACGCTAACCGACTGCGGCGGATGATCGATGGAGTGCTCGCCTTCGCGGAAGCCGCCAAACCGGACCTGACGCGGATGGATTTCCGTTATGAAATCAAGCTCACCGAGGAAAAACCCGGCCTGACCGCCGCCATTACCCTGCCCGTGAACGAATGGCTCGTTTTGATGCAACAAGCTGCAGAAAATAAGGGTGGCAAAAATTAAGCGCGTCCCTTCTCCATATGGATGCCGACGATTTCATGCTTTCTCAACTCGCGCGGAAAGGCTCCACTTCCGCGTTCGGAGCGTTGGTGCATCGCTACCACGAGCGGGTTTTCGGCTTTCTGCTAGCTCTGACCCGCCATCGCCAGGATGCGGAGGATCTCACGCAGGAAACTTTCGTTAGAGCCTGGGGGAAATTTCACCATTACGATCCCGCGCTGCCGCTGTTGCCTTGGTTGTTCACCCTCGCCCGGCGTCAGTCCATCGCCGCTCTCCGCCGCTCGCGGCCGGTCCCGCTTGAAGTCGTTTATCCGTCCGAACCGGAAGTCGCCAACCCGGCCATTTGGCTGTGGGAGCTGGCGAAATCCCGTCTCGCGCCCGATGCCTACAGTGCGCTGTGGCTTCACTACCGCGAGGAACTGCCGCTGAGGGAAGTGGCCGCTATTTTAGGAAAACGCGAGGGTGCCGTGAAAGTCATTCTCCACCGGGCTCGAAAATCCCTGGCGGAAACCGTCCGCAAAAATGACCTTGTTAGAAACTCCGAAGCCCTGTCTGAACTTCAACGCACGGTCTCATGAAAATCGAAGATTCTTTTGTCGAAATTGGCGAACTCCTGCGCTCGCAAAAACCAGGCATTGAGCATTCGCCCGGCCTTGAGCAACGAATTCTCCGAGCGATTACCCAAACGCAGCCCCCGCCCCAGGCGCGGCGCTGGATCTGGCTGGCGCTACCTGTAGCGTTCGCGGCGATCGTCATTCTGTTTTGGAAAATCCCTGAGGCCAACCGTCCGGAAATTTCCCGGCATGACCCGCCCGCTGCGCCTCCCGTGAGCACCTCCATTACTTTTCCGGAAATGCATAACCCGCTCGACAGCGAGCGGAATGCGCTCAGCCGCGACGTCAAGCGGGCGGGAAACTTCCTGATTGACTGCCTGCCATCGCTGGCGGTGGCGGATTGACCCTTATTTCATTTTTTTCAGCGCGGCGATGTTGAGCTTTCGGGCGAAGCCCGTCAGCGGAGTTTCACCGGTAGTTTCATCGCCTTCGAGCTCCAGGTAAATCCGTCCATCCAGGACCATCTGCAATTTGTTCTCGCCCTCCATGATGGCCATCTCGCCCGAGATCTTGGATGTTTTCCGATTGGAGAGCCGGATCAATTCATCGTTCATTAACAACGGCAGCAACTGATTCACCACCGGCGAATCCTTGATGACCTTGACGGTGATCCGGTGCTCGCCGGAGACGTAAATCCGCGACAGGGAAATCCCTCCGCCCGGAGCTTCCTCGCGGTTCAAAGTTTCGCCCTTCCAGCCGTTCACCATGTCGGGAAGCAGGTCGGCCACTTTTGCCGCGTCCTTGTCTTCCATCAGCTTGATCAGTTCTCGGAGCTTGGCCGTCACCGCTTCGCTGTCGCCCTTTTTATAATCCACGAACGCCTGGCGCATCCCCTCCTCGAAGCCTTCGACTCGCAGGGGTTCTTCCTTCCCCATCGCCGGCAGGAAGGGGGAAATTGCGACGACCGCGACGATGAGCTTGAGGATGGTTTTCATGATTGGAAGCGGCGAAACGCCGTGTCCCAAAGTACGCATGAAACCTGAAAATGGTTACAACCAAATCGCCCGCTCGCCGTGAAAGTAGGGGGTTTCGCCGCCTTTTTCTCTCCAGCTCACGCTGCTGGACCTCGCCGCATTCCGCCGAAAGTTGGCGCTGAGGCGAAATCCAGTGAGTGGACGCGGCCGGCGACTGGCGATTTCTGGGAATTACCCTGTGAAACTCGCTGGCGAACCCGAAAAAAGCTGGTTAGCCTCACTCCAGACGATGACCTCCGAACCGACGACCAAACGCTTCAAGCTTGAACCCCTGCTAGGCGGGCTGGCGTTATTGCTGCTTCTTATCGGGTGCTTTGTGGTGGTCCGACCTTTCATGACCGCCCTGATGTGGGCGATGATTCTGGCCTATGCCCTGCATCCGCTGCAGCGGAGCTTCACCCGCTGGTTTCGAGGGTCGCGCACTCTGGCGGCGTGTTTCGTGACTCTCACGATGACGGTCGTGCTCGCCGGGCCGATCGTGTTGGTGAGTTTCAGCATCGCTCAGGACGGCAAGGATTTGGCCATCGCAACCCGCAAATGGTTCATGGCCGCCCCCGATCAAGCTCCGGCGTGGGTGGAGAAATTGCCGCTGGTGGGGACCGAGGTCGCCGGTTACTGGGCGAAATTCGCCGAGGACCGCAAGCCCCTGCTCGAGCAGCTCGACAAGGAGGTAAAAACGCTGCCGCCGCGTCCTAAAATTGTCATTGAGGGGGAAGAAGGGGTGTTCTTGCAGGACGCGCCGCCTGTTCCCGCTGCCATCAGCGAGGGTGCGTTGGTGGATGACGAAAAGAAGCCGAAGTCGCCTCATTTTGTCGTATTGTTAGGACAATTTTTGACCTGGGCGTGGAGCTGGCTGTTGTCGGTGACGCTGGCGGTCGGTCAGGGAGTGATGCAGCTGATCCTAAGCGGATTTCTGGCGTTTTTCCTGCTGCGTGACGCGCCGCTGCTATCGGACCGGCTGGCGGTCGCTGCGGATCGGCTCGCCGGAGTGCGCGGTCAGCATTTGATCAAAGTGGCCGGGGATACGGTGCGCGGCGTGATTTACGGGATTCTCGGAACCGCCATCGCCCAAGCCTTGGTCGCGGGGCTGGGATTCTGGATCGCGGGCGTGCCGGGAGCGGTGCTGCTGTCGGTGCTGACGTTCTTTTTCGCCGTAATTCCATTCGGTCCGCCGATGATCTGGCTGCCGGCCGCCTTGTGGTTGTTCGCCCAAAATGAAGCGGGCTGGGGAATTTTCATGCTGCTCTACGGCGGACTCGGCATCAGCAGCGTCGATAATTTTCTCCGCCCGTACCTCATCAGCCAAGGCAGCAAGATGCCGTTCGTGTTGATCTTCTGCGGGGTCATCGGCGGGGCGCTGGCCTTCGGCTTGGTGGGCGTTTTCCTCGGGCCGACGCTGCTGGCCGTGGCCTTCCGCTTGATCGAGGAGTGGTCGTCGAAACCGGACGAACCGGAGTGGGCAATGATTTTCGAAGGAAATTCAGGGATGCGCGGCGGACCGGTGTTGGAAACCAATTTGCATGGCGGCGAGTCCTTGGGTGTTAGGTAAGGTTCTTGAGGTCTTCGAGCGGAATTTCCGCGACCGGGACGAGCTGGGAGCCTCCATCAGCATCTGGTGGGACGGCGCGGAACTGATTTCCGCAGGGCATGGGTGGTGCGAGCGGGAGCGGCTGCGGGAGTGGACGAACACCACTCTGGTTCCGGTCTATTCAGCGACGAAGGTGCCGGCGGCCGCGACTTTGTTAGTGGCGCTGGAAAGCAAGGGGCTGACGGCGGTGACGCGGGTCCGGGAAGTCTGGCCGCGGTTTCCGGTCGCCGGTGCCGCATTCGAGCATCTGCTGTCGCATCAGTGCGGATTGGCCGCGCTGGATCAGCGGGCGGATGTTTTCGACCATGCCGAAGTCGTGGCTGCCATCGAGGCCCAGATGCCGGCGTGGAGCCTGGGGCAAGGTCATGGCTACCATCCGCGGACGTTCGGAGCGCTGGTGGACGAGCCGGTGCGCCGTCTCACCGGGAAAACGCTCGGGAACTATTGGAGGGAGAAAATCGCGAATCCACTCGGACTGGATTTCTGGATAGGCCTGCCAGAAAGCGAGTGGCCGCGAGTCGCACGGCTCTATCCAGGCAAGGCGGACAAGTCGGATCTGGCGGACGGTTTTTACAAGCAACTGACGACCTCCGGCACGTTCACTCGCCGGGCGTTTTCCTCGCCGCGCGGGCTTCATGCGATCCATGAAATGAACGAACCGCGCGCCTGGTCCGCCGGCTTGCCCGCGCTCGGGGGCGTGGGGACAGCGTCAGCGCTGGCGAAATTCTATCAAGCGGCGATCGGCTCCATCGAGAGTCCGCTTTCTGCGGGAGTGAGACAGGCGTTGGCGTCCCTGCAAATCTCGGGTGACGACAAGGTGCTGCTCCGGCCAACCGCATTCACCTGCGGCGCTCAACTCGATCCGATGGACGATTCTGGGCAAAAAATCCGGCATCTTTACGGTCCGTCGATATCCGCGTTCGGCCATCCCGGCGCTGGAGGCAGCCATGCATTCGGCGATCCGGAAACCGGCATTTCCTTCGCTTATGTAATGAATCAAATGGACCTGAGCGTGATGCCGGGCGTGAAGTGCCTGGAAATGGTCGAGGCGTTGTTTTCGGAGATTTGAGACTCCAGAATCCAGATGCCAGAGTGGAGACTCACTCCTCTTTTTTAAGCTTCGCTTCTTCGATGGCATTACGGACTTCGATCGCGATGGCTTCGCCCCGTCCAATCCCGATCGTCCATCCCGCGTGGCGGGCTTGCATGAGGTCGGAATCTCCGATTTTGACCGGATGGTTCTGAGGTTTGTCGGGAAGGGTCTTGCCATCCGAGTAAGTTGCCAGTGCCTCGTAGTATCCGCCCTTGCCGATTTCCCGCGGCAAGCCGGAATCGTGCAGTTGATCCGCAGGCATGACTTTCTCCGCGCACAAGGTGCCATCGTGGATTCCCTCCTTGATGCGGGAAGCCACGGTTTGGGCGACTTTCTTCTCGGCATCGTCGCCCGGTTTCTCCTGCTCGGGATTTGGAGTGATCCAATCGCGGCCTTCGAGTTGGACCAATGGAACGGATCCTTTCGTCAGCTTGTTCGCCGCAGCATCCCATACGAATTCGCATTCCAACTCGATGGCGTTGGGATCGACGGTTTCCTTCCAGCCTGGCGCATTGCGGAAGGCGGGATAGTTCGCAAGGCCGGACTCGTCGACGCTGATCGTTACGATTAGCGGTCTGGCATCGGTGGGCTGCGCGGAGATCACGAGAGCGAGGATGTCGGCGGCCAGCGTTGCTTGGCTCACACGGGGATGGTGAAGGGATACCGAGTCGGACTCGTGTTCCCGGGTTGCCGTGAAATCATTCGCGCCACCTCTGGCGAGAAACGAGTTGGCTTCGGTGACGCCTCGCGAGCGGAAACTGGAATAACACATGGCGGCCGACCAATTGTTGAGCCGGAGGAAATCGCTTCCGTCATGTCCGTTTCCCCAGACGGGGAGAACATGCCAGCCCGCATCTCAGTCGCCCCGGGTCTCCAGAATGATCATGCCCGGAGATTGCGGGACGAAAGTATCTTTGAGAACGACGTCTGAAAATATCACCCAGGCGATTCCCCGGACGTCCTCCTCAATGACAGTCCCGGCCACTTTCACCGGCGGAACTTCATCTTTCTCCTTTCCGGGATTCGTAACGTATTTTCCCGAATATTTTGCCTCACGGGTGTCCGGTTATAACCCAAACAATTTCAATTGGTTGGGGTCGGAGTCATCACAAGTTCTGGGGTCTGATTCCGCAAGTAGTTCATTTAGAGTGAGTTTTTCAAAAGGATGAACGCTCAAAAGCTGCAAAGTTCTGTGGAGGGTGCCGGGCAGTTTCAGCTGCTTGTGGAGGATGGCGACTATCAGATAGATGGTCACCGCAATCCATATCTGCGTCTTCACCGCGTTGGGACTCGTGCCGTAGAAGTGTTTGATTCGCAGATGTTGCTTGATCCATCGGAAGAACAACTCGATCCGCCATCGCATCTTGTAAAGCATGGCCACTGTCAGCGCCGGGATCTCTAGGTTGTTGGTGAGGAAGACCAGTTCCTTTGCGGTTTCCGAGTCGTAGTAGCGCACCTTTCTCAAGAGAGCGGGAAAGGCATTTCGCGATTTCGCGAGACTCGGCTTGCCGACATGGTCGCTTCGCAAGCCGGTGAAGCGATCCACCGGCAGCGAGTAGTGCCGAGTGAATTGCAGTTTGCTTTTGGCCCGTGTGACGAAGAACGCTCCCGCGCTGGCAATCAGAAAGAGGCGGGCGAAATCCATATAGCCGCGATCCATCAGATAGAAGGCGCCCGGTTCGAACAGAAGGCTGTCGAGCCAGCCGACGTCGTGCTGGCGTGCTCCGGTGATATGAATGCAGGTTGGAATAGGGCCCCTCAGGTCGATCTGGGTGTGCATCTTGATAGCCGCCTTGGTCTGCCGGAAGTCGGCCCACGGGAAGAGGGTCAGCGAGAGGTCGATGGTCGTCGAGTCGAGGGCATAGATGGTGTTGTCGAGGTCGAGTCCAAGATCCTCGCCGGCATACAGTGCTCTTGCCTTTCGCATGAGGCCCTTGGCAAGGTCTTCCCAAAGCCGCCAGTCGCGCTGTTCGTTGGCGTCCGCGAGGGTGGACTTCGCCACCGGCTGGCTGAATCCCAAGTGATGCAAAGTCGAAGGCCTCGCATTCAAACATGCTGCAATGTCCCGCAGTCCCTCGCGCCAAGTCAACTGGGCAAATACCATGCAGATGAGCTGCTGGCGGCAGCCGAAGTGGCGGACACGGGATTCGGCGTCGTAGCGTCGGACCAAGCGGGAAAGCGTCTTGCGATCCACGAGGTCGAGGATTTGAGAAAGGATGTGGCGTCCGGAGTTCATCGGACGACACCATGCCGGAAACCTTCGGAAAGTTCAAAAGCGTGGCATCATCTTTCATTTGCAATCCTCTCACCCATAACAATTAGTGAATCCCCATCCACTCGTTAACCGGACACCCGTGATTTTGCCTCTAGCGGTTTGTCATCCGATCCTTCCGCGACGACTCGGACATCCAGCGGAGTGTCCGGCGTGCCACCGGTGCTGCGGAGCAGGCACCAGAGTGTGGCGGCAAGCACCTGATCCTTCGAGTAAGGACTATATCCCGGCGGCTTCCATGGCTTTACCCGCAAGGTCACGGGAAATGCCAGGATCTGCGTCGGATCTTCCGCCTCCACCGAGATGCCGAAGACGCTTGCCAGATTCTGGTCCAGCTCCGAGCCGCCCTCCCAGCGCATCGCGCCGTCTGGGCAGGCACGGGCTTCGCCAATCATCCGGTGAATGCCGTAACCGTAATTGCTAATCACTCCCACGCGACCCAGCGGAATTCGCTGAGGATCGGATTTTGTCCCGAGATTGACCGGTTGTTCAATGGTGGAGGTTCCAACCGCGGTGGCAAAACAGGGGGCGGGAATGATCCAACCCAGCAGCGTTACCATCCAAACAATAGGGTGAATTTTCATGGCAATATGTGTTCCGCTACGCTGCTAGAGAAAGTTCCTTTCCTCAATCTCCGAAGAATTGAGGTAGACCATCCCAAGTCCAGGAACTACCCCGCAATTCCTATTTCTTGACCGTTTCCCCGCCCGGAATCCATCCTCCGCGCCATGCGCATCCTCACCGGTCTCCAGCCCAGCGGAAAACTCCACGTCGGGAATTATTTCGGCGCGATGGAGCCTGCCGTGCGGCTTCAAGAGGAAGGCGAGGCGTTCTATTTCATCGCGGACTATCATGCGATGACCTCCTCCCAGAATCCCGCCGCGTTGCGCGAAAACGTGCGCGAGCTGGCGGTCGATTTCCTCGCCTGCGGCCTCGATCCCGCGCGGGCGGTGTTCTTCAGGCAAAGCGCCGTGCCGGAGGTGAACGAGCTCGCCTGGCTCCTCTCGACCGTGTGCCCGATGGGTCTGCTGGCGAAATGCCATTCCTACAAGGACAAGACCGCTCAAGGCATCGCGCCCAACCATGCGTTGTTCGCCTATCCGATTCTAATGGCCGCCGACATACTCCTTTACGATTCTAACAAAGTTCCGGTCGGCAAGGACCAGAAGCAGCACCTTGAGGTGACCCGCGATCTCGCCGGCAAGTTCAATGAAACCTACGGCGATGGCACGGTCGTCATTCCCGAGCCGATCATCCGCGAGGACACTGCGGTGGTGGCGGGTCTGGACGGACAGAAGATGAGCAAGAGCTACAACAACACTCTGCCCATCTTCGGTGAGGAAAAACCGATGAAGAAACTCATCATGAAAATCACCACCGATTCGACTCCGGTGGAAGCACCGAAGCCGACCGAGGGCTCGACGATTCTCGCGCTCTACAAGCTGCTCGCCAGTCCAGCCGATTACGCAACGATGGTGGCGGATCATGAACAAGGTGGCGTGGGCTACGGCGATTTTAAAAAGCGCCTCGCGGATGCCTACTGGGATTTCTTCGCGCCGATGCGGACCCGCCGGGAGGAAATCCTCGCAGATCCAGGGTATGTCGATCAGATACTCGCGACCGGAGCCTTACGGGCGCGCGAGGAGGCGGGCAAGGTTCTGGAGCGCATCCGGCGCGCTGTCGGCCTCGTTTAATCCGCGCTTGCCACAATTGCACCGCTCGGGGATGGTCCGCGCGTCGTGCCTTCCGCGCAGCGTAAGCCCTTGTGGCTCTTCCCCAACTTGCTGAGCCTGGACGCTCCGCTCGTGGCGGTGGCTTGGCTGTTTATTTTCGCGAAGACGTGGCGGGTCGATTACCTGCCATGGGCCGCCTACGTCTCGCTGGGTCTGGTGGTCTGGGTCATCTATGTCACGGACCGCCTGCTGGATGTCTCCATGCGCGACAGCGCTTCGGAAAAACTGGGCGCGCGTCATGAGTTTCACCGCCAGCATCAGCGGGTGTTCCGCCGCGTCGCGCTCGCTGCTGGAATCCTCGCCCTGACCCTGGTCATCACCCGCCTGCCGCTATCGATCTATGGCTTCGGTATCGGTCCTAACGGCTTCCTGGGCCACGCTTACTTTGGTGCGATTGTGGTGGGTGCTTTCTTCGTTCTCTCCATCTTCACCGCGCAGGGTCCGCATGAAATCCCGTATGCCAAGAACGTGCTCGCCGGAATTGCCTTCGCCTACGGCACTTCCATGCTCGCCTACGCCTACACGGGATTTGAAATGTGGGAGTTCCTCCGCTCCCGCGAGCTGATCTGCTTCGCCGTGCTGTGCGTCCTTAATATTTCCGCCATCGACCTTTGGGAGCACGCCTATCGGTCCTCCGATCCGGAAATCAAGGCGGGCGACGAGCTGGCGCTCACCCTGCCACTCACTCTACTGGGAGCGGCCGCCCTGGTGTTCGCGTCGCAGGATCACGAGCTGACCACGCGGCCGTTTTTCTACGCCATTCTAACCGCAGCCGCCCTGCTGCACATTCTCAACCGCACCCGCTCGCGGTTTTCGCAGGACGCCCTGAGGGTGCTGGCGGATGTCACGCTGCTGGTTCCCCTGATCGTGTTTCTCGCCGCGTCAAAACCGTAACTCTAACAAAAACTAACGATTCATGACCTTGCCCAAACGACCCGCATTGATCATCCTCGGCGCTCCCGGATCGGGGAAGGGAACCCAAGGGCAAATCCTGGGCAGCGTACCTCGGTTTTTCCACTGTGCGTGTGGCGATGTTTTCCGCTCGCTCGATACGCGAACGGCCTTAGGCAGGCAATTCGTGGACTACTCGAGCCGCGGCGAACTGGTGCCCGACGAACTGACCATCGAACTGTGGAAGGCCCAAATCGACAACCTCGGCGACACCCATCGTTACAAGCCGGACATCGATTTCCTCGTCCTCGACGGCATCCCGCGCAACGTCCGCCAGGCGGAAATCCTCGACCGCTACATCGAGGTCCATCAGGTCTTCCACCTCTCCTGCCCGGACCGCAACGAACTCGCCCGCCGCATGCGCAAGCGGGCGCTCAAGGATAACCGCATCGACGATGCCAGCGACCTGGTTATCGACCAGCGGATCGCCACTTATGAAGCGGAAACCAAACCGATCCTCGAACATTATCCCGCGGACCGGGTCACCAGCATCGACGCGAGCCAGCCGCCGGTGAAGGTCCTGGCGGATATCATCCAGCGCATCACCAGCCTGCCCGTTTACGAGGAAATGGCCCGCCACATCGTCTAACCGTCTGTTCGTCGTGCGGCTCATTTTCATCGCGACCGGCGAGATCGCCCTGCCATCGTTCCGGCGATTGCTAGAGTCCGGTCCCCGGCCGCTGGCACTCGTGACCCAGCCTGACAAACCCGTCGGCCGCCACCAAACGCTCACTCCGTCCGTGATCAAGCTGGAGGCGCTCGCCGCCGGCATCCCGGTCTATCAGCCGGAGAAAATCGGCGACATCGCCGCCGAGCTCGCCGCGTGCGAGCCGGAGATACTCGTAGTCATGGCTTACGGCCAGATCCTGCGGAAAGACATCCTCACGCTGGCCAGTCACGCCATCATTAATCTCCACGCCTCCCTGCTGCCGAAATACCGGGGAGCCGCCTGCATCCAGGCCGCCATCGATGCGGGCGATTCCGAGACCGGCATCACCGCGATGCACGTCGTCCGCGAGCTGGATGCGGGGGACATGATCGTTGCCCGCTCCATCCCCATCGCTGCGGATGAAACCGGCGGCAGCCTGCACGACCGGCTCGCAGACCTCGCACCCGCGGTCATGGCAGAGGCCTTGGAAAAACTCGCTAACAGCACAGCGGCACGCATCCCCCAGGACAACGCCGCCTCCAGCTATGTTTCCAAACTGGAACGCGACGACGGTCGGTTGGACTGGTCACAAGACGCAACGTCCCTCGAGCGCCGCATCCGCGCCTACGATCCATGGCCGGGCACTTTCACCCATGCCATCGAGGACGGCCGCGTCAAACGATTGAAAATTTTCCCGGCTGTTAACGTCGTCGATCATTCGCTAACACATGGCGAAATTCTATCGGATGCCAGCGAACTCATCGTCGGCTGCGGCACCGGGGCGCTCCGCCTGCTCACCGTGCAACCCGAGGGCGGCCGGAAAATGTTAGCCGCCGATTACTTGCGAGGCCGCAGGCCGACCACGTTGGAAAGGTAGTCGTGGACTTCAGTCCGCCGTTCCTGAAACGTGGCCATGTGACGGAATCGAAACCAAACGCCCTTGTGCATGATCACGGCGGAACGTAGCGTCAGCCGCCGTTTCCATGACACCAGCCGAAGCCTACTACACCGAAGAACTCCGCGAGCTTGCTGCCGGAGACCTGCGCACGCCGCCCCCGGATTCCCCGGTGCTTTTCTACGGGAGCTCATCGATCCGCCTTTGGGAAACCCTGGCGGAGGACTTTCCCGACATGGCCGTGCTGAACCGCGGGTTCGGAGGCTCGACCCTCGCGGACTGCGTGGAGTTCGCGAGCCTCCTCGTCGTCCCCTACGCGCCGCAGAACATCTTGTTTTACGCCGGAGACAACGACCTCGATCAAGGAGCGACGCCGCAAAAGGTGCTGGATTCCTTCAAGGCTCTCGTCTCGATCATCCGCAATGCCTTGGGCGACGTGCCGGTGACCTTTCTCGCCATTAAACCGAGTCCCTCCCGCTGGTCGAACCTCGCGGACATCGTCGAGGCTAACCGACTGGTAGAGGAATTTATCCATCAGGAAAAGGGACTCTATTTCCTCGATGTTTTCTCCCCCATGCTCACTGCCGACGGGCAGCCGCGCAATGAGCTGTTTCTCGAGGACGGACTGCATCTCAACCGTGCCGGTTACGATCTGTGGACTCACTTGCTCCGTGCGCAGAACGCCAAGCTGGAGGCGAAGAAACCTCGTCGCAAGCGGGTCACCTAACCGAATTCCCCCCTCCATGCATCGAGACTATCGCCGCTGGTATAGCCACCGCCTGGGGCGGGAGGTGGAGTTGCTCGTATTCGGCCACGGCGGCGCGCGGGTGCTGGTTTTCCCGCCGCGGATGGGCCGCTTTTACGACAACGAAAACCGCGGGATGATCGAGGCCCTTCGCCCGCAGTTAGAGAATGGCTGGCTGCAGTTGTTCTGCTTGGACAGCCTCGACGGCGAGAGTTTCTACTGCAATTGGAAGCACCCCCGGCAGCGGATCGAGCGGCATCTCCAGTACGAGGACTACATCCTCAGCGAGGTGCTGCCGTTCACCGCATCGATCAATTCCAATCCCTATCTGATCTCGCACGGATGCAGCCTCGGGGCCTTCCACGCGTTGAACATCGCGCTGCGGCATCCGCAGCATTTCAACCGAGTTCTCGCCTTCAGCGGACGTTACGACCTGAGCATGACGCTGCCAGATTTCAACGACCTGTTCGGCGGTTACTATGACGAGGACATCTACTTCAACACGCCCAGCCATTTCCTGGGCAGGCTGTCTGACGAGACGCTTTTATCCCAGCTCCGCCGTCTGGATATCATCCTGGCCGTGGGCGACGAAGATCCGTTCTATCAGAACACCCGCGACCTCAGCCAGCTGATGTGGGACAAGGGAATCTGGCACGCCCTGCACGTCTGGAGCGGCCGGGCCCACCGGTTCCGTTCCTGGCGGGAAATGGCGAAAAACTATTTCTGAAGCGCGCCCGCGATCTTTTCCAATCCCTCGAGCATCCGCGCGCGCGGGCAGCCGAAATTGAAGCGGATCCAGCCCGGCCAGCCGAAATAGGCACCATCGGATAGAAACAGTCCGGCCTTGTGCTCGAAGTGGTGCGCGGGATTTTCCACGCCCATGCCCCGCGCGTCGATCCATGCGAGGTAGGTCGCCTCACCGGCTTCGACGGTTAGTTCGGGGCAGCGGGCGGCGATGAATTCCACAAGGGTGTCGCGATTGGTTTTCAGATAGTCCATCAGCTCGCTCCGCCAAGGCTCTCCATCGTGATAGGCGGACTCGGCGGCGTAATACGACAGCGCGTTGATCTCGCTCAAGGTATGCCCGCGCGCGGCGGCGAATTTCCGGCGGATCGAATCGTCGGGGATCACCGCGAAGGCGTAACCGAGTCCCGCGATGTTCCAGGTCTTGCTCGGCGAGAGCAGCGTGATCGTTCGTTTTGCGAGTTCGTCCGGGAGCTGGAGTGCCGAGAAGTGGGGCGTCGCGGCTTCGTCGAAGATCAGGTCACAATGGATTTCATCCGAAACGAGCACCAGATCATGCGTCTCGCAGAAGTCCGCCAGCTTTACGATTTCATCTGCGGAAAACACCCGGCCTAACGGGTTCTGCGGATTGCACAGCAGGAAGATCCTCGTCCCGGGAGTGACGGCATTTTCCATCGCCTCCCAATCGAATGACCATTGCCCCGCGACCTTTATGTGATCGACGGTAATTAGAGAAACATGGGCGTCATGATGCACTCCGATGAAAGGCGGATAGACCGGCGTGCAGGTCATCACGGCGTCGCCCGCCTTGCAAAACGCGCGCGCGGCGAGTGAAAGCGCGGGCACCAGGCCGCCCAGGTGAATGATGTTTTCGAGCGGCACGTTCGCTCCGCGGCGATCGCGGAGATAGTGGAGGACCGCTTCGTTCAATCCATCATGAGCCTGTGCGTAACCGAAAATCCCGTGGTCCAAGCGATCATGCAGCGACTTCAAAATCGCCGGAGCCGAGGCGAAATCCATGTCCGCCACCCAGAAGGGATCGAGCTCGGGCTTGCGGTCATACTTGATGCAGCCGGTTCCGCGTCGGGTAATCGGCGTGTCGAAATCGAAATTCATCGCGGCACTTGTCACCGCTGGTCAGGAAAGTATCAAGTCCGACCTTGGACCCGTGGCGGCGGTTTCCAACCGCCATGCCCAGCATCTTGAGCGGGCTGGCGGTTGAAATCCGCCGCCACGGACTGCGGAAATTTTGCGGAGGTTTGAATGGTTGCCGACACAAGTTGTCAGTAAAAGTGGTTCATCGCTCGCGTCGTCCGCGACACGAGCGCGCAACCGCTAACAACCCCATACACCATGAAAGTAAACGCATTGAACTGGTTCGAGATTTACACCGATGACCTCGGCAAATCGACGGAGTTTTATAACGCCATCCTGTCCGCCCGGCTGGAACCGGCCTCGATGGAAGGCTGCGAAATGGCAATGTTTCCAGGCGATTCCGAAAAGGGCGTCGGCGGCGCGCTGACCCAGATGGAGGGCTGCAAGCCGGGCTCGGGCGGCACCCTGGTCTATCTGAATGTGGAGGGGGAACTCGATGCCGTGCTGTCGCGGATCCCCGCCGCCGGCGGCAAGGTCGTGAGAGAGCGCATGGACATCGCGCCGCATGGCTTCATCGGGATTTTTTCCGATCCCGAGGGAAATGTCGTGGGGCTGCACAGCATGTCCTGACGCGGCGGAGGCCGTGTGAATTCCGTTAGGGGGCATGGACGTCTCGTCCATCGCGTGGGGACGAGACGTCCCCACGCCTCATGGCTTCCGGGAAAGGAGATCCACCGGAGCCTTATGGCGACAAGCGATCTGGGCGGCGTGGATGAAGGAACTTGCCGCGCGGGGAATGACAGGTTAGAAGCGCGATCATGATGGTCAAAAAACCAACGCCCTTCCTTGCTCAGTTCTTCAAGGGAATTGCGGTCATCGTCGTTTTTGTGGGGATACTCATCGTGTTCCTCGGCTTAGCGGGTATCTGGTTTGGTCTCATCCTCATTCTCGTAGCCGCACCCGTTGCCTGGTGGTTGGGCGCGGTGATTGCATACCTTGCCCGGATCGCGGACGCCACCGAGGCACGCGCGGAGGTGAATGCCGAGACTGCAATCGACACGCGCAGCGGTTCTTTTGACGAGGCCGCCACAACTGCTCCCGCGAAGTCTATTTTTGCGGAATTGAAAACGGACCTCGGGCCGGACTCAGGGGAAGTGCCTTCCTACAAGCTGTGAGGAACGCGATGCTAGAGGATTAGAGAGCAAGGTCGTAGCTCCCACGGGATGCAATAAAACTTAGACAAAACTGTTTTCACTTCCGTTCCCATTCGGCCACTTCTCAAACGCTGAGGTGGTTCAAACCATTATGGAATGAAGGAAGTACGAGGACTGGGACTCGAACCCAGGACCAATTGATTAAAAGCCAACTGCTCTACCAACTGAGCTATCCTCGCCTTCATTTCCCGCGTGCGGGGGCGGGACGAATAGGAGCAGACTGGGGCCTTGGCAAGCTGATTTTCGGAACTTTCTGTGCAAATCCGAGCGCTTGCCTTCAAGCGCGGTGGGTGACGCTGATCATCGCGGCCAGCTTGTCGCAGTTGGCTTTGAGATGGGGATCGTCGCGGATCTCATCCAGGGTCCAGGGCAGGCGGAAGCGCCAGTTTTCCCCACCGGACGTGCCGGGCGAGTTGATCCGCTCGTCGAGGCCGAAGAGTTCGGTGATCATCAGGACGGCGTAGTGGGAATTCGAAGCAAGCAGTGCCTTGACCAGCCGGAGCCGGACGCCTTCGGTGTAGGGCGGCCAGGGCGCGTGATGGGGGATCGGGATCCCGGCGAACTCGGCGAGGATCCGCAGGGTGTTGTGCGCGCCACCGACGGACCAGCCGGTTTGCTCGGTCGGATTTTCGTGATGCTGCTGGATGACGCGCAGGCAGCCGCGCCAAATGCCGTTCACCGGGTCGTGATCATGGGTGGAGTAGGTGGCGAACGAGTTTTCGGGAAACGCGTTGCCCGGAGTGGGGTGGCCGTGATCGTTGCAATCCCAGTGCGGAATCCGGAAACCCGCGATGCCGAGGTCCGTGAGGTGCGGCCGCACATATTCAGGCACCCAGCCGAGATCCTCGGCGATGACCTCCGCTCCTTCCGCAGCGGCGAGGATGGCGCGCAGGCGGACGTCGCCGTCGTCGCGATTGGCGGCCTTGTTTTCCACGGTGTCGTCGGGCCGCAGCACCCAGTGCGGCAGATGGCCGCCGCTGATCGAGGCGGCCTGGTCGTGATTGAGTCCGATGAACTCATGGTTGCGTTCCGGCCGCCAGGGGAAGGCGTAAATTCGATAGAACCCAAGAATGTGATCGAGCCGGAAAATTTGAAAAATGCGCGTCAAGTGGGTGATCCGCTTTTTCCACCAGATGAACCCGTTCGCCTGCATGTGGTCCCAGCGATACAGCGGGATGCCCCAGTTCTGGCCCCATTGTTGGAAAAACGGGTCGTCCTGGCCCATGCCCTCGGGCGGCGAACCCCCGCACCAGTCGAGCAGGAATTCATCGCGGGCGAAAAACACATCGCACGAGTGCCAACTGACGCCGATCGGCACATCGCCCATCAATTTCACTCCGCGCAGCTCGGCGTGCGCCCGCAGCGCAAGCCACTGGCGGAAACAAAGCCATTGCACGAAGGCGAAAAAGCCGAGCCGGCCATCGACGCCGGGGGTATCCCGCGTGCGCAGTTTGGCAAGAAATGCCCGCGCCTTTTGCGGTGTGCGGCAGGCTTCGGGCCATCGATCCCAGGTGAGCGCCTCGCCGTGGATTTCCATCAGGAGGCGGAATAACTCGTATCCCTCCAGCCACTCCGCCTCCAGCTCGCGGAATTGCTTGAACTCCTCGACCAGTTCCGGCGTGGCCCGGCCGAATCTGGACCACGCCAGTTCCAACAGCGCTCGTTTCGCGCCGCGCACCGCCGGGTAATTCACCAGCGGCGATTCGAGGGCCGCCTTGAGGTGGTCGCGCGTTCTTGAAATGTCCGTCTCCGTTAGGCCCGGGATTTCGGCGACTTCGCAGGCCAAGTAAATCGGATCCAGCGCCACCGAGGAAATCGCGCTATAGGGACTTTCGTCCGCGCCGTTTTCATTGATCGGCAGGAGCTGGATGAATCCCACCTGATGCTCCGCCGCCCAATCGACCCAGTCGCGCAGGCCCGCGGTATCGCCGATTCCAAGGTCTCCCTCGCGGCGGGTGGAAAAAGCGGGAATCAAAAGGCCGGCGAGGCGTTTACCGGGTGGATACACGCGCGGGATGTTGGCAGGCGGGGGTGCCGCGTAAACCTCCAATTTGGCGTTCAGACCCCCGCAAACGCGTAGTTTTTCGATGACCTCGGTCACCCGTATTTTCTAACCAATTGCCTTCGTTTTATGGAATTGTCTTGTCACGTTCCGCGATCCGGCTATTGCCTCGCAGCGCACGCCGGTTCCGGCGTGCGGGGAGTCGATTGAATGGCTCCACCCTTGTCCGGTCTACATCGATGAGAGATTGTTTGAGGTTACACCTAACCGCTCATCGACACCGCCTGCCGCCCATCCGGGATGAGGCAGGCAAATCAATAACATGACCCCGATTGCATTCGAGGCGTTGCCACTGGCTGCGCCCCTCCAACGCGTTTTGCGCGAACTCAATTACCACACGCCTTCGCCCGTCCAGGCCCAGGCCATCCCCTTGCTGCTGGCGGGCCGCGACCTGCTCGGTTGCGCCCAGACCGGCACTGGAAAAACTGCGGGATTTGCCCTGCCGATCCTGCACGCGATCCACGAACGGCCCCGGCAGATCAAGCCGCGCCAATGCCGCACGCTCGTCTTGGCACCGACCCGAGAACTGGCCGGCCAAGTGGGGAAAAGCTTCACCACCTACGGCGCTCACATCCGCTTCAAGCAAACGCTGATCTACGGCGGCGTCGGCCAGAACCCGCAGGTTTCCGCGATGCGTGGTGGCGTGGACGTGCTGGTGGCGACTCCCGGCCGTCTGCTAGACCTCATCGAACAACGCGCCGTGGATCTGTCCGGAGTGGAGTTCTTTGTCCTCGATGAAGTGGACCGCATGCTCGACATGGGCTTCGCCCGCGACGTGAAGAAGATCGTCTCTCTTCTGCCCGCCAACCGGCAGTCGTTGTTCTTCTCCGCTACTCTTGCACCTAACATCGTCGAGCTTGCGCAAACGATTTTGCGCAACCCGGCCCGTGTCAGCATCGATCCGGGAACGACCACCGCCGAGCGCATCGAGCATCAGGTCTGCTTCGTGGACCGCGAAAACAAGCGCCCGCTGCTAGAACAACTCCTGCGTGGTCAGGCTTCCGCCACCTCCGGCAAGCTCACCATCGTTTTCAGCCGCACCAAGCACGGGGCGAACAAGCTGGCGAAAAGCCTCTGCGACGCCGGCTTCCCGGCCGATGCCATCCACGGCAACAAGTCCCAGGCGCAGCGCGAGAAGGCGCTGGAGAAATTCAAGAAAGGCCTAACACCCGTACTCGTTGCCACCGACGTCGCCGCCCGCGGCGTCGATGTGAAGGACGTGGGGCTGGTGGTGAATTTCGATCTCCCGAACGAGCCGGAAGCCTACGTCCACCGCATCGGCAGGACCGGCCGCGCCGGGGCGGAAGGCCGCGCGGTGTCGTTCTGCGCGGAGGACGAGCGCGAGTTCCTGCGGGAAATTGAAAAAGTCATCAAAATGGCGGTTCCCCGCTGGGATGATCATGCATGGCACGACGAGTCGCTGGCCGATCGCCATCTCCGCATGAGAAGCGGCGGCGGCATGGTCCAGGGCGGCGGAAACCGCAGCAGCCGTCAAGGTGGTGGCAATCGTGGCGGCGGAGGTGGCCGTGACTACAGCAACGCCTCCGGTCGCAACAACCGCCGCGGCCCTGCCTCGCGCTGAGAAGGCGGCGGGCAGAATGCCCGCGCCACAGTGGCTCGGGCATCCTGCCCGACGCCTAAGTGTCCACCGATCTCGTCCAACGCCTCCGCGACCTCGGCCGCGTGCGTTTCCTGAATCGTATTGTGCCGTCCGCCCGGGATTTCCCGCAGGCGGACGATTTGTTTCTGTTGGGAAGCGAGCGTGCGGCTCATCCACACCGGGATCGCCTCGTCGTCGGTGCCATGGAAAACGATGACTTCACCCGGCCCGCGGGCTGCCAGTTCCGCAAGGCGCGCGGAGTTGTCGAAGCGATGCCGGACGAGAAACCCCAACGGCAGCCCGGTCATCGCGCGGCTCATGTCCATCGTGCTGGTGAACGGCGCGATCAGGACCCCGCGCTGGATCATGAATTCCGAGGCCGCGATCAAACAGGCCGCACCTCCCAGGCTGTGACCGAAAAAACGCAGCCTGCGGGGGTCCACCTTGCCACCAATATGCTCAATCGCCAGCGGCACGCTTGCCTTGAGGGATTCGCGGATCCGTCCCGGAGTGGGCGCGCCCTCGCAATCGCCGTAACCCGGGAAATCCACCAGCAACCACGCATCCTCTCTGGGCGCGTTTTCCTCCAGCCACTCCGACCAATCGAGCGCCACGGTGGCATTGCCACCGCAGACGATCCACAGGTTCCGAGGTGCGGTTAGATTACCTTGCAGGAACGCCCGCTGATGTCCTTGCGAGGTTTTGAAATCAATGAACCTGCCGGTTGTCCGTTGCGCCCATTCCGCAGTGGCGCCGGGCGCGTAGGGACGGGGGAAATAGATTAGCTTGGATTGGCAGCCCGCGAGCACCACCAGCGGGATGCCGAGGATCGTCAGCGCCAGTTGCGTCGCTCTAACCAACCAACGGCGCGAAGCGGGGATGGCGGTAGGGTTTTCCATGGGCCGGGGTCAGGGCGTCGAAATTCTCGACACCCGCAGCCGCTCGGTGGTGACGAGAGCTTGGAATTTCGCATAATCCTCCTCACGGGTGGAGGAGAGAAGTCGGTAGGCGTAGCTTTTCCAATTCCGCATTTCCTCCAGGGCGTTAGTCATGCGCAGGGCGATGGTTTCCTCGCTGTCGGTGCCCCGGCCGGAGAGGCGTTCGCGGAGTTCATTCTCGCCGGGCGGCATGACAAACAGGTCCACGAAGGCGCGCTGGATGTCGGGGTCCGGGCACTCGCGGACTTGCTCCGCGCCCTGAATGTCGATGTCCATGACGACATCGGTCCCGGCTTGGAGATGGGAAATGACCTCTGACTTCAAGGACCCGTAAAGATTCCCATGCACGATGGCATGTTCCAAGAAGTCACCCGCTTCGAGCCGGCGGAAAAAATCTTCCTTCGAGAGAAAGTGATAGTCCCTGCCGTCCTCCTCGCCCGGCCTCGGCGGACGGGTCGTGCAGGAGATCGAATACCGGACCTCGCCGGAGTCGGCAAGTTTCCGGCAAAGCGTCGTTTTCCCAGACCCCGAGGGGCCGGAAACAACCAGGAGAATGCCGGTGCGGGCGGACATGGGAGGAGGATGTAGAGACGATCGCAGGGGTGGAATCGAGAAGTTAATTCGGATTTCCGCAATCGCCCGCCTGGGGTGTTGTTGTTAGGGAATGCCACGCTCTGCGGATTTAAATTTGCGTCTGGAAATCTCCGAGCGTAGCGCTTCGACGATTCAGCGTGGATTTCCACGGGACTGGATTTCAAGAGTCCGAAATTATGAAAATAACCCACAAAACCCGCCATGGAGAAAGCCGCGAAGCGCTTCTCAAAGAGTATTTTCTAACCGCCTCGTTGATTGCCCTCCTCAAACGGGTGGGGCAGGAGGCTGCGAAGTCAATTCCGCGCCGGGTGCCGATGGCGATTCCGGCCAGGGCACGCCCTTGAGCGGAGAGTTTTCTGATTCCCAAGAATTTGCGGGTTGTCGGAAGGATTGAGTCCGGCGAGCCTCGGAAAACTTCATGTTGCTCCCGGTATTCCAAGACCTGATCAAACCGCAATGGCGCGCGGTCCTGGTGGAGCTAAAAGTGTCCGGCGGCCTGCCCGTGAGCGAGTTGGCGCGACTGGGGGATGCCAGCTACATGGCGGTGAAAC
>JANMSI010000058.1:0-29542 GCA_031389115.1 Akkermansiaceae bacterium
CGACTTTTCGGCTCACTCGGAGCGGACGTCATACCAGTATCGATCCGCCGCCTGCCGGTTGTTTCCTTGGAAAATCGACCGAACGAATGACGGATTGCGGACGAGATACCAATCGCCGAACTGGTCGAACTTCCGGCACGAGGTGACCAGCGGCGACCACAGCAAGGTGCCCCACGAGCGACCGGTTTTTCGTCCGTGATTCTTCAATCTCACGGCGAAATTCACGTCTTCGGCCGACAGGAAGCGGGTGTCGAATCCGCCAATGTCATCGAAATCGCGCTTCAGAAACCAGAACAGCCCGAAACTCACACCGGTGAATGCGAGATAGGGCAGGATCGCGAATCCCGTGGCCACGATGCCAAGCGACCAGCGCTCCGGGACAACCATCGCGCCGCCGCCGATGGTTTTCCCGGTGTCGAGCCGTCGCAGAATTTCCACGAAACTTGAGGGATGCATCCGGCTGTCCGCATCGCAGGTGACAATGACTTCACCTGCCGCTGCTGCCACGCCGGCGTTGCGGATGACTGAGAGATTTTTGGCGTCCTCCTTTACGATCCGGCAGCCGTGGCGGCTCGCGATTTCCTCGGTCTGGTCGGTGCAACGGTTCAGCACCACGATGATTTCCAACTCAGAATCAATGCGTTCAGCGGCCAACCGCGCGGCACCGAGGCATCCTGGCAAAAATGCCGCCTCATTGTGAGCGGGAATAATGAGTGAGATCCGGGGCTTCATTGGGCTTCGGGTTCTGAGGGCGCGCCAAGCAAACCATCGAGAATGCCGCTCACCTCGCGCACGGCCCTGCTGCTTTTCTGGAGCATGTTCACACCCTTCTCGATGGTCTTGGAGGACGGTTCGCCGAGCACCGAGTCGGCAAACTTGAGAACCTTCTCTCCGCTTTCCGGGAGCTGCTCGAACATCCTCAAGCCTGCCGCAGCGATCAGGCGGTCGGTGAGATCCTCCTGCGGATCGTCCAGAGTTCCGGTCAGCCGGAGGGTGGTCCAGAGCAGACCCCGCTCGCCTGGAGCGAAGACATCGGTCTCCGCGCCTGGAATGGTGGCGAGGGTGCCCGGCGCGAGTCCGAGGCGGAACAGCCCGTCCATTTTCCGACCGCGGATCACGATGCTGCCCTCCAGCCGCACCAGACCCTCGCTCGCCAGCACCAGGTTGGTCAGGGAAATTTCGCCCTTCTTCCACCGCCAGCCGGTGTGGGCTTCGCTGAGCGTGAGAACCCTGAACCGGCGCGTGTCGGCGTAAGCGGCGAGGGCGTCAAGCATCGGCAGGGCGGTAAGCGTGCCGTTTTTGATCGTTAGATTACCCTTCGCCTGCGGAAATCCCGGGGAGTTGTCCGCACTGAAATCCGACGCCACGTCGCCGGTCAGCCGCTTCGACCAATCGGCGTCCAGGATATCCTCGCACCTCACGTCGGTGGCCTCCCCCTCGAAGGAGAACTGCTTCGATTTCATGTCCCACTCACCGCTGCCGGTGATCCGTCCGTCCGCCCAGGCACCGACGGTCGCTTCGGTTAGGAAAACCTGCGCTTTCCGATAGCGAAGCCGCGCCCGATCGAGACGGAGTTCCGGGGCGTTTCCAAATGGCAGACGGATGGCTCCGCCGGTGATTTCCGCGCGATAGACGTCTCTCGCCCCGGCTTGCCCGGCGCGGACCGCCAGCCCGGTGGCGGTCGCCAAACCCTTTTCAAGAACCGCCCTCACCGTGAGATCTTGCACGTCAAGCCCCTCCAGCTCAGCTTCACTGGGAAACCATCCGGGCCGTCTGGATTGGGTTCGATCCGCAGGAGAGTGCTCTGCGTCAGGCCGATCCGATTGAAGTTTCCGCGCATCGATGGAGACCTCCAGCCGGCGCAAACTTGAGCCCTTGATTTCCCACACGCCGCGCCGCACGCCACCAAGCCCGACCTCTGTGTGCAGACCCTCCGCCCGCACGCCGGTGATCAGGCCATCCCCGGTCGCCGCGAAAGAATCCGTATCCACCGCAAGTCCCTCCCACCGGAAGGGGGCAAATTCTCCGCTCACCCCCGCCGCGTCACCGGCTTCGGCCGATAGAAATTTGCGGAACGCGTCGCTGTGCAGGTAGCTTCGCAACATCCCGTAGCCGACGCAGAGGACGACGATTCCGACCACCACCACCCCGAGAAGGATTTTTCCGAAATACCGCTTTTGTCCTGCAACCTCGCGTTTTCGTGACCGGCGGCTCATGGCGGGAAATCGTAGCTTTGCGATCCCGCATCGCAAGCTCCCAGAGCGATCGCGGAAAAAGGTAGTCGAGGGCTTCAGCCCGTGCAGAAACAACTGCGGACTGAAGTCCACGACTACTTTTACAAAAAAGCCGCGTCGCACTGAGCGACGCGGCCTTTGAGTTGTTTGAGTTTAGGAAACCCGGCGGCGGCGAAGCAGGGCTAACACCCCAAGACTGCCGAGCAGGGCGGCCGACGGCTCAGGCACCGCAGTCATCGTGATGAAAGAGGTGCTGCCGGTCGGTGTGTCGCCCGGACCGTTGAGTCCGGCGCTCAGGTCGTTGTAATCAAGACTCCACAGGTTGCCGTTGATGGTGTAGGTGGTATCGTCCGTGGCGTAGCCCGTGAACGTGCCGGTCAACAGTCCCTCGTAGGCGGCGATCGTGAACTTGTCGCCCACATTGTAGGTGCCAAGCTCGGAAGGGTTCAACACGGCTCCAGCCAGTGCCAAGGTTCCATTCACATCGAGCAGGTCGGCTCCAGTAGTGCCGCTGACATACTCAAAGTTATAGGTTCCACCCATCGACACTGGTCCGACGATGGTCAACGTCCCAGGGGATGTCCCAGGGGCGACTGTCCCGTTGAGGTTCGCGCCGGCCGTCGCCACCACGGCGCCGGTTCCCTGGAGGGTTTGACCGGTTGCAAGCGTCCATCCACTCACGGCAGACACATCAAGAACTGCGCCCGCTTGGACCTCGATTGTGGTGGAAGCGCTGATCGCACCGGTCGCGGCGAGGGCGAGCGTGCCGACCTGCACGGTCGTCTTGCCGGTGTAACCGCTGCTGGCGCTAAGCGTCAACGTGCCGGTTCCCAATTTGTTGAGACCGCCGACTCCATTGAAAACCTGATTCGAAGCGATGGCGAAACCATTGCTGTTCACGCTGAGGTTTCCGGCTCCAAGAGTTGCCGTGCCAAGCGATGTGATGAATGCCGCCTGGTTTCCTGTCGCGATGACTTGGCCACCATTGAAGGTGGCGTTTGAAATTCCGGTGCTGCCCGAAATCTGACCGGTGGTAAGGGAACCTCCGGTCATGCTCAAAATCCCCGTGCCGGTGGCACCACCGCTACCCACCAAAACCGTAGAGGCAGACACTTGAGCCGTGGAGGAAATGTTCAACGACGACGTCGCCGTGGAGCCATTTTCGCTGATTTGGATCTGGTTGTTGACGCTGAGGATGCCGCCACTGGTGTTTACGGTTCCAGCCGAAGTTCCACCCGCGCCGATGACGAGATCTCCGCCTCCAGTTTTGGTAATATTGCCGCCGGTTTGAGTCAGGGTGCCGTTGCCGCCGTTGCGACCCACTGCGAGCCAGTTCCCGACCTTGAGATCGCCCCCGCTAATGGTGTGACTGCTGGAATTGCCTCCCTGGCCGACCCAAAATTCGCTACCGCCGGTGTCGATCGTTCCGCCCGATTGGATGACAGTTCCGACGGCGTTATCGCCGACGATGAACGCTCCGCCCCCCGTTTTGGTGAAGGTTCCGCCATTCATGTTTAAGGTACCGTTGCCATTGTCTCGGCCGATCACGGTCCAGTTGTCGGAAGTGACCGCACCGCCGGCATTGATCGTCAAAGTTCCGAGCGATCCCGCGCCTTGCCCGACCCAGAGTTCGGCACCAAGCGAGTTCACGGTGCCGGCATCCACTTTCATCGTGCCGGTGCCACCGTCGCCCACGATGATGCGTCCGGAGGAATAAGAGCCGCCTGGCGCATTCACGTTGAATGTGCCGGTGCTGCCCGCGCCGCGGCCGATGAAGGTCCAGCCGTTGGGAGCGACCACTCCGGCGGTCATGTCAAGTTGTCCGGTTGCACCGCCGTTTCCCACAATGACGTCGCGCGGATTGACGGTGAGGTTTGCGGAAATGACTGCGGTCGGGAAGGCGCCCGCGTTGTTGACTACCGCGTCGTCTGGAGCCGTTGGGAGGCCTGGGGTCCAGTTAGCTGCGGTATTCCAATCATTACTAACCGATCCATTCCATGGGATTTCCGCGCCGAGCGCGGAACCGGAGATGCAGATGGTGATTGCGGTGATGAATGCGGCGGAGGATCCTGACGTGAGGATCCGGGTAGGATGGGGTTTTGGCTTCACCCGCTCACCCAAGTCGATTTCGTCACAGAGCGTCAACACGTTTAGCCAAAACCCCCACACGGGGGATGTCCGGAGGCTCCTGCGACCGGGATTCTGCGAAAATTGAATGGGCAGAGGGCTTGTTTCATGATTTCCATTCCCAGCTCCCATATGAAACGCCGCCACTTTCTCGCCGCGACTTCAACGGCCATCGCCGCCAACGTTCTATCAGGCTGCGCCAAGGCTGACCGGCCGGTGCTGCGGATTTACACTTGGGCGGATTACCTCGCGCCAGACCTCGCCAAGCGGTTTGAAAAAGAGCACCGATGCACGCTCCAGATCGACACGTTCGACTCGAACGAAGCGATGTTTGCCAAGCTCTCCGCCGGGGCCACCGGCTACGACATCCTCACCCCTTCTTCATACATGGTGAAGACGCTCGTCCGGGAAAAAATGGTGCGGCCCCTGGATCATTCGAAGCTTCCTAACATCAGCCACGTCGATGCGGATTATATGAAGCGCGCGCTCGACCCGCAGATGATCCATTCCGTTCCCTACATGATGGCGCCGACCTGCCTGGCCTGGCTTGCGAGCAAAGTGCGCGAGCCGGTGGCATCTTACAGCATGTTCGACCGGGCCGATCTTGAGGGTCGGGTGACTTTGCTCGATGACATGCGCGAGGTTCTCGGCGCCGCCCTCCGTTCGCTGGATTTTTCGCTCAATTCGAAAAACCCGGTCGAGCTGGCGCAAGCCCGCGACGTCGCGGTCCGCTGGAAGAGGAACATCGCGAAATTCGACAACGAGCAATACAAGAGCGGCATCGCCTCCGGGGAATTTCACCTCGTCCAAGGCTATGCGGGCGATCTGCTCCAAGTGGCGCAGGAAAACGAGGACATCGTCGTGAAGATCCCCAAGGAAGGCACCGCGTTTTCCTGCGACGACCTGTGCATCCCGGTGACTTCCAGCCAGGGGAAACTCGCGCACAACTTCATTAATTTCGTGACCGAACCGGCGGCGGCGGCGGCGAACATGCAATTCATCGCCTTCCGCGCTCCCAACAGCAGTGCCTACCGGTTGCTGAGCGAGGATTTCCGCGGCAGCGCGGCGCTTTTCCCCGAGGCCGAGGTTTTCGCGAAATGCGAACCCATCGACGACCTGGGCGATGCGCTGGCCCTCTGGTCGAAGACGTGGGATCAGGTGAAAGCGGCTTCATAGGCCGGTTTCGAGAAACCCGGCGGCGCGCGTCTCGGACCAGTATTCGCCACCATTTCCAAAAGCCGCGAATCCGACGTGGCCGCCGGTTCGCGGTGTTTCCAAGTGAAGAAACCGGCTGACTGCCGCCTCTTCATACGGATAGCAGCCCGGACCCAGGAAAGGATCGTTCTCCGCGTTGACGAGCAGGGTGGGCAACGTGATGGAGGGGAGAAATTGGCGGCAACTGTTGCGCTTCCAATAGTCCGCCGCATCAAGGAAGCCGTGGATCGGCGCGGTGAAGCGGTCATCGAATTCCTGGAAGGTCCGAATGCGCCCGAGGCCCGTCAGGTCGAGCTGGCCGGGAAACATGCGGTGTTTCTTCCGGATTTTCGCCCGCATTTCCCGGAGGAAGCGCTCCATGTAGATCCGGTTCGAGCGGGACGAGAGCTGGCCCGACGAGCAGGCCAGATCGCAGGGCACGGAGAAGGTTACCGCCCGTCGCAGCCGGGGCGAAAGTTCCAGCGGGCGTTCTCCGAGGTATTTCAGCGTGAGATTCCCGCCGAGGCTGAAGCCGACGAGATCGACGGATGGCGCAGGGTGGTTTTCCAGCGCATGGGAAATAACCGCCTGCAAATCTTCGGTCGCGCCGCTGTGATACATGCGCAGCAGGCGGTTCGGCTCACCGCCGCAGCCGCGGAAATTCCACGCCAACACATCCCAGCCTCGCCGCAGCAGGGCGGCGGCCATGCCTTGAATGTAGCCCGTGCCCGCATCTGCCTCCAGACCGTGGGAAAGGATCGCTAGCCGCGCGCTGCCGTTACTGGCCCAGTGCAGGTCGATGAAATCGCCGTCCGCCAATTCCAGCCTCTCGGCGCGTGACGTGACCGACCCCACTCGTCGGAACAACGCGGGGAACATCGTTTGGGCGTGTCCACCGATAAGCCACGATGGGCTTCGGTAGCTTGAATCCTGGATCAATGGCATTGGATGGCTGCGCGGAATTTGGCGGAAATGGCACATTCCACAAGGCACCCTTTTGAACTAGCGGATACTTCGCGCCTCCATAAAGTCACTTGTCATCCTCGCAGCGCCAGTGTAGTCGTCCCGCAGCTTAAGGAATGTTCCTGCCGATTTATTCATGACAATCTTCATTCTCTGGTGCCTGGCCGGGACCGCCGTTGGCATCGTTTTCGCCTCCTTCTTCGAGTGGACGCTTCACAAATATGTCATGCACCGGCCGGTCGGCAGTTTCCGCTACGCATTCCAGGCGCACGCGGTGGTCCACCACAAAACCTTCAAGGCGGACCACACCTACCATCTCATCCATGAAAAGGACAAGGAGACCATTCCCATGGCCTGGTGGAATGGCCCGGTGCTCATCGTGATCGGCGTGATTCCATTCGCCATCCTTTCCTGGCTGAGCGGCGAGTGGGCGTTCGTCCTCGGCGGGGCCATCGCCTTCGGCAGCTACTACTGTTTTTACGAATACATCCATTGGTGCATGCACTTGCCAAAGGCCCGGCGCGTCGAAAAACCGTGGTGGTTCCGCAAGCTGAACGGCCACCATCTCCTGCATCACCGCTACATGCACAAGAATTTCAACGTCGTGCTGCCGCTGGCGGATTTGTGCCTCGGCACGCTGATGTTGCGGGCGAAAACCCATTTCGCACAGGCGATGGGTCCTTCAGTGCCCAACATCCAGCCGCTGGCGTGAGACCGGGCGGAAAGAGAATGCTGGATTTTTCAGTTTGGGTTCGCTAACTGTCAACCACACCCGATTGAACCTATGAAATCCCTACTCCTGCTCCCGATCCTAGGCCTCGCATTCTTTGCCAGCTCCTGCCGCACTGTCACTCCGATCGATCCGATGACGATGAAACAGTCCTGCAGGTGCCTTCCTGAAAACTTCCGTCCGAACGGAAGCTGCTGCGGGAAGACGATCATCGTCACCAAGTAAACCGCCTGGTTGCGGGGACTAACTGAAAAATCCCCGCCCTGCGAGGTGGGCCAGCCACGGCGCGAACGCGAGTTCCGCGCACTGCTGGCGCGCGAATCCAACAAGTTGCTGCAGGCTCCGGGTGCCATCCATTTGCCCTAACACCTCGAAATGGGCGGCTGGGAAATCGCACGGGACGTGCCACACATCGACGACAGGCAGGTGCCGCTGCGCACAAAGTAACCGAAAGGTATCGAGCTTGGGAAACGCCGGCGGTTCGCTCGGGAAACTCACCGGCTCGATCCGCGGTCGGAGCCAGCCATGGTTGACGCCCTCTAACACCCGCCTCGCTGCCATTCGGGGATCCTGAGTGCCGATGACTTCCATCACCGGCACGCACGCTGGAGCGAGCCCTGTGACCGTTCGATAAAGTTTCTTCGCCTCTGCATCTTCAGGCTCAACCCCGGCACGAACGGCAAAATCGAGCACCGCACTGGATGAAATCCGTTCCGCCACCACAGCGTCATCGCGGCATAGCACGCCGGAGCGGAAGGTTCTTCCCACGGCCTCGTCCACCGCGAGCTGAAATCCCAGCGGATCTGTCCCGCGGCTTCGCAATTCTGCTAGTAACTCATGATCCAAGCCCTTGGGAATATTGTCACCGGGATCGGACTCGCCTAACCATCGCAGACCCGCGTGAGAGGCCGCATGGGCGAAGCGGTCCAGCGGCCACGGATCGTTGATCGGGCCGAAGTCATCGAAGGCAAGGATCGCCGGTCCCTTTGCCAACATGTCATCGATAATTGCCACTTCGGGACCACCCAAAGATTTAAGAATATCGAGCGCGGCCATTTGATCTCCTCCCAGCGCTTGTTGAATGGCGCGCACTTTCGCGATCACCGCCAGCCGCGGTTTCCAGCCGCATTCGATGTTGAAGCTGATCGTCGCAATGCCCGACGCGCTGAGATGCTTGCGGCAAAAATCTAGCAGGGTCACTTTGACGTCATCAGGCACCCACGAGAAAAATCCATGGGCGATGATGAAATCGAACGGCCCGTCGTCCGGCCGAAAATCACGCAGGTCCGCCGCGTGGAAATTCACGTTGGCAATTCCCGCCAATGCTCCACGCTCGCGGGCCTCATCGATCGACCGTTCCGCTAGATCGATTCCGACAAACCGACTTTCCGGCCAGCGCTTCGCAAGCGGCAGAAGATTGTGCCCCGAGCAGCAACCAATCTCCAGAATCCGCGCCCGCCGCGGATGTGGCATTTCGAGACCGCCCATTCTAGCAGCCACAGCGGACACCGCGGGGTCCGACAGCGGATGGCTCATCGGCGGATAGACGTGCTGCGAATAAAGCTCATGGATCACGTCTGGCATGACTTCAGGAAATCGCGTGTACCGTCACCCGCTCCCAGTAAATCCGGTCGCGCCAGTTCGGAAAATTTTTCCCGAAGGGATCCAATTGTCGCCGTGTCGCCACCGACTTCCCGGCGACGAGAACCTCGTTCATGCCCGCCGACGTTCTGAGGCTGCGCACTCTTGGAAAGGCCGCGCATAGAATTTTTCGCGTCAGGGATTGCATGACGCGGTGGCCCGCGCCGGTTACCAGGTTGACCGCCAGCACTCCGCCGGGAGCCACCGCGCGCCGCAGATGAACTAACAAGCTTGGATTCCATGCCCGCGGGCGAAACACGTCGGTTTTCCCCGCTAGGTAAATGTCATCGAACACCACATCGAACTGCCGCCGATTGTTCTCTAACCATGGATAGGCATCCGCCGTGATGACTTCGATGCCGAGCGCGTCCAGCTCCATGTGCTCGCGGGCGAGGGCCACGATTTCCGGGTCGATATCGATGGCAGTTAGACGGCAGTCCGGCAGCAGGTGGCGCAGCACCCGGAACGCCGTGCCGCCGGCCAGCCCGAGCATCAGGATCGAGCCGGGCGGACCATCCTTGCGCAACAAGGCCGCCGCCGCGATCAGATCCCACGCGAGGCCGGTCAGGAATCGCTTTTTATGAAACGAAGCATGCAGCGCACCCGCCACCCGGAACTCGGTCGCCAGGTCGGATTTCCAAATCTCCAGCGATTGAAAACGAGTGTGGACAATTCCCGTGCGGCGCATCGGCAGCGATCATGCGTCAGCCGCGCAACGATGGAAGGGGGAAATTTCCGCTAGCCCGTCTGCGCTCGCTTCCCGAGGCCCTGATAGAAGATTGCGAAGATCACGAAACAGGCCGCGATCATTCCCGCGAGGATCGTCCAAAACTCCATCCAGCCACGGCCGTCAGCGGTGACATAGTAATTTCTCAGCCAGCCACAAACCAAGGCCCCGGCCAGAGGACCGATGCCCCCTGAAACCAACGTTAGCAACCCCTGCGCTTGTCCGCGGAGTCCGGGGTCCACCCGCCGATCCAGGAACACTTGGGCAGTGATGAAATAAAAGGTGTAACACATCCCATGCAGCATGATCCCGCCGATGTGCCAGCCGATCAGACCGCTGGCTCCGGCGTAAGCGCTCATCCCGAAGCGCACGACTGATAGACCCAGCGCCCATAGCAGCACCACCTTCACCCGGAAGCGCATCATCACCGAGCCGACGAGCAGCATGGCGAGAATTTCCGTGACTTGCGCAAGCGTCATCGTCGCGGTGGCATGAGGGTCGCCGAGCACTTTGAGGAGCTCCGGCGCATACATGTAGAAGGCGGACAACGGAATCGAGAACAGTGTCGTCACTACAAAAAACACACAATGGTCGCGCTGTTTCATCAGGGAAAACGCATCAAATCCGAGGCGGCTCTGCCATGAACTCGCCCGGCCTAACGGCGGCGTGGCAGGCAGGAAAAACGCACACAGGCCGCCCAGCAACCGCGTCGCCGCTGCCGCGTAACCGGCGATGGGACTGGTATCGGCGTGCAGCAGGTAGCTCGTCATCAGCCCGGCGGCCATCCAGCCGAGAGTGGCTCCGAGGCGGACCAGCGGAAACTGCCGCTCGCCGTGAGACAGGTGGGTCAGCGCGATGGTTGTTAGAAGTCCCCACGAAGGTGCGGAGAAAAGCGAGTAGGTGCCGAGCAGTGCAACGAACCACCAAGGATGCCACCCCGCATGCAGTGCTCCGAACGCCGCGAGCAGTGCGGCGGCACCCAGGAACGACGTCCACGCGAACAGCCGCTCGGCGGCGATTCGCTGGTCCGCCAAGGCACCACCGACCAAGGGCGACACCAGCGCGCACAGCGGAGGCACCACGAAGACCAACGCCACCCAACTTTCCAGACCCTGGGCTTTGAGGATATTGGTTAGGGCCGGCAGCCAGAATCCGGGCGTCATCCCTTGCAGGAAAAACACGAGCCACAACCCACGGAAAACGCCGTTAGAAGTGGGTTGGATCCTCGGCTGGCCTCGCACGGGCACTCACTAGACGCGGCCCTCCGCAATGACCAGCGAGATTCCATCATTAGGAGACGAAGGAACATCGAACGCCCAACATCGAACATCGAAGTGAAGAGCTTCAGATTGCGAATCCGCTCTTCCTCTTCCGTTCGATGTTCTATCAGGCTCCGTTGTCCGACAGGAAAATCTCCAGCGTGTTGTCGATTTCGCCATTTCGTTTCAAATCCTCAAGCACGCGGCCCACTCCCGTGTCGAGGTGAGACGGTCGGCGGTTAGGGAATCCCAGCTCGGATTTTTCCTGCCGGACTAGCCGTTAGCGATCACGTCCTCATCCACCGGCACCAGTGCCCGCGGTGGTAGCGGCGCATCCTCGGGAAACAATCCGAACTCTCTCATCCGCTCCAATCGCTCGGCACGGAGGACGTCCCAGCCTCTCCGAGGGCGCGTGCAGCGGGAAGTGCGGCGATGCTGATGGGGAGGTCAATTCTGCCAGTAGAACGGCAAGCAACCGACACAGGCGGATGGAAATGGACATGGTGGATAGGCGAAGTGGAATGCCGATTCAACTATCGGAATGGAAGAAGTATCCGCCCGTTTCGTCAACATCGACAACGATACGCCGATACGCCCTCCCTGCTCGTCGTCTGCACGGAAAGGCCATATTCAAAAATTTAATTTGGGCGCTTGACACCCGGCAATTGCAATCCAGCGTCGTGGAGCTTCGGAATAGTCTGATATTCGTTTCCTCCCGCCAACGCGCCGTCCGAGCCGCGATGGCGGAAACCCAATACCTAAAAACCCATGAAATACCTGACAGGACATCCGTTCTGCCTGACCCCGCTGCTTTGGCTCGGGGCCACGCTATCCGCCCATGCTGTGCTATCCATGCCAGACGCCCTGAACCGCAACTGGGGCCAAGACGCCACGGTGGCGACCCCCGCCCAGGTTCTTGCCGAGGCTGGAGCCGCCGTCGATAACACCTATTCCGCTTCCCTGACCTTCACGGTCACCATGGAGTATCACACCTTGAACAACGGCACCGGGTCCGATGCGTTCGCCGCGTTCCATCTTTGGAACGGTGCGACTGAGAAAGTCGGCATTGGCGACAGTTGGAACGCGACCAACTGGGGTGGCTTTAATTTCAACGGCCCCGACGATTTCAGCGCGGGTGGTGGACCATTTCCGCTGACCATCAATACGCCCGAGGCGATCACCATCCGCATCGATTATGTGGCCGGTGGAGATGACACGATGACGGTTACTTTCCGCGGTGCGGACAACGTGCGCACCGGCGACTTCAGTTTCGACCGCATCATCGCCCGCTCCGGGAACAACACGACCAGCTTCACCGGGATGACCCTCAGCTTGGGCAGCGGCGACGCCGATGGCGACGGCATGACGGATGGCTGGGAGACTGTTTATGGCTTGGACCCCAACGACCCGTCCGACGCCTCGGAGGATATCCTCGACAACGATGGTCTGACGAATCTGCAGGAGTTTCAAAATAATGCTTTCCCAAACAATCCTGATACCGACGGCGACGGACTCCTGGACGGCCCCGAGGTGGAGGTTCACGGAACACTGGCGAACAACACCGATTCCGACGGCGACCAGCTCTTGGACGGTGCCGAGGTGGCGGGCACGACGCTAGCCAACAACGCCGACACCGACGGCGACGGCTACAGCGACTCGCAGGAACTCGCCGCCGGCACAAATCCGAACCTCATCACCAGCGTCCCGACCCGCTACATCCAAAAGTTCAACGGTTTCGGGAATGGCGACACGATCTTCGTGGACGGTTCCAGACTCCAAAACAATAATGGTATCGCTTCCGTGCAAAACGGAGCTCTCCGACTTACACAAGCCGGAAACAACGGTGCCGCTTCCGTCCTTCGAGTCCCGCCTCTGTCTGGATCTTCGTTGGGCTGGGTCGCCTCGTTCGATGTCCGGATCAGGAATAACCGCGGTACGGGAGAGCCGGCGGACGGACTCTCGTTCTCCTACGGCGCTCTGCCGGCTACAGGCCTCGCGCCCGTCTCCGAAGAGGGCTGGACCGGCACCGATAACCACATTTCCTATGAGATCGACACCTACGATGATTTGGGAGTCGAGCGCGGCGTCAATCTGGCAGAGCAAGCCGAGGGAAATCCCCAAGCCGACCTTGTCGGCGGCTTCACGAACGGCCGAATCCTCAACCCCGGCACTGAAGTCGCGGGCACTGTCATCTGCACCTTCCGCCCGGATCCAGTCAACATCGGACAATCGCTCGCTTCGTTTACCACCACCGGGCTGGTTACCAACGCCGCTTTTAACGAACTCGCGGCGCTTCTCGATGGCATGGACGCCTACACCTTCGCCCTTGCCGCCCGCACCGGCGGGCTGAACGAAAGCGTACTGATTGACAATTTAGCTGTCGTCGCCGGCGCGAACTCCGATACCGACGGCGACACTCTGCCAGACGCTTGGGAGTATGGCCAGATCGGCAGCTTGTCGCAGACTGCAATCAGCAACACCGATGGCGATGCGTTCAACAACGCGGCCGAACTTGCCAACGGCACGTCTCCCGTAGCCTCCGACAGCGACGGCGACGGGCTCAGCGATTCCAATGAAGTCACCGTCCATCTCACCAACCCGAACGTGGCGGATCCCGATCTCGATACCATCTCGGATAGCGAGGAAATCATCCTTGGGGCCGACGGCTTCGTGACCAATCCGAACCTCGCCGATACCGATGGCGACACCTTCAGCGACGAAGAGGAAATCGCTGACGGCGCCGACCCGACCAACGCCGCTTCATTCCCCGGCCCGACGCTGGTGCTCTACTATCCCTTCGACGTTCAAAACGGCACGACTGTGGCGAACGGAGCTGGAGGTATCGCAGGCTCGATCGTAGGTGGAGGAAGTTACACCGCCGGTCAAAGCGCCGCGTTCGGAACGGCTTTCCTAGCCAACCGGACGGGTGCGAACGACGCGCGGGTCGAGACGGGCTTAAGCGCCACGCAACTCGGACTCCTCTCCAAATACACCGTGATGGCGTGGGTTCGCTGGGACGGCACGTCCGGCGCTGACGATCAAATGATCTTCGGCCAGGTCGGCGGCACTCCGCAGCTTCACCACGGCCTGCGACTGAACGGCGGTGGAACTAACGACGTCCACTTCGGCCACTGGGGAAATGATGTCGGCGACTCCGGCAGCGTTACCCAGGGCGTCTGGGTTCACCTCGCTTGGAGCTGGAACGGCCTGCAAGGCAAGACCTTTGTCAATGGAGTGGAAGCCGCCAACACCGACGGAGATCAGGAAGGACCCTTGGAATCCTCGGCCGTGAACCGGATTGTAGCGGTTGCCTTCTCCGATCTGGGCGGTAGCTTCAACGGCGCGGTGGACGAGGCGAAAGTATTCGACCTCGACATGACCGCGGCGCAAATCCTGGCAGCCTCGGCCGGACCCGCCAGCAGCTCGATGCGAGTCAGTAACGTCACCTATGACGCGATCACCAGCCGTCTGCTACTAACCGTGCAAGGAATTCCCGCCGGGCCGACCTTCCATCTCCGCTCGTCAACCACGCTGCAAGGATGGATCCCGCTGACCCCGGCGATTAACTTCAACAGCGCGACACCGCAACCGCTGTCCGTTCCGGTGACTCCGGGATCGATTCCGAAGCAATTCTTCCGGGTGCAAGACGGCGTTAGCCCGTAAGGGTTCAGGCCTGCACCGGTTTCAAGAACAGCCCCGTCTGGATTTCCGGACGGGGTTTTTCGTGCCCGCCATCGCGGGGCAGGTCCGACAGGCTGCTAGGGGGAATTTTACGGTTTCCCGGTCTCGTTCCAGTAAATCACGAGGTTCTTGCTGGCGCGTCCGGCGGCGATGAGGTCGGGCTTGCCGTCGTCGTTGAGATCGGCGGCTTTCAGGTCCTCGCAGGCCATGGTGTTGTCATCGACGATGGCGTGAAGTTTCCAATTTCCGCTATCGGCGGTGGTGGGGACGTAGAGGCGGAGGCCAACTTTTTGACCGTCCTTGGTCGGTTCGCGCCAACCGGCGATGACCTGATCTGAGCCGGTGCCGAGAAAATCCCCGGTGACGAGGCCGTGGCCTTGATTGAGCGTGTCGTCGGCGACGACGCGGGTGGCGAAGGCGCGATTCCGTTCCGGATAGATGGCGACCTGGTTGCCGTGCATGGGCTCGACGGTGGCGATGAACCGCTGGCCATCGGGCGATTTTCCCAGCCGCACCTCGCCGCAGCCGTGATCGGTGAGGCGGGTGGCTGTCCAGAGTTCCCCGGACTGGCCTAGCAGGTGGACGCCTTCTTTTTCCGCGACAAGCAGGCTTTCGCCGGTGTCGCCGGGGTTCCAGAGGACGGGTTGAAAATTGTGCGCCAAGTGGAAATCCTGATTGATGAGAAAGGTGGACCAATTCGATGGCCGGTAACCGAGGAAGCGGACGCCCTCGCCCTCGCCGTTCTTATTATTGAGCCCGTGGAGCGGAAGCACGGCAAGGAACTGGCGCCCGCCCGCCTCGCGGACCCAGTTCATTCGGTGGACCGTCGGCTCCCGGTGAAGCTTGGCGGATTCCCACAATTGGGTCCTGTCCGCTGGCGCACTGAGGGCGTAAACCGCGCCGCTGTGCACGGTGTCGCCGGGGTTCCACTCACCGCCGGCGGCGATTTCGGCCTTGCCGTCCGCATCGATGTCGCTGGCGGCGATGCAGACATGGTCCTTCTCGCTGAGGCTGCCGGTGAGGCGATGTTTCTCCCATCCGGGATTGCGATACCAGAAGGTTGCCTTCGCATCGGCGAGCACGATGTCCGCCCTGCCATCGCCATCCACGTCGGAAATCGCGACGCCGTAGCCGATGCCGAGCTCCGTATCGATGGTCACCGCGCGGAACTTCGCAGGCGGGGCCTCGGGCATGGCGCCATGGGCCATGGTCGCAAGCGCGAGCAGTGGAGCTTGGATAGTTTTCATGCCGAGACTACGCGGAACGAAAGCAGGGTCCATCAGGCGAAAAATTCTTGCAGGAACTTGTCCGCCGGGCGGGTATTCAGGAGCATGATGAACTTAAAATTATTGTTGGGAATCGGGGGGGCGCTCGTGCTGCCTGTCATGGCTCAAGAGGTGCCAAAAGTGCTGGCGATCGGTGCGCAGGCCCCGGAATTCTCGCTGCCGGGGACCGACGGTAAAACCTACACGCTTTCAAGTTTCAAGGACGCCAAGGTGCTCTGCGTGATTTTCACCTGCAACCACTGCCCGGACTCGGTCGCGGCCGCCGCCCGCACGGAGCAGATCCATCAAGATTACAAGGGCAAGGGCGTCGCGATCGTCGCGGTCAATGGCAACAACCCCGGCAGCCTCACTCCGGACGAGCTGGGTTACTCGCCGTTCAACGACTCGTTCGAGGAAATGACGCCCTTCGCCAAGGACTACGGCTGGACGTTCCCCTACCTCTACGACGGCGAGAAACAGAGCTTCACGACCGCCTGCGGTGCGCAATCCACGCCGCACGTCTTCGTATTCGATGCGGAGCGGAAACTCCGCTACAACGGCCGCATGGATGACGGCGGCCGCAACGCCGGCGCACAGGACAAAAGCTATTTGCGCGACGCGCTGGATGCCGTCGTCGCCGGCACCGAGGTGAAGGAAAAAATCACCCGCTCCTTCGGCTGCTCGACCAAGTGGCTCTTCAAGCAAAGCAACGTCGCCACCGATCAGGCTGCGTGGAAAAACCGGCCCGTCACAGTGGAGGATCTCAACGAAGACCTGTCCAAAAAAGTCCGCGCCAATGCGACCAAGAACGTCCGCCTGATCAATTTCTGGTCCACCACCTGCGGTCCCTGCGTCAAGGAATTCCCGGACTTGGTGGAAACCGGCCGGCGCTTTCAAAACCGACCCTTCGATTTCATCTCCATCAGCTTGGACCCGGTAGCCTTGCGCCCGGCCGTTTCGAAATTCCTGGAATCGCGCCATGCCGCCATCCCGGACGCCACCGCCAAATCGTTTAAAGAAGAAGGGCTCCAAACCAACAACTACCACTGGACCGGCGGCAACCCGGATGCCATGGCCCAAGCGATTGACCCTGAATGGTCGGGTGCCCTTCCCCACACGGTCCTCGTTGCCCCCGGCGGTAAGATCCTGTGGCGTCACACCGGCGAGATCGACATCGTGGAAGTCCGCCGGCAGATCCTCAAAGGGCTGGAGTCGTTGCCTTGAGGAAAATGCATTCTCAAATTGCGTTATGCGATTCCCACGGAAAAAATGAGCGGACTTGACCGTTTGGCCTAGGCCGAAATTTCCCGAAAATTAAGGCATTGCAGGGCAAACTTGGTGTCGGCGCAGAGTGGCGCGGCGGTTGCTAAAAGGCGTCCACTATGGACACACAAACCAAAACAGACGGAGATTTAAATCGAGATCCAATCACCGGCGCTCCCGGCTCGCATCCAGTGGGCACCGGAGTGGGCGCGGCGGGCGGCGCGGCGACCGGCGCGGCGATCGGCGCAGTGGGCGGACCTGTCGGGATGGCGGTAGGAGGTGTGATCGGCGCGATCGCCGGTGGCCTTGCGGGCAAGGCCGTCGCCGAAGAAATCGATCCGACCGCTGAGAACGCTCACTGGGAGAAAAATTACAGCAGCGAGCCTTATTACAAATCGGACTACAACTATGGCGACTACGAGCCCGCTTACCGGATGGGTTACCAGCGCTATTCCAAAAACGACGGACGTTCCTTCGACGAATCCGAGCGCGAGCTTTCCAGCGACTGGGATAAAACCCGCGGCGAATCCCGTCTCGCATGGGAGGACGCCAAAGGTGCCGTCAAGGCTGGATGGCACCGCGTCGAGCGGGCGCTGCCCGGCGACGCGGATGGCGACGGTCGCTGATCGGCCATCCTGAAACCTGTCGATTGACAGCGCCCCCGCCGGATTCGTTCGACGGGGGCGCTTTTTGATATTCCAGCGCGGCATGATTTCAAAACGCCAAAATGAATTGCGCGAGCGTCAGGTTTTTCGACCGTCTAAAACGGCTCAAATACCTCAATTTGCCCCGGATGGGAGGCGCGGAGGCTTTTGCGGAAATTCTTGACCGCCTGCCGGCGCTTTTGAGCTTCGAGCGCGGCGAGAATTTCAGGTTTTGCCTGCTCGAAGGCGCGCGGCTCGGCGGGCTTGGGGGCGGTGATTTCGACCAGGTGCCAGCCGAGCTTGGTGCGGATGAGTTTCGGCTGATTCACTTCCATCGAGAAAACGGGAGCTGAGAAATCGGCGGGCAAACGGTTGCGGCTTATCCAGCCGAGCGTGCCGCCGCTCTCCTTAGTGGCGGGGTCTTCGCTAAGTTCCTTGGCGAGAGTGGCGAAGTCTTTTTTCTTTTCCGTGAGTTCGAGGAGCGCGGCGTCCAGTTTGAGCTTCGCCTGCTCCGGCGGATGGTCGAGCGTGGGAATGAAGAGATGCCGGGCTTCCACGCGTTCGGGCTGGGATAGGGCATCTTTGTTGGCGTCGAACCACTCGCGCATTTCTCCCTCGGTGACCGCAACGGCCGGGGCGATGCGGCGGGCGATCAACTTTTCCTGCCGGATGCGAGCCGCAAGCCGGGGCCGCAAATCGTTAGGTCCGCCGATCCCTTGGGACTTCAATGCGTTTGCAAGCTCACTCTTGGTTTCAAACCGGCTGCTGAAGCCGCGTAACTGGGCATCGATTTCTGCTTCGCTCACCGAGATTTGCGGAGAAACTTCCTTCACCTGCAGGCGGAGCAGTTCGTGGTCGATGAGCTCGTGCAAAGCGGCCGCACGCGAGGTTTTGAGATCGGTGGAGGTGAGATTGGCGGCGGATTTCCCTTCCAACCAGAGCCGGTCCGCAAGCGCACGGTCGAGCTGGCTGCGGGTGATCGCGTGACCGGAGACGCGGGCGGCGAGGTGATCCGTGCTGGGTGTTAGGATGGCATGCAGCCAGCGGCTGACCGGCCCCTTGAAGATGAAGGCGTCGCCGATGAGATAAACTGCGGCGGCGAGGCAGAAAAAGCGCGGAAGGGATTTCATGAAGACGAGACGCGGCGACCGGTGATGACCACCACTTAGCGGATTTCCACGGTGGTGCCGGGGCGGATCAAGGTGGGCAGGCGGATGGCGTCCCAGTTGGCCAACCGGATGCAGCCGGCGCTGCGGGCGCGGCCGATCGTTTCGGGATCGGAGGTCCCGTGGAGGCCGATGCCGGGCTTGTTAAGGCCGCACCAGAAAATCCCGACCGGGCTGTTCGGACCGGGAGGAATGTTGAGAACCTGCGAGTCGCTGCTGCGCTTGCCAGACTCCAAAAGCTGTTTGTCGTAGCGCCAGTAAGGAAGCTCGACCGAGTTTCTCACTTCCCAAGTGCCGAATTTGATGAACTGCGGTTTACCGGGAGTGATGGGAAACGATGCGATCAACCCGCGGTTCGGGCGGGTGACCGTGGCCTCGCCCGGCGCACCGGGTTCGGCCACGACGAGGGCCGGCGGCGCGGACTCAAAGATGCGAACCTGGTTGATTTTCGTGTCCACGACGGCGTGGCGTTGGCTCATGGCTTCGTCCGCCTTGTAGCCGGCCCCCGTGATGCGCTCGATGGTGAAGGGCTGGACGTTCGGAACGATGAGGGTGTCGCGCGGCTTGAGGTTGTTGATTTTCGCCCTGCCGTTGAGGAGCGTGAGGTATTCGACATCGCAGTGGTAACGTTCTGACATGAATTCCACATAGCTGCGATAGGTCATCCGTTTGCGTTTGGCCTGGAGGGATTTCTGGGTCGGCAGGCTGCCCACCCAGGCGGTGGCTAATTCCGGGACGACGGCGACCGCAAGCGGGTGGGTCACGGCCTTGCGGGCAGCGGTGTTGACGGCGGTCCAGTCGAGGAGAGGGTGGCCATGCACCTCATTCCACGATTGCACGGCAAGTTCGGTGAAATGGCCGGGTTTCGCATCAATCACGCCGGGACCGAAGTTCGCTTCGTCGAGAAACACCTGCAAGCGCACGGCATCGTCGCCAGTCGGCTTGATATCCAACGGTGAGATCGCGGAAACCGTCTCGATTGGCGTGGCCTGAACAATCGGCGGCGGAGCGGGTGCGACTGGAATCTCGGGTTTTACCGGGATGACCGCTTCGCCGCCCTCCAGCGGTTTGGAATTGTCATCGTCTCCACCGAGCGGGAGCGCCCGGAGGACCGGACGACTTACCGGAATCGTTTCCTGTTGCGCCGTGGCGAGGGGGATGGAGGCGAAGAGAGCGAGCGAAAGGTGACGAAGCATGGGATGGGATCGGATGAAACTACGCGGGAATGGCGGAAAATGATTCAAGCCGTCCAGCGATGGCGGCAGGCACGACGGCGCTCACAAGAATGTCGTCTCCTTCATATTCCGTGGAGAGAACCTTCGCCTCGCGGTGAAGCAAGCTGACGACGTCCGCGCGATTTTGTGGAATCCTATATTCCTGTCGGCGAACCCTGTCGGCGAGAATCTGGGTGCAGAGCCGGAGCAATTTCTCAAGTCCGAGACCCGTCACGGCCGAAGCATGCAGGGCGTCGGGAAATTTCCAGGCAAGCGCCGCCAGTTCGTCGGGATCGGTGACGCGGTCGATCTTATTGAGGACGGTGACGATCGGCTTGTCTGCGGCTCCAAGTTCCGCCAAGACTTCGAGCGTGGTGTCGTGGAAGCGCTCAATTTCTGGAGCCGTCGCATCCATGACGTGGATGAGGAAATCTGCGAGAGCGGCTTCTTCGAGCGTGGCCTTGAACGCCTCAACAAGACGATGCGGCAGATTTCGCACAAATCCTACGGTGTCAGTGATGAGCAGCGGTTGGCCGTCGGGCAGTTCGATGCGCCGGGTCGTTGTATCGAGCGTGGCGAAGAGCATGTCCTTCGCCATCACGTCGGCACCGCTCAGGATGTTGAGCATGGTCGATTTCCCGGCATTGGTGTAGCCGACGATCGCCGCATGGGGCGTCTCGAATTTTTCGCGCTCCTTGCGCTGAGTCTTCCGCTGCTTGCGGACGACTTCGATTTCGCGTTTTGCGCGGTCGATGACCTGATACGCCAGCCGCCGGTCCACTTCGATTTGCTTTTCACCCATGCCCCGGGAGGCGCCGCCGCCCGCGCCGCCACCGGAGCCGGCGGATTCGCGGTCAAGGTGGCCCCACATCCGGGCGAGACGTGGGAGAGCGTATTGCATCCGCGCCAGCTCGACCTGGAGCCGGGCTTCCCGCGTCTGCGCCCGTTTGGCGAAAATATCGAGGATGACTTCTTCGCGATCAATCACGCACAGGTCGGCGAGGCGTTCCCACTCCCGCTGCTGGGAAGGGGCGAGGCCATTGTCGATGACGATCACGTCGCACTCGTGGGCCTTTGCCAGTTCAACCATTTCGGCAGCCTTGCCGGTGCCGCAGAGGAATTTCTTGTGCTTTTCGCGGCTGCGGCAGAGCACCGATTCGACGACTTCGACGCCCAGAGTTTTCACCAGCTCGCCCAGTTCCTCGAGCAAGGATTCCGATTCCACCGCCTCGCGGGCATCAAAGTAAAAGCGCACCAGCAAGGCGCGCTCGATCATGTCGGGCTTTTCTCTGACTTCGAACATCCGCGGCAGAAGTAGCACCGATGCCCCCGCCCGGCCACTGATCTTTATACCCATTTCCCGTTCGCCGGGGTCTTTGTACGGAGCGTTAACCTTGGTCGGCGAATTCTCTGCACTTTTTTCACACCTCCCGCGAGTCAGCCGTTCCCGACAGCCTCTGAAGTCAGCGCTCCGTCAGGCGGATTTCCTCGTTCATCCAACGCTCGTGGCCCCACAGGCCCCAGACGATCCCGGCCAGACCGGCGGTCAGCAACAGCTGTGGCAGGCCTTCGGTCAGGCTAATGCCGACCGGACCGATGGCGCTCAAGAAATCGTTGTTCATGAAATGAGGCGACAGAAGGTAATACAAACGGCCCAGTAGCAATGAAATCGCGCCCAACGCCATCATGGTGCCGCCCCAGGATTGGTAACGCCGGGCGAGCTTGACCGCGGCGAGCCCGAGCAGGCCAAGGCCGATGATTCCGCAGGCGTCGAGGATCAGCCCGTTTTTAAGAATGGATTCAAGCAACGGATTCATGGGGGGCAAGGATGGTGGAGTTCAACGGGCGACGGCGGGCGGAGGGGGTGAAAATTTTGGCATGCATTGCCAGGCCAAGTCCGAAAAGGAGCCAGCCGCTGTTCATCCCGATCAATTTCACAAAATGCCACGCGACCGCGGTGGCGGCACTCCCGCGGTAGCGGCCAAGCGGGGAAAACCGCTCGATCAATCCCGCTTCGTAAAGTGGCATCATCACCACGTAGCCCATACCCAGCAGAAACGCCCCGGACACGATCAACCGGGCGGTCCAGCCCTCGGTGGATTGGGAAATCCGCCACGCGATCACCATGAGGAAAATCCCCATCACGATCATAAATACCGGGCGAACCGCTTCAATCGAAGCCAGGGGGAGGAATTGGGGGGAATTCATTCGCCAATAGAAAAGCTCTTCCTAAGTCGTTGATCAACAAGAATGAATGAAGGATAAATTGGATATGAACCATGGCGTAACCTTACTAAGAGTTGATAGACTGGGAGAGGTTGAAACTTTGGTTACCTGAAAATGATCGCCACCAGAGCTTCAAGACTAAGGATTGCGCCGAGGAATTAAACGAACCCGAATTTCTGAAAGCCGCGCAATTTGCCGATTCAAGCCCGCTCTCGTAGTTCCATTTCCGTCCGCGAGAAACCTTCCGCCCACAAACAATTCTTCAGACGCGTCGGTTTCCATTCTTGCGGGTCGCCCGCCCGCCCCCTACTCCGGTCCTGACATGACTGAAGCCGTCACCCCGCCGCAACCCCAGAACACCGAAGCCGAACTGATCGCCGTCCGCCGCGAGAAACTCGCGAAACTCCGCGAACTGGGAATCGACCCGTATGGCGCGCGCTTCCAAGTCTCGGTCACGCCGGCGGATCTGCAGGCGAATTTCGCCGAAGGCCTGCAAGTGAAGGTCGCCGGCCGGATTACGGCCCTGCGCGACATGGGGAAATCCTGCTTTTTCCAACTCTCCGACGTTCTCGGCAGCATCCAAGGCTACATGAACGTCAAGGCGCTGGATGAAACTGGAGTCGCCGCATGGAAGTGCCTTGATCGCGGCGACTGGATCGGCATCGAGGGCGAGACGTTCCTCACCAAGACTGGCGAACCGACCGTGAAGATGGACAAATTCACCGTGCTCTCGAAGTCGCTCCGCCCGATGCCGGATAAGTGGCACGGCGTCGCCGACCGCGAAATCAAGTATCGCAAGCGCCATCTCGACCTGATGGGCAACCCCGACAGCGCCGCGATCTTCGTGAAGCGCTCGCTGATGATCGCCGAAATCCGGCGTTTCCTCCAGGGCCGTGGCTTTCTCGAAGTGGAAACGCCGATGCTTCAGGACATCGCGGGCGGTGCGGCGGCGCGGCCGTTCGAGACCTATCACAATGCGCTCGGCATGCCGCTCACGTTGCGGATCGCGCCCGAGCTTTTCCTGAAAAGGCTGCTGGTTGGTGGATTCACGAAGATTTTCGAACTCAACCGCAGCTTCCGCAACGAAGGTATTTCCCGCCGCCACAACCCGGAGTTCACGATGTTGGAAGCGTATTGGGCGTTCTCGGATTTCGAGGAAATGGCCGACCTCGTCGAGGAAATGACCTGCCACCTCGCGGAAAAATTCTGCGGCGGCCTGCAAATCGAGCACAAGGACGAGGACGGCAACATCACCCGCACGATCAACCTCGCCCGCCCGTGGAAGCGCGCCAGCTACCACGACCTCATCAAGCTCGCTGCGGGTGATGACTTCTTCGAAATCGACGCCCTCGGCCGCCGTGCCCGTTGCGAGGAAAAGGGCGTGCAGATTTCCGAAAACATGGAGGACCATGAAGTCGTCCAGCAGGTTTTCGAAAAGCTGGTGGAGGAAAAAACCTTCGATCCGTGCTTCGTCACCCGCGTTTCCAGCGAACTCGTCCCGCTCGCCAAGGTCAGCCCCGGCGGCAAGACCGTGGAGGTTTACGAACTGATCATCAACGGCCAGGAAATTTCCCCCGGCTACTCCGAGCTCAACGACCCCGACGTCCAACGCGAGCGCCTCGAACACCAGTCCGGCGACGAAACGCAGAAGGTGGACTACGATTTCATCGAAACGCTGGAGTGCGGCATGCCTCCCGCCGGCGGCATCGGCATCGGGCTGGACCGGTTGTGCATGATGCTCACCGGTGCGCCCACGATCCGGGACGTGGTGCTATTTCCGTTGCTGAAACGTAAAGATTGATATTTATTACGATGCATAATATGTTTCCAAACGAGCTGGGGTGCTATGAATAATAAGAGTTGTGGGTAGTTGGATTTGATGCATAATTCGTGCATCGAATGGCCAGCCCACCCCAGATCACCCGTGAGAATATCGCCCCCTTGATCCGGGCGCGTGGGCCGATTTCCGCGACCGGGCTGGCCGGCTTGTTGCGGGTGAACCGCACGACGATCGCCCGCACGTTGCCGGATTTCGGAGATGAGCTGGTGACGCTGGGAGCGACCCGAAGCACGCGCTACCTGCTGCGCCGGGGAATCCGCAATATCGGGAACCGCTGGCCGATTTACCGATTGGACACGGACGGCAGGCCCAGCGAGTGGGCGGAGCTTGAGGCGATGCACGAACGTTTATGGCGGGTCAACTGGGCGGGAACTCCGCCGGAGTGGGCGGAACTTTTTACGGAGGAAAACGGCCTGTGGAGCGGGTTTCCGTTTTTTCTCGGTGATGCGAGGCCGCAGGGATTTCTCGGACGAGCCATCGCCAACCGGATTTCGAGAACCTTGCAGCTTCCGGACGATCCGAGATCTTGGAGTGACGAGGATGTGCTCGTTTATCACCAGGCGGCGGGCGAGGATTTGCCGGGAAATCTGGTGGCCGGCGATGACTGCCTGCGCCGGGCCTTGGCGAGATCCGCCGATCTGCCGGGAGGGAATGTGATTTCCGAAGCGGATCGGGAGTCGTTTTACCCGATGCAGGCGCTGGAGATCGCGCAAACTCTGCCCGGCTCGTCAGCGGGTGGCGAGCAACCGAAGTTTCTCACCACGTTGCGAGACGAGGGCGGCGGATTTCAGTCGGTGCTGGTGAAGTTTTCCGCGCCGATGGATCAGGCGACCGGCCGACGCTGGGCGGATCTGTTGCTGTGCGAATTTCATGCCCACCAGATCCTGGCGGAGATGGGGTTGGCGGATCCCGGTGCGCGCCTGCTTGATGGGGACGCGCGGCGTTTTCTTGAAATCCCACGGTTCGACCGGATCGGGCCGGGCGGACGGCGCGGGGTGGTTTCACTGGAAGCGCTGGCGTCGTCATTGGTCGGCTCGCTGTCGCGGAACTGGCTAGAGGCGACGGCGGAATTTCATCGGCGCGGGCTGATCGAAAGCGAATCGCTGACTGCAATCCAGCAACTGCACGCCTTCGGGGAGCTGATCGGAAACACGGACATGCATTTCGGCAATCTCGCGTTTTACCTCGATGACACGCTGCCTTTCCGGGTCACGCCCGCCTACGACATGCTGCCGATGCTGTGGGCGCCGGGCAGCCAGGGGGAATTGATCGAACGCCGGTTCGCGCCAGCGCCGCCGCTGCCCGCGATGACGGAGCCGTGGCGGGAAGCCGCAAGGTGGGCGGAAAATTTCTGGGACCGCGTGGCTGCGGATCCGCGGCTTTCGCCCGAGTTTGGCCGGATGGCGCACGAGGGCGGGGTGGTTGTCCGGCAACTTCGCCGCCACGTCGGGTGAGCGGTGGATTCGAACACCAAACGGAAGCTCATGCCGCTCGCTTTGGGATTGATGCGGCAGACCCACCCGCTGAAAATCAACGGGATGACCTACCAGGTCGAAATCCGCGACTTCGTGGACCGCGTTTTTTCCTGCTCCTGTCCAGACTTCCGCACTGCCGGACTTGGCACCTGCAAGCACGTCGAGGCCACCCTCATCTGGCTCAAACGCCGCCAGAAAAGCGATTTCCGCGCTGCGGGAATCTCCGGCTCCACCCGCATCGACCTGGTCCCCGCCGGCGACACGCTTCGCATCGAGCGGAATCTTTCCGAACTCCCGCCATCCCTCCGCCCGCTCTTCGATCCCGCCGGACGCCTGCAGCGTCCCCCAACAGAAACGCCGTGGCGAAATCCTCGCCTTCCGCGACGATCCTAACTGCCGCCTCTTCCTCAGCACCGCTTCCGGCGGCGTCGGTCTCAATTTCCAGCACGCCAGCGTCGTCATCAACTGCGACGTCCCCTGGAACCCCGCCCGGCTCGAACAACGCATTGCCCGCGCCTGGCGGAAACACCAGAAACGCCCCGTCACCGTCGTCAACCTCATCGCCGAGAACACTCTTGAACACGCGATGTTGGAAACTCTCGCCAACAAGATGACGCTCGCGGAAGGCGTGCTCGACGGCACCGAGAAATCCCTCTCCGAAGCCAAGCTCAAGCGCGGCAGCGAAGCCAACATCGCCCGTCTCCAACAGATCCTCAGCATCGCCCCCCGAAGGCCAACCCGCACCCTAGGCCCAGCCTCATCGAAGCCGACCTCGCCGAAGAAACGATTTCCCACCAACAAGCCGCTGAAAATGCCCTCGCCGAAGCGCTGGCTATCGAAAGTGTCCCGGCTGTCTCAGCCGGGAGCCAAGCCACCGCATCCGACCGGGACAGTCGGAACCCATTTAGCCGAATTGACGTGAAGCCACATTCCCGTACGCTCATCTCATGAAAACGACCATTGCCATGCCTGTCCGTAAAAGGAGTTCAACTTTTTTCCTACCAAGAATAAACTAACACCAACATATACATACCATGATCGCAGAACGCAATACCGTCGGCTGGTTTGAAATCTATGTCCAGGACATGGAGCGAGCCAAGGAATTCTATCAGAACACCTTATTGATGAATCTTCAACCGCTCCCCTGCCCCGAGGGTATGGAGATCGAGATGTGGTCCTTTCCGATGGAGATGGAGCTTCCGGGCTGCGCCGGGGCCATCGTCCGCATGGCTGGCATGGACTCCGGTGGCGGCGGCACCATCGTTTACTTTTCCTGCGCCGACTGTGCCGCGGAAGCGGCCCGCGCCGGGCAGTCCGGCGGGCAAATTCATCAGGAGAAGACCTCAATCGGCGAGTATGGTTTCATCGCATTGGTCACGGATCCCGATGGTAACATGATCGGGCTGCACTCGATGGCATAACGGGCCGTTCGAGCAAGGCACGGAAACATCGTCTTCTATCAACTAACATATTTTTATCAAAACATACCATGAAAACCACAACTACCAAACCCATCCTCACGGCGCTTGCCGCATTCGTTTTCACCCTCCTTCCCATTTCCGCCCAAGAAATGCCTAAACCGACGAAGGAACACCAATGGCTGAACCAATTCCTCGGCGATTGGGAACTAAAGACCCAGATATTCATGGAGCCCGGCAAGCCACCCGTTGAAGCGACAATGGCCGAGAAGGTAAAAAGCATCGGCGGCTTCTGGGTCGTCAGCGACGCGCAGGGCGAGATGATGGGCGGGCCGTTTCAGGGAGCCATGACGATTGGCTACGATACGGAAAAGAAGAAATACGTCGGCGTCTGGATCGACTCCATGACCAGTCAAATCTGGCACTCCGAAGGTTCGGTGGACGAGGCCGGCAAATCGCTGACCCTGACCAGCAGGGGCTTCTGCCCGGTGAAGGGCAAGGTCTGCAATTTCAAGGAAACCATCGTTTTCCAAGACGCCACGCACCGGACATTCACCTCAATGGTCCAAGACGAAAAGGGCGAATGGGAGGTCGCCATGAAGGGCTCCGCAGTTAGAAAGTAACTGCTGCTGCCCACCCCAACCCCATGCAGAATCGCGGTCGACTTGTTCCGCTTGAAAGGTGCGCGACTCGTTGCCACTCATCCTTCGCACTTCGGCACGCAGCGGCTGCAACTTGTGGAGCAGTCGTGCAGGAGGCGCTGGTTCCCGCCTTGCAAACCTGGCCCTACCGCAGCGTGCCGGAGAACCCCGCCGCCTGGCTGACGCAAACCTCCCGGCGAAGACGGGTAGGATCCCGAAGAACGGGATTGATGACTTATGGGGGGCAGGTAAGATTTTTCCACCATGACCACCGTTCTGTCGCAAAAGGGTCAGATCGTCCTGCCTAGCGCCGTTCGGGAGCAAATGCATTTGGAGGCGGGACAGGATTTTGAAGTCTTCATCGAAGATGAGGACACCATCACCCTCCGCCGGATCAACCGCCCCCCTAATCACGGTCTGGTGGATCATCTCCTCGCCTGTCCCTACCCGTTCGAGATTCCCCCGCGGGCCAAAGATTCCACCAAGGCCATTTCCCTGTGAGCTATCTGGTGGACACCAACGTCTTCAGCGAACTCGCCAAGACCGCCGCGCCGTCGCTTTCTGTCAGGTCGTCGAGCGCTCGTCCGGCCGCACCCACAAGGTCAGCTCCAAGCAGATCGCCGGCACACAGGAAAACTCCGACAACACCCTCCTCTGCCAAGCCGACCACGCGGACGGCGGAAATGAACGCCGGCCAGAAGGAGGAAAAACTCAACTGGCTCAAGGCCGATTCCCCGGACAACACCTGCCGCATTCCTCAGCAACGTCCTCTGTCTATCCGAAGGTGTGGATGTTCCGGCGCTCGATGCCGTGCTCTTCCTCACCCCGTGGAATTCCCAGTTGGATGTCGTCCACTCCGTCGCGTGATGCGCAGCAATTTACGTTCGAAAAGAACATAAGCTTATCCCCTATGGGCCGACGAAAGTTTGACAACCCGACGAGGACGCTCACCCTTAAGGTCTTGATAGTGAAAAAACAATTTACCGCAGTTTCCCTGTTCTCGGGGGGGATGGGATTGGATGTGGGTCTCGCGCAAGTTGAGCGATTTAAGCTCTTGGCCTGCGTTGAAAAAATCCGTCCCTTTTGTGATACCATCCGGTTGAACCAGAAGGAAGGAAGACTTCCTGAAGATCTCATTATTGAAGAGGCTGACATCAAAACTGTTGATGCCGCAGAACTCAGGAAGAGACTTGGCATTAAAAAAGGCGAACTCGACGTCCTTGTGGGTGGCCCTCCTTGCCAAACATTCAGCACTGCGGGCCGCAGAGCCAGCTTACAAGATGCCCGGGGAACGCTCATATGGGACTACCTCCGATTTGTGGAGGAATTTGAGCCGCGGGTATTTTTAATGGAGAATGTCCGTGGGATATTGTCTGCATCTATCTCTCATCGGAAAATCAAGGATCGCCCTGAGAACGGAGGCCCTCCTCTTGAGCGGGAAGAGGAAGCAGGATGTGTTGTGCGCCTCTTCTGCGAGGATCTTGAACGTGCCACAAAGGGTAATTACCACATGGACTGCTATGAGGTGAACTCGGTTAATTATGGCGCTCCGCAGATCCGCGAGCGAGCGCTCTTTATTGGGAATCGATTGGGAGTGGTGATCGATTTTCCGAATCCGACCCATTGTCCCGGGCATGCATTAGAAGAAGCTACAACGAAGCCACAGGGTGAATTTAGTTTTTCCGTATTACCTACATTGAAGCCATGGGCAACTTTGAGAGGCTGTCTTAAAAATATCTAACGTGCGATTCTGGCGAGCATCCGCTTGCTCATCGACAGATAGATCATGGCTTCCGAGTGTTCGATCTTCACTTCATAATCCCGGACCAGTCGC
>JANMSI010000092.1:0-33815 GCA_031389115.1 Akkermansiaceae bacterium
CACCGGTCTCAGCGGCAGCGGCAATGTTTACACCCCCTCGTTCCGGATCACCGCCTCCCCTTCCCTCGCGCCGGGCGATTATACCTTCCAAGCGCTATACGAGTTTGATGATGCCGCAGGAAATCCGATTGAACCCCTCACAGGGAACAACATGTCGTTCACCGTCCGCATCACTCTGTGAAAAATCTAACTCTCGCCGTCGTGATTCGCCAACTTCCCCTTGCCATTGCCACCGCGCTTGCCGCACAAGCCGCGCCGGTGTTGACCGACGCCGTCCTGACCGACGTCTCGCCCTGCGCCTTTAAAGTCCTCTGGCACTCGAACCAATCCGCCGCACCGTCGGTCCAAATTTTCACCGACGCCGCGGGCACGGTACCAGCCGCAGGTGCGACCGCAGAAATTTATGCCGGGTTGGACGACTACACCCAAGTCCTACTTTCCGACGCCGGCATCATGTCGGTGGATGTCCGAGGCCTCGCGGCTAACACTGTCTATCATGTCCGAGCTACCTCAACATCGCTGGCGAATTCGTCGGTCGCCGCCACTTCGCTGCTGTCCGTCCGCACCGCCGCCGCCAGTTTGCCTTTCACCGCCGCCTCGCCGTTTGCCGCAGTTGTCAATCCGGTCCTACGCTTCGATTGTCTCTCGCCCGACGGCCGCCAATCCGCAGAAACCGGCTTGCTGGTTGCCCAAGTCTCGGGTGCCCGCACGCCCGTTTCCCAAGCCGTCACCAGCGACACCACCGTTTACCTTGAAACGGCGAATCTGATTTCCAGCACTACCGGCATGACTCTACCCCTACTTGGAAATGAAACTCTAACATTGAAATTCTACCGCGGCCTTGGCTTGATCGAGACTTTCAACTTTTTCATGCCTGTCGGCGACCACCTTGCGACGGTCGAGGATCCACGACTAACTTCGAGCCCGCTCATCGCCACTGAGATCCGGCCGGTGAAGGGCTCGGACGGAGTGGCGCGGGTGTTCCTCGAATTTCCGGTGACGCCGGGCGCTTACTACAATGTCGAATCCTCTCCCGCTCTCGGCAGTTGGTCCGAGGTGGAACGCGGACTCCGCTCCACCGACGCGCGGCTGTTTTGGGAAGACAGCGGTCTGCGCGAAGTCCTGCCAGCTCCCGCTGACAGCGCGAGTCGGTTCTACCGCCTAGTTCCCTATACTCCATGACCGGGTGGGCGAGCCGCCCTAAAATTTCAGGATCGACTCGATAATAGCGTCCTCCATCCCGGCCTCGGCGCGGATGAAAATTTCCTGCAGACCTTTGGCGGACTGGGTGACCGCTTTCAGCCCGCCTGGCACCGTGCGTTGGACTTTGACCGCGCCGGTCGGGACCCCCGACCCCAAGGATTTCCCGCCATAGGACCGACCGATGATCACCCCGATCACGCCTTCCAATGCCTCGATCCTGCGCATGACCTGAAGGCATTCCTTGGAGGAACTCTGATGGCGTCCGCGCGATGGCATCTGGAAGAGGAAAACTGAAATGCTAAAAATCTGAAATGCTGAAATTCGCCAAAATATATTTTCAATCCGCGTAAGTTCGCCGGGGGACCTCATCCGTAATAGGCCTCGCATCGAAGCACCACAGTGAAAACATACCCATCCTTTGTTAGGGGTTTAATCGCGTCAGTCGACCGTCTGGTCGGCTTTTTATTTGGCCGCATGTCATGGTCCGCCCCGCCTTGGTTGGCGTGGTGTGGCCGTCGCTTGCAGGCGTCGTTCGTCTCCCTAAAGGCTCATCCCCGGGCGTCGGCAATCACGGTTTTCGTGATCGCGGCGCTGGCGGTCGGGGGCTGGCAATCGTGGCTCTGGTGGGAGTCGCACCGGCCGCGGACTTTCGCCTACAACCCGGTGCGGGAAGTCGTTGTTAGCGTGGCGCAGGCCCCGGCGGCCGTCGCGCCGGGCGCACCGGACAAGGATCTCAAACCTTCGGAAATGCGCATCGCGTTTTCCGGCGCGCCGGTCGCCCCGCTGGAAAAAATCGGCAAGGATGCGGGCAACGCGGTCACCCTCGACCCGCCGATCCTTGGGAAATGGACGTGGCTGGACGGCTCGACCCTCGCCTTCCAGCCGGACGGCCACTGGCCGCCGGGGACCAAACTAACCGTCCGCATGAAACCCGCGGCGCTGGCGAAGGATCTCCACCTCGACCAGGAAATCCTTACCACGACCACTCCCCCGCTGGTTGCGGTTCTGCGGGATTTCGCATTCTATAACAGCCCGCAGGACGCCTCGGTCTATCAGGTCGTGGCGGAGTTGAAGCTTAGCCACCCACTGGCGTTAGAGCAGCTTCAGGAAAAGCTGCGGCTGGAAGTCATCGGCGGCACGCCGGTTTTCACGCCGGGCACGCCGTTGCTCACCGTGTCGGCGGACCCCTTGTCGGCGCGACGGTTTTTTATCCGCAGCCGCCAGATCGTGGTGCCGCTGAAGGAGGATTTCGTGAAACTCACGCTGCCCGCCGGGATCGCTTCGACACTCGCCGGGACTGCTCTTGAAAAACCCGTGGAGGCGAAGACCCGCATTCCGGACAAATACAGCGGCCTCACCCTAAGCTCCGCCGAAACGCGGATGATCCGCACCGACGAGGGCGAGCCGCAGCAGTTCGTTTTCGTCCACACCAACCTCGACATCGACAGCGCGGAGATCGCCGGCCGCATCGGCATGTGGTGGCACGCAGGCGGCTGGAATGACAAAGACGGGAATCTGATTTTCAACGAACGCGTAGGCTCGGCCACCAAGGTGGAGCTCGTCCCGGTCGAAAGCGAAGCCGCACTGGGCAAGCAACACACGTTCCGGTTCCTTCAGCCGCGGACCGACGGCAGCCTCTGCCTGCGCATCGAGGGCGGCGTCAAATCGCCCGGCGGATTCGAGACGAACACACGGTTCGAAAAGATTCTCAGTGTGCCCGCATTTCCCAAGGAAACCCGTCTGCTAGGCAAGGGCAACATCCTCGCCCTCGACGGCGAACGGAAGCTCATCGTCCAGTCCCGCGCCATCGATCACCTCCGCGTCACTCTCGGCCGGGTGCCCGTCTCGCAGTTCCAACACCTCGCGTCGCTGACCTACGGCTCGTTCGAGGATCCGAGTTTTCACGGACGGTTCTCTCAAAACAACCTGACGCAGCGCTGGAGCAGAATTGTGACCGTCCATAATCAGAATGACTGGCAGGCCACGGAATCGACCATCGACTTATCGCAGGCACCGCCGTTGGGCGATCCGGGTCCGTTCCCCGGCGGACGCGGCGTGTTTTTCGTCACCGTGGAACCCGTGCAACGAACCGCCCGACCTGCCGCCGATGACATTTACTCCAGGATCGAGAGTCCCAGTGAGTTCGATGAGGATGCCCGGGATGAGTGGTATGAAAACGAGGACTCGCAGCCCGAGGATGGCTGGCAACGCGCCGAGGGCACGCGGTCCAAGCGGTTCATCATGGCGACCGACCTTGGATTGTTAGTAAAGGCTGCGGCGGACGGTTCGCGCGATGTCTTCGTGATGGCACTCGGCGCGGGACAGCCCGTGGCGGGAGTCACCGTCCAGGCCCTCGCCCGCAACGGCAGCATTTTGAAGGATGTGAAAACGGACGCAAACGGCCATGCCCGCCTGCCCGCGTTCGATGGCCTAACCGGCGAGCGGCTGCCGGTCGCCGTCATGGCGACCAAGGATGGCGACACGTCGTTCCTGCCCTTCAACGAACGCCAGCTCCCGGCGATGGATTACTCGCGCTTCGACACCGAAGGCGTGCTTGCCTCGCGCATCAAGGCGATCGAAGCGTTCGTCTTCACCGAGCGCGGCGTCTATCGGCCGGGCGACACCGTCCACGCCGGCTTCATCACGCGCCGCCGCGATTGGCAGCCGGTGCTTGAAGGGCTGCCGTTGTCGATTTCCCTCAACGACTCGCAGGGCCGCCAGGTGGCGGAACAAAAGACCCGCCTGCCATTCGACGGCTTTTTCACCTGCGACTTTCCGCTGTCGGACGCCGCCTCGCTGGGCGTGCACGAGATCACGGTGAACGTGCTCGATGCCACAGGCCATGCGATTTTCCGGCTCGGCCGGGCCGGCGTTAGAGTGGAGGAATTCACTCCGGACCGAATGAAGGTCGCCACCCGCATCGACCCCGCGCCACCGGCGGGCTGGCTCGATTGCAAGGCGACGGATGCCTCGGTATCCGTGCAGTCGCTGTTCGGCGAAGCCGCGCCGGAACGGCGGGTGACGATGCAGTTGGAACTTTCCCCCGCGGACTTCGGATTTCCCGAGTGGCCCGGTTATTCGTTCTACGACCGCAACGCGGCCGAATCGACCTCGCGGGCCGGACGCACGATCAACCTCGGTGATTTGAAAACCGATGAGAAAGGCATCGCCACCTTCAAGCTGCCGCTCGACACGTTGAAGGACGCTTCGTTCCGGCTGGCCATCCTAACGGAAGCCTTCGAGCGCGACGGCGGGCGCAGCGTGCGCCATGCGATGACATGCCTCGTTTCCCCGTATGCCTCGGTGATCGGTTGGAAAGCGGATGGTGACCTGGAAACCATCGCCAAGGACAGCGGGCGGGCATTGACCCTTGTCGCCGTGGGTCGTGATTTGAAACCACTGGCTCTCGACAACCTGCGCCGCCGGATCATCGAAATCCGCCAGGTGTCCGTGCTCACCAAGCTCGACAACGGCAATTATGCCTATGTTTCCACGGCCAAGGAACGTCAGATGTTAGAGGAGCCACTGGCGCTTCCGGCAGGCGACAGGCAAATGAGTCTTCCCACCAACAAGGCCGGACGGTTCCGGATGGAAATCATCGACGCGGACAGCGTGGTCCATTGCGCGGTGCCATTTCAAATCGTCGGCAAGGGCGACGAAAGTGCCACCATCGAACGCGAAGCCGAGCTGCAACTTCAGCTTTCCAAGAGCGAAGTCATGCCCGGTGAGGAAATCGAGGTTTTTCTAACCGCCCCGTATTCCGGAGCCGGACTGGTGACCATCGAGCGCGAGAAAGTCATCACCTCGCAATGGTTCAGGACGGCAACCAAGGGCACCAGCGTGCGCTTGAAAATCCCCGCTGATGCCGAGGGCACGTATTATATCAACGCCGCCTTCGTGCGCGGCACCTCGGCTCCCGAGGTGTTCCACAGCCCGCTCAGCTACGCCGCCGCGTCGGTCCGTGTGATAGCCACCAAGAAAAAACTAGCATTCACGCTCGACGCCCCGCGCGAGGTTAGACCGGGCACCGAAGCTCGCTTCGGCATCACCTCGGACCGGCCGGCGCGGCTGGTCGTCTATGCGGTGGACGAGGGCATCCATCAGATCACCAGCTACAAGCTGCCGCTGCCGCTAGATTTTTTCCTGCGCAAGCAAGCGCTCGAAGTCAGGACCCAGCAATGGCTAGATCTGCTACTGCCGGAATACCGCTTCCTCAAGGCACTGCCCGCATTCGGCGGCGATGGCGACTCGGCACTCTCGCTTCACCTCAATCCCTTTAAGCGCCGCCAGGAAGCGCCCGTCGTGTTCTGGTCCGGCATCATCGACGCCGGCCCGCAGCGCAAGGAAGTGACTTGGAACGTGCCCGACTATTTCAATGGCAACCTCCGCGTGATGGCGGTCGGCTGTCAGGCAAATGGCATCGGCGCGGTCGAGGCGGCGACCTTGGTGAAAGCGCCGATCATCCTGCAACCGAACACGCCGTTGTTCGTCACGCCGGGCGATGAGTTCGAGGTTTCGGTTTCCGTTTTCAATCACCTGGAAACACCGGGCCTAACGACGATCCAACTCAGCGCCGCTACGTCCGCACATCTGGAGCCGCTTGGCAACGCCGCCATTTCACTAACACTGGAGAGCGGCCGCGAAGGCATCGCCCGCTTTCGGTTCAAGGCGAAGGGCCAGCTCGGCGGCGCGGAACTCCGCTTCGAAGCCACCGGCGGCGGCGAAACCGTGAAGCGCGCCACCACGCTCAGCGTGCGGCCCGCGACCCATCATCTAACGAGCGTCACCACCGGCTGGTTCCGCACCGGCTCGGCGGAGGAAAAAGTGAAACGCACGCTCTATCAGGAGTTCCGCCACACCGAAGCCACCGCGAGCATCACGCCGCTCGGCCTGGCGCGTGGGTTGGAAGCTTACGTTCGTGAGTATCCGTACGGCTGCTCGGAGCAGATCACCAGCCGCGCCATGGTCAAACTCGTCGCCGCGACCGAGGCCGACTTCGGCTTGTCGCCGAAAGACGCGGCGGACGCGTTGCGCTCGGCGATCAGCCAGCTCGCGTCACGCCAGCGGTCGGACGGCGGCTTCGGTTACTGGTATGCGGGATCGTCGTCGGATTACGAATTCCACTCGCTCTATGTCCTGCATTTCCTCAGCGAGGCAAAGCTGCTAGGCCACCCGGTGCCGGAGGAACTGATGGAGGGCGCGTTGAAATACGCGTCGCGCACCGCCCGCGCGGACACCCGGAATCCGGCCGACGCGGAGATGCAGGCCTACGCCATCTATCTGCTCGCCCGCAACGGCACCAACCCGGCGCCGCAGTTGCTCAACCTGCGCGACACACTGACATCCCGTTACAAGAACCAATGGGAACGCGGTCCCGCTGCCGCGTGGATGGCCGCGACTTACATGCTGTTGAAAAAGGACGACGAGGCGAACAAACTGCTGGATGTCTGTTTAAAAGCGCGGTCCACCGCCGCTAAAGCCGAACTGCGGGATTACCACCGCACGCCCATGATGGAAGACCTGCAGATCTTCTACATCCAGTGCCGCCATTTCCCGGAGCGGGCGAAGAAGTTCGGCATCGAGGCGTTGGAGCCGATCATGAAACCGTTGCGCGACCAGAGTTTCAACACGCTCTCGTGCTCCTACATGACGCTGGCGTTGAAAGCCTACAGCGACCTCGCGCGCAGCACCGGCGTCCAGGTCTCGATCCTCGGCATCGTGAATGGAACGTCCTCGCCACTCGCCGGGCCATCGCAAGGAATCATCCGCGCGAACTTCGGCCCGACCACCACCGCGCTGCGGTTCGAGCGCAAGCAGAACGGCGATGGCGACATCGGCGCGTTCTATCAGGTCGTCGAACAGGGCTATGAATCCGGCAAGCCGTCGGGTCCCGAGCGCAGCGGATTGGAAATCGCCCGCGAGATCACGCCGCTGAACAAGGATGAGCCACTGCGCCCCGGCGACCCGGTGGACGTGGTGCTGCGCGTCCGCAGTGTTTCCGGCAAGGCTCTATCAAACCTGGCGGTGGTCGATCTGTTACCGGCCGGTTTCGAAGTGCTCGCCGGTGATTTGAAATCCGGTGCCGGCACCGTGCCGGGCACGGAGTTCGCCGAGTTGCGCGAGGACCGCACGTTGTTTTTCCTAGGCCTCGCGGCCAACGCCGAGTGGTCCGTGAAGTACCGCATGAAAGCCGTCTGCGCGGGCACGTTCGCCGTTCCTTCCGCGCTCGCGGAAGACATGTATGACCGCGGCCTGCACGGCGTTTCCACGCCCGGTCGCATCGAAATCGCCCCCGCGAAATGAAACGGCGCTTACAACCGCGAGCGTGGCTGCGGCGTCTCGCCGCAGACCGTGCTCGGAGCGTCTCGCTCCGAGTCATCCTCATCACGCTCGTCATCTACCTGTTCCTCCCTTGCCCGAAAATCCGAAAGTCTAACACCATTTGGTCCCGCACCGTCCGGGACCGCCACGGCACCTTGCTCCATCTATCAACCGCCACCGATGGCCGTTACCGGCTGCGGACCCCGCTCGCAAGCGTAAGTCCGCAGTGGATCGAGGCGACATTGACGAAGGAAGACCGCTGGTTCCGTTGGCATCCGGGAGTCAATCCTTTTGCCCTGCTCCGCGCCACCTGGGGATCGATCACCGGCCACCCGGCGGGCGGTGCCTCCACTCTAACCATGCAAGTGGCGCGTCTCCGGTGGGACTTAAAAACCCGCACGGTTTCAGGAAAACTGTCGCAAATTTTCCGCGCGATCCAACTCGAGCGCCACTACTCGAAAGACCAAATCCTCGAAGCCTATTTCAACCTCGCCCCCTACGGCGGCAACGTCGAAGGCGCGGGCGCGGCGGCGTTGTTGTGGTGTGGACGCGACGCTTCCGAGGTCACCCGGCGCGAGGCGATTGCCTTGAGCGTCATCCCGCAAAGTCCGACCACGCGGCATCCGGGATTCCCACGCGATGCCGGACGCATCGCCGCGGCGCAGGGTCGGCTATCTGCAATGATGACCGGCGTTAGGAGCGATCCCCTGGCCGCGACTTTTACCCTGGTTCCACCCGGCCCGCCGCCGCACGAAGCGCCGCATTTTTGCCGACGCGTGATGCGGGGCCACAGCGGCTCTATCAAGTCCACCCTGGATCTCACCATGCAGGAGGAAATCGAGCGCGGGATCGAGGCCCACCTCGACCGCACGCGCGAGCGTGGAATCGTCAACGCCTGCGCCATCCTCGTCCACGCGCCATCCCGCGAGGTGCTGGCGTATGTCGGTTCCGCCGGTTATGCCGACCGCGAGATCCTCGGCATGGTCGATGGCCTGCGGGCACGGCGTTCGCCCGGCTCGGCGGTGAAGCCGTTCGTCTACGGCCTCGCGCTTGACCAGGGACTGATCCATCCGCGCTCGCTGCTAACCGACGGGCCGATGGGCTTCCAAGACTACAATCCGGAAAATTTCGAGGGCGAGTTCATGGGACCGATCCATGCCAATGACGCGTTGGCGAGAAGCCGCAATATTCCGGCGGTGGCGCTGGCGAACCGGCTGGGCGACGGCGGCCTCTATCAACTGCTACAACGCGGCGGCGTGGACCTGCCGAAACCGGTCGGCCACTACGGTCTCGCGCTGGCGCTGGGAGGTTTCGGCATTTCTCCGGTCCAGTTGGCCGGTCTCTACGCGGGGCTGGCGAACGATGGCTTGCCGCGCTCGCTGGTTTTCACCACCGCATCGCCGCCGACTAACATTTCACCGTTGCTGTCGCCGCAGGCACGCTTTCTCGTGCTCGACATGATGCGCGGCGGGACCGATTCCGACTTCGCCCGCAACGATCCCACGGTCGCTTGGAAAACCGGAACCTCCCACGGCTTCCGCGATGCGTGGGCCGTCGGTGTGCGTGGGGACTACGTGCTCGTCGTCTGGCTCGGCAATTTCAATGGCCGCGGCAACAACGCGCTGGTCGCCCGCAAGTGCGCGGCTCCGCTGTTGTTCGAGCTGTTCGCAGGACTGCGCTTGCCGAACAAGGCCATTGCGCCGCCCGATGGTGTTAGGAACGTCGATCTTTGCGCCGCATCGGGCGATCTTCCCGGCCCGTGGTGCCGGCAAACCACCAGCGGCTGGTTCATCCCCGGCGTTTCGCCCATTTCCATGTGCCAGCTTCACCGCGAAATCCTGGTCGATGGTTCCAGCGGCAAACGCGTCACCCGCGACGACGGCCGGCCGGGGCTGCTTCGCGAAATCCACGAGTTCTGGCCGCCCGACCTTCTCGAACTCTTCCGCAAGGCCGGCCTGCCCCGCCGCACTCCGCCCGATCCCGAAAACGGCACCGACACCCTAACCGGGCTCGATCATGGGGAAGCCCCGCGCATCCTTTCACCGCTTTCCGGGCGCGTCTATCAGGTCGATGGCTCCGAGATCCCGCTCAAGGCCCGCACGGCGTCGGGCGTCCAAAAAACCTACTGGTTTTCAGGCGACGCATTTCTCGGCACCTGCGCGTCCGGGGATTCGCTGGCTTGGAAACCCGCGCCGGGAAATTACAAGCTCCGTGTCATTGACGACCACGGGCGCATGGCGAAGGCCGACGCCCGGTTGATTAGGGAGTGAGCGACTGGGAGCAACCCCTGCCAGGGCGAAACCGATCCGTGCCGCCCCGTCAGGGCTCACGATCTTCCCCCCAATAACCCATGGCGTTGCCATGGGCTTTCACATTGAATCCCGTTGGGATAAATAGAAGCTGCGCTTCGCAAGCCCATCACGGCGGCGGCACCTGCAGCCGGATGTAGCGTTGGCTCTGATCGCCAATCGCCAGGTTGTCGCGCACCGAAACCGTTTCCGTCCCATCGCCATTGGGTAAAATACTCACCCCCGTAGTCGCGGCGGGTCCGCTGGTCCAAGCCAGCAGATTGCCGCCCACTTGGACGTTGTAAGCCAGCCCCGGCCGGCCGTTGATTGGGCGACGGTAACGCAAGGCGAGGTAATCGACTCCACTGACACGCTCAATGTAAACACCAGGCAGGTGTGCGGGAGGTGCATGAAGCTTGGGTTCCAGGCCGAGGGCGTATTCCATTAGATTGGTGAAACCGTCGAATTCCGGGTCGGCCTCGTTGCCGCTGATCGAAGGGTCCAGCCGCTCCGCTGCCGTGAATTTCGCCAACCGCCATGCTTCCAGCGGGGTGATTCCATTTCCGACGATGACAGTGAACTCGGAGCTCCCGGTTTGGCCCGCAGTATCGGTCACCGTCATGCGCAGGGTATGGGCGCCATTAGTCAGCAGCGTGGTGTCCCAGAGCAAATGAGCGCCGCCGAAATGATAGTGATTTCCGCTGTTGACGTCCGTGGACGCGAGGACGTTGTCCACGAAGAACTGAGCCTGCGTGCAGCCGACGTCATCCACGCCATCGCCGAACCATTCCGCATTGTTTCCGGAAACGATTTCACCGGGATACGGCTTGGTCACGATCGCCACGGGCGGCTGGTCGGCCACCACGGCGATGCTGAAGGACTGCGTCGCGTTCGGTGCCGCGCCGTTGCTGGCGACGATGGTCACCGCGAAATTTCCAAGCGCATTCGGCGTCCAGGTGATGACCCCGGTTATTGAATCGATGACCATGCCGGTCGGAAACGTCGTGAGTGAAAACGCAGGCGCAGGCTGGCCGGTGGCCACCGCCTGATAGGAATACGGCGCGTTGACGACCGCCTGGGTGTCCGGCGTCGAGGTGAAGGCGGGCGCCACTTGGTCGTTGTCGCTCACGCTAACCGAAACCGTTTGCGTGCCGAATCCGGTTGCCTGCACGGAGATGACAGCGGAGTCAGCGACGAAGTCGGCATCTTCCGCAGCGGCGATCGTGACCGGTTGCGGAGTCGCGAAATTGAGCGGCGTGAATACCAGGGAAGCGCCGCCGGACACGCTGACATCGGTATCGCCGGAGGTGCGGGCGACGGTCACCGTGGTGTTAGCCGCAGGCGCATCGCTCAAGCGCACGGTGAACTGACCTGTCGCTCCTTCGGTGATTGCGAGCACATTCACGGAAGGCACCAGCGACGGAAGATCATCCTCAACGGCGGTTAGATTGACGGTTTGCGAGGTAAGCCCGGCCGAGGCGACGGTGAAAACGGCCTGATCGTTGGTGGCGTCGGCATCCTGACTGGCTTCGAGCATGACCGCTTGCGGCGTTGCGAAATTGGCCGGAGTGAACGTGAGGCTGGCACCTGAGAACACGTTCAAGTCGGTATCGCCGGAGGTCCGGCCGACGGTGACGGAAACGTTGGCGACGGGCGCGATCGCCAGCCGGACGGAGAACGCAATGCGAGCTCCCTCATCGGTCTGCAACAACGTTGGCGTGACGATGAGATTTTGTCCCGAGGAACTGAAGCTGGCGCGCCGGATCTGACCGTTTCCGACGCTGGCGTAGTAGATGGCACCGTCCGGTCCGATCGCGGTGTCGATGTAATTTGCCAGATGCCCGTTAGAGGAAAAATAATCGACGCTGGTCACCTGGTCCGCTCCGTCGAGGGTCGCGCGCATCATTCGGCCGCTGTTATAGTCGCCATAGAAAAAATTCCCCCGGTAGGCCGCGGGGGCGGCGGTGCTGTCCCAGAAAGTTCCGCCGGAGAGGGAGCCGCCTTGATTCTGGGTGGTCGCACTGCCGCCGCCGCTGCTACCGTTAGGCCCGATCTGCGCCACGGTGAAGGTGGTGGCCGTGGGTGCGACGGGAGCGGATGCGACGTAGAAACTACCGTTGAAAGAGGCATCGGTCACCCCGGCGATGGTGATTTTTTCCCCCATCCGGAATCTGTGGGCCGTGGTGGTGGTGAAAGTGACGATATTCCCGCTGCGGGTCGCGCCGGTTGGGGCAACGGTGCGGTTGTCCGTGCCGTTGGTGCGGTACTTGATGACAGGCGTTAGATATCCCGTGGGCTGGTTGTTTTCAAAATCATCGTATCCCGCATGGCTGCCGCGGGTGGCGACGAAAACCTGTTCATAGCTGTCCCCCACCACGTTCACCCACAATTTCCCGCTGCCCGGCTGGAAGGTCAGGGTGAACGGATTGCGAACGCCGCGGGACCAAATGAAATCGTCGTTAGGGCCGGCTCCATCGTTGAACGGATTATCCTGGGGAAGCGATCCGTCGCGGTTCGCGCGGCCGATTTTGGCTGCCAGGGTGGTCAGGTTCAGGTCCACGCCAGTGCGATTTCCCTGATCGCCCACCGCCCAATACAACTTCCCGTCCGGGCCGATGCCAATGCCGCCGCCGTCGTGATTGTTTCCCAGTGTGGGGAGGCCGGACTTGATGATCATGGGGCTGGTTCCCGTATTTCCGCTGGCGGTGTAGCGCAGGATCCGTTGCTCGGAGGCGGACACGGTGACGAAAAAGTAGATGTAGCCATTGCTGGCGAATCCGGGATCGAAGGTGAACCCGATGAGCCCGCATTCGCTGTTCGTGAAAACCGGGCTGAGCGTGGCGAAAGGTGTGACGACGAGCGCGCCGTTCTGGATGATCATCACCTGCCCGGTCTTGCGGATCGCGAAGAGCCGGTTGCTGCCGTCCGGCGCCCAGCCGATGCCGGTCATCTGGTTCAGATTGACGTTGTCGTTGACGAAGCCGGTGTCGGTGAAATTGGAATCGGTAATGAGCCCTCGCGCGGTCGGCGCCACCATTGACGTAGTTACGATCAGCGATCCGAGAGTGACGGCACGAGTTATTCGATTGATGAAAAAGTTCATGGGGTGGCAAGCTACCTTCATTTCGCCGCTAAACAATCGGTTTCGATCAAGCAGGTCGGCCGAAAGCCGTGCAGCTACTGCACATCCCATAGTAGAATGCTTCTCGCTATCCATTCGAACGCTGTGACTCATTTGACACAGGGGTCCAACTCGGTAGGGTTCCGCCATGTTTTATCGAGTCGGCCGCTCGGCGGTCCTAATTATTTTTCTAGTTCTGGCCATTATTGTGAGCTGTGTTTTCGTGACGAGGAGGCCGCACGCATCTCCATTGCGAGCTGAACAAACCAAGGCGCCACGGGTCGGCGCTTCCCATGAGGAACCACCCGTTGTCTCTGCGGAAGGGCTTGAGAATGTCGGTCTAGAAACGCTGAAACCCGAGCTTGGCGAACAACGGGCGTTTCGCTTTCTTCTAACTGGCGACCAGCTCGATCTCATGGCCATCGAGGACACACGCGGCGATTTTCGCAAGCGTCGCGGGCCGCTCCCGTGGCAGCCGGGCATGATGTATGGCCGCTTGCTGGACGCGGGGAAACAGGTGGTCGCTGAAGACACGCTGCCCGCACCCGACGCGAAGTGCGTGGTGCTGGATCCGCACCTTCTGACCCCGGACGGTGCGCCCAGCCCGACCCAGTTCACTGCGGACGGACCCGTCGTTTTCCAACTCAGACTGCCAAAAGTGGACTCCGCCACGCATTTGAAAATTTACCGTCTCACGGGCCATCAGCCCGCAGCCGCCAACGAGGAACCCGCCGGCCTGCTGCTCGCAACCATTTCCATCAAACCATGATCCGACCTTGTTTTTTCCCGTTACTTCTGACGATTTGCTCACTGACCACCCTCGCTAACGCGCAAACTTCCCAGCTTTTCACCGTCGAACAGAACGGCCCCCGCTCTGAGAGAATCAATCTGGTATTTCTATCGGAAGGCTACACCGCGGCCGACATGCCGAACTTCGCGGCCCACGTGAGCCAGACGGTGAACTATCTTTTCAGCCGGGAGCCGTGGATGCAGTACCGCTCTTACTGCAACGTGTATCGCATCGAGATCGCGTCTAACCAAAGCGGGTGCGACAACGGCATTGCGGGCGGTCTTCGCGACACTTATTTCAGCACGGGATTTAACACGCCAACCGTCACCCAGCTGCTCACGCTGGCGGGGACCGGCAGCAGCCGCGCTTACACCCTGCTCAACACCCACGTGCCGGAATACGACGTTCCGTTAGTTCTGGTCAATGATCCGACGTATGGCGGCTCCGGCGGACCCATCGCGGTCGGGTCGGTGCACGCCCTGAGCGCCGCAGTCATGGAGCATGAGATTGGCCATTCGTTCGCGCTGCTTGCCGACGAATACGATGTGGAATACGCGATCTACACGCCGTCGGAAAAACCTAACAACACCGCTCAGACCTCCCGCCCGTTGGTCCGCTGGAATCACTGGGTGGATGCCGTGACACCGATACCCACTCCCGAAACGGGCACCTACGACGGCAACGTCGGACTGTTCGAAGGCTCGATGTACCGCACCACCGGGTGGTCGCGGCCGCATTTGAATTCTCTAATGAAAAGCCTCAACCGCCCCTGTGGCTCGGTGAACCGCGAGCAATTTTTGCTGCAATATTATGCGCGGGTCAGTCCGCTCGAAAGCTCCAGCCCGGCCACCGCGATGCGCTTCGTCACGACTGCCCAGACCCTCGGCTTCAGCGTCACCCCCAAGGCACCGAGCAGCGGGGTGGCACTGATTACCACTTGGAAAATCGACGGCATTCCGCAAGCGGGTGTGATCGGTAACACTTTCAATCCTCTATCGGAGAAGCTCGGTAACGGCGTCCACACCGTTTCGGCGACCGTGCGCGATCCCACCCTGTTCGTCCGGCTGGACCCGTCCGGGCTTCTGGACGAGGTCGTGACTTGGAACCTCACACTGTCCAACCAGCCTCCTAACACCGTTACCCCATGGCTGGCGCTTTATGGCAGTGCCAATAGCAACCCGACTGGCGACGGTTTGCAGAATCTGGTGAAATACGCTTTGGGCCTCAATCCCACCCAGGTGGCCCTACCGGCGCAGCGTCCCGCGGCCAGCGCCGCATCGTCTTATCTAACACTCACAGTGCCGCGACAAATCAGGCGCACCGACGTCGCCTATATCGTGGAAGTCAGTCCCGATCTCGCGACCTGGAACTCCGGTCCGGGCCATACCGTTCAGCTCTTGGACAATGAAACCCAGCTCGTCGTGCGAGACGCCACACCCATTTCGGGCACGAACAAGCGCTTCATCAGGCTCAGGGTGCAGTAGCGCCGAGGTAAACATAGATGGCCGTCCCGGCTGGTTGTCAGACAGGAGCGCATACTGTTAAAATTCACCCCGTTTCCACAGTCCGTGATGCGGGTATGTTAGATCGATTCACGGCAGCTTCCAGGCAGCGCGATACTTTACGTATTCCGCCTTCGGAAGCAGCACATAGAGCGGCCGCTTGGCGGGATCGGTTTGGCTCACCAGCCATCGAAGCTTCGGCTTTTCCATGGTCGTGCAGCCGGCGGTGGAAGCGGCTCCATCGCGCCGCCAAATGTGGAAGAAGATCGATGAGCCACCGTTCGGCGTGACTGCCGGCGGAGCATTGTGGGCGATGAACAATTTGAGCGCATGGGCGGCATCGTCCTGTTTCATCTGCTGTTTCTTCTCCCACGCCGTGGTGGGATCGTGATCGAGGATCACGTTCCTGTTATATTGAGGCGATGCAGGATCCTCCACCCACAGGTCGCGGACGGTGACTTGGCGGTAAGGAAGTGCAGGCTGCTTGCGGATAGCGGCATCGTAACCCCAAGCGCCGCCGATGGCGAAAACTCCGGCGGGCGAGCGGTTATCGCCTTCTTTCTTCGTAACAGTCCCAGGTGGGACCGGGTGAAGCCCCCTGCCCCAGACCAGCCCGCTTTTGCCGAGACGAGCTTTCCATGGTTCACTAACCGCTTGCCATGCAGCACCTTTTCTCTCGTAAAGGCGGAGGGTGACCGTGGAGCTGTTCCAATTCTCGGCCGTTCCCACCAGGCATTGCCGGGAGTCTGCGGGCAGTTCGAACGCCGTTGCGGGCAGGCTCGTGAGCAGCGCGAGAAGGACGGGACGGAAATTCATCGAAAACCGATAAGCCAGCTGCAGCCGTTAGGCAAGGGCCGGAACCCGCAGGGACTTCAAGGCGGCGATCCAGGACGTGAGCAGGATTTCCTCCGGTTTACCCACCCAGCCCCGTTGCATCAGACACTCGTAGCACTGTTCCAGCAGTTGAAAAATGTCGGAGGATTGACTGAACTTCAAGTCCATCAAGGCGGCTCGAATGGCGTGATTGTTCACATAGCCGGACACCTCATCGCAAAAATCCAAATGGAGACTATGTTCATTGCGTTCCTGCCAGACGGTGCATTCGTGGAACAGCACCGGATAACCCAGATGATGCAAGATCCTTTGCGCCACGAAACTCCGCCAGATATCGGTCATGCGAAAGCTGCAATGGGCGGGAAGATATAGCAGTGGAAATATTTTTTCGAAAAAGGTCGTGTTCTGGCTGTTGAACGGGCACCAGGCGCCGCTCTGTAGGGCCACCGGTTCCACCCCTGAATCGAACTCGAACGGCAGTGGAAAGAGCATCCGGTAAACCGCATCCACGTCCGGGTTCGCATCGGCTAAGCCTTGCTGCAACGGGCATTCCAGCTCTCGCATGGGCGCGGGCGGCGGCGGCGTCTGGCGGGCATGATCGAGCGGCAGCCCCCGCGGATAGATAAACGTTTTGGAAAAGTAGGCATAGACATTCACCCAGCCCGCATGGTCCACCGGGCGACAGGCGAGATGGGACATCCGGGGCAGCCAGAACGTCTCGCGGGGGAAGTTATCATCGTCGGTTTCCACAATCACCTGTGCGCCGCGGGCGATCGCCTCAAGATAGGCAATGTTCTTGCGGGCGTAGGAACGCGTGGGGCACAGCCGCCCCAACTCATGAATGCCCGCCTGCTGGTCGGCGACAGATAGATAATGACAGCCCTCCAGCTCGAAGCGCTCGGGACTCTTGGTATCGCCGGCGACGATGAAGTCCCAGCGATGGACAAGGGAACCTGCCGCAAGAGATTGAAGAACCGGATTGGGAGCGGAAATGCTGGTGACAACGAGAGCGGTTTTTAGAGTCATGTGATGCGGAGTGTCAGGGAAATATTAAAGGCTGGTTTCACGACCGGTGAGGCGCAGAAAAGTATAGTGACCGAGAACAGCGAATGAATTCCGAATCGCATTGCGCGAGACGCGCGGAGACGGAGCCCGATAATGAATGGGAACCTCGATCGCCTTCTCCTTACGCAACAGATAGCGGACTTCAGTTTGGTAAAAGTGCGCCTTGGACAAGAGCGGCCTTTCCAACAGCCGGACCAGAATCTCCCGGCGGAAGGCCTGATATCCCGACGTCATGTCCACGAAGCGTACTCCTAGCAGAAGGCGGGCAAGCATCGAGCCACCCTTGGAGAGGACGCGCCTCTGCCAGGCGGAATCTACCATCGAGCCGCCGTTGATATAGCGGCTGCCGAAGGCGCAGTCGTTGCCCTCGTGCAAGGCGCGCAAGAATCCCGGCAGCGCGCTGGGGTCATGCGAAAGCCCGCCATCCATCTCGATGATGATTTCATAGCCGCGGTCCACGGCTTCACGGAATCCGCGAAGATAGGCATCCACCACATTGCGGTTTTCCGGTGCCCAGATCGTGTGGAAACGGGAATCCCGCACCTCGGTTTCCCGGCATAACTCAAGCGTGCGATCCTTGGACACGCCGTCCACCACGAAATAGATCGACCCACCTTCGAGCTGACCCATGGCGGCAGAAAGTTGGGCCACGAGTGGCGCGAAATCGACCTCTTCATTCGCCATGGGAATGATCGCGGCCCAATTGTCGGGGTAGGACTTCATGAGATTTTCTTTGATTCACTTTTGACCAACAACACAATCCAACGATATCAATTCGGCTGAGGTCCCGGGACGGGATGATCGAGGTCGTCTAATAATCTCGGCAATTGCTGGTCGTCCGGGTGCAATGACATACCGCGCGCCAGCGTCGCGCGAGCTTTTGCGAGATTTCCTCCATCTTTATAAATCAGGGAAAGCAGGGCGATCGCTTGGGGATGACTGCTGATCTCAGGAGTTTTAAGAAATCCCCTGAGAAGATCGGCAGCTTCTTCGGAGCGTTCCGGGATTCCGGCGAGCAGCGCGGCAAGTTCTAGCAGCGCTGGATTCTTGACAAACCTCGAGCCTTTCGGCTCGTCCAAAATCTGCCGATAGTAACTCTCAGCCGTCGCGGGATCCTTGCGATACTCCGCGATTCTCGCCAGAGTCAGCTTGGCGGTAGGATCCCAGGACACGTCGCGGAGGACTTCATTCCCAAGCACCTCCGCTTGGTCGATGTAGCCTTCTGAGAATAGAATCAAGCTCGCGAAACCCTTTGCCTGGGACTGTAGCGGCCGGCTCTCGGATGTTAGGAGCATCAGTTCCACAGGTTTTCCCCAGACTCCCGCCCAGTAACGGAAGTAGGTGCCGCATACCGGTAGCCGATAGAAGAGCAGCAGGCCCAGAATCACCATCAAGATCACACTGCCTGAGCCGGCGGTCCCCCGGCGGATCGAAATCTGGCGAATCAGGATTTCACACACCATGGCAACGACCAGGGCCAGGCCAATCGAGGGAATGGTGACATAGGCGTCGTAAATCGGCCCGTTGTAGCAAGGCAGAAAGTTCCCCGACGGGATGCTTGCGACCACGAAAAACAGGAGTCCGAATGCGATAACGGGATGCCGTTTCCGGGTGAGGAAGGCGGAAACGAGCATTACTATCAGAAAGAACCATCCAAAGACAAGAGACGCCGCCGAGGCGGAGCGCAGCCATTCGTAACTTCCTAACAGCTCGATCGTGCCGAACGGGAAGATCCACATGAGGAAATGCCGCCAGAGGAACCAGGGAGCGGAAAGGCTCATGTGGATGGCCTGGGTGCCAGGGGCTAATCCCGCATTCATGTTGTCAGAGCCGATCGCCCGCGCGGAAAACTCCTGCCGGACGATGAGAAAGCCGAGGGCGACCAGAGTGTAAACGCCATAACGAATGATGGTTTTGCGGTCGAAGGAGAGTCGGTGCTGTAAAAAATCCCGGATGAACAGCAGGCCGGGAAGGGCGATCAGGGACTCATAACAGAGCAATGCCAGTGCGAAGAACAGCGCGCAAGGCACCAGCCATTTTAGCGAGTGCCTTTCCACCCAGCGCTCGTGACAGTGGAAGGCGCAGGCGGCGAAAATGATGCCCACGCTGATATTGGCGCAGCTCAGCCAGATCACCGTGGAGACGCAGGCGGGGCTTAAAGCCCAGAGACAGGTGGCAAGCCATGCCGGGCGTCCCGGTCCCAGGCAAATGGTGGCGATTCGGAAAACCCCGGCGGTGGCTCCCAGATAGGCGATCACCCCGATCCAATGCCAGGCGGGGAGATTGGCCTGAAAAGGCTCGGCAAGCTTGAACAGCGCGTTCTTGACCGGACGATAGTATCCGAAGACGTCCACAGTGAAAACGTCGGTCCATTTGTGGAACTCCTCGGTCTTTACGAGCTGGTGGGTGTCATCGGAAAACAGCGGCGAATGCATGCCCGGCCAAACGCAGAAAACCACCAGTAACAGGATGATTGCCAAACCTGCCAGGCGGACGAGGACGGGGTTCTTTGAAGCGGATGGGATCATGAGTGGATGTTAGACGACCGATTTGTTCACGGTTTGCGCTGGGCGGCAAGGGTGGCACGCACTTCACCGATGAAGGCGGCGGCACGAAGGTCGATGGGGATGCGGTCGGCGTCGTCACTGAGCCAGAGCGTGGCGTCTTGTTTCAATTTTTTGTAGGGCCGCAGTTCAAGGGTGGCGCGGTCGATCTTGCGCAGGCGCAGCGTGAGCCGGATCGAGGTGCGACCGTGATGGACCTCGCGTCCTTCGACCTTCACCCGCAGCAGATAGGGTGTGTCAAAGGGATGGATGACCAGTGCGAGGCGATCCCCGGCGGCCAGTTTCTGACTGCGGACGTGCAGCATCGCCGAGAACAAATCGAACACCGGCGCGAACTCGAAAACGCGGTTTGTCCGCTCGGTCCTGCCGGTTTTGACCAGGCGGGTGACTTCCTCGCTTTCCACCTTGGAGGGAAAATGGCGGACTGTGGTCCTAACCGTTTCCCGATGGTCGGTTTCGACCGCCTGGAAATAGCGCGGGCGCAGCGTGGATGGCGCGATTTCAGACCAGAAGTTCGTCTGATAGGGAAACAGGGCCGCTGCCGCTCCCCGGCTGGCGGCGGAGGCGCGGATGACGCGGGTGCCCGCTTTCTTAAATCCGAGGGGAGAGAATTCCATGCGGATGGCGCCTGCTTCTATCATGCCATTCCAGCTTACCGCGAAGTCCAGCACGGTGGGCGCGAGAATCGGAAAAGGGCCGGGTGCGGCGGAGGTGAGTTCCCGCTGCCACGCGGGTGCCGCTTCGGCCAACGGGGTAAGGATGAACGCAGGCAGGATCGAAAGGCAACGGGCTAACATGTGGGATCGGGGGACCGGCAGGCGCGCTGATTTATTGATCGAAGGGCAGCAGGATCACCGGCTCCGCCCGTGGCGGGAGGACTCCGGGACCGGTTTCGTAGCTCAGGTCCGGGCGGTCCTCGCTAACAGGCAGCGGGCGGAATGAATCGGAGAACGTGTCCACGCGGAAATTGAGGTTCATCATGTCGCGGTTAGTTTCCGCCACTTGGTTCAAGAGGTCGCGGTTTTGATTCTGGAGACCTTCCATTTTTGCGATCAGCGCCTCAAAGAATTGTTTCTGGGTGGCGTCGGTGGCGGGAACCGCTGCCGGCGCGGGAGCGGCTTGCGCGAGGACGCGCGGCGCTGACGCTTTGGGAGGCGGGGGAGTGGCGGTGGCCGCCGGGGTCGATGAAAGGGGAACGCCCGCATGGGCCGCAGCGACGATTTGCCGAACAGAGCACCAATGGCTGATGCCTGCGGTTGACATGGCGGCCAAGGCGGCGCCGCAGATCATGGGGACGGTCGATGATTTCATTTTTTGCGGAGGTTGGTGGGCTTGATTTCAGGCAGCGGCTTGGCTTCTGGCTCGGGTTTCGGCAGGGAAACGAGGAGCTGTTGGAGACTATCGATGGCGACACCGAGCTGCTTCGCGTCCTCGTCTAACCGACGGATGGAATTCGCAAGGTTCGCGCCGACGGTCGCAGTCTGCGCGTAGCCAAGTGAGTTGTCGTAGCCGGGCTCGGGCACGGCGAAAACGTTAGCTCCGTCCGCATCGGGGACGAGCAGGTGGGGGCGGATGGTCAAAGTGATTTTGGTCCCGGAAACAAGCTCGACCTCGCGGGAAAAGGGCGGGGCGCTGTTAGCGGCGTCGAGATACCAGCCGGCGGGTGGCTGTGCCAGGGGCTTTGCCGGAAACGGTGCGAACAATTTCACTAGGGAAGGGTCGATGGAGCCCTTGCCGGACTGGAGTTTTTCCACCGTCACCGCAAGGCCGGGCTGCGGTTCGGACGGCTCCTCGGTGGTGCTGTCATTCGCCTCTGCTGGCGCGGGTTCTGGATCGGGTTCCTCTCCTGCAGAAGGCTTGCCGGTCACCACGATGGGGCTGGGAGGCTCGATTGGAGGCCCGGCTGCGGACGCTCCATCCAGCGGCTGACCCACCGGATCCAGCACTACGGATACTTCGTTAGGTTTCTCCTTGTCGCGTTTTTGGAACTCCTGGAGGGCATCCAGCACCGGATCCGGCTTGGGTTCGACGGCGACGTTCTGAGCGGCGGCAAGCAGCGCTCCAAGGATCGAGATGACGGCTGTGGCGAGTCGGGCGTTCATTTTCCGGCAGGTTGGATTTGGATTAGCTCACGGGTGTCGAGGCCGGCGGGTCGTGGCGTATCAGCCGCGTCCTGCTGGTTGGCCGGCAAGGTTGGGCTGTCAGCCCGCAGATCACCTGCGGGAATGGAGCGGGCGATGAGGTGGTTCCATGCGTCGAGCAGTTCCGCACCTTCCGTGCGCAGTATCCGGGATTTTTCCTGATAGCTCGCGAGGCGGGCAAGGAGGTCGCGGGCTTCGCTCACCTCCGCGGCGGTCCAGCGCAGATTCCCGCTTTGGTAAAGGACCGGCACATCCAGATTAATTCGGGCAAGATGGCCGCCCGGCGCTTCGGCGGTTAGAATGTGCTGGATGCGGAGGTTGGTTTGCTCGAAGGCCACCGGCGTTGACGTGGGCCGGACGGGAATGGCGGCATCCCGCGAGGCCTCGCGGTCGCCCTTATCCCCGGGCAGTCGATCCTGGCTGGGCATCAGCCCGGATCTGTCGGCGGCGGCAGGCGTCATCGATAACACGGGCTTTACCGGTTCGTCTGCGGCCGTCGCCTGCGGGGAACCGATGAAGGGCTTGGTGAGATACAGGATGCAAAACACTGCGGCCGCCGCCGTGCTGGTTAGAAGCAGCCAGGGATAGACCCGCTGCACGCGGCCATGCGCGGCGCGGCGGTTGGAAGTCGAATAGGATGCCGCAGCAGTGGCCAAGGCCGAGGCCAGCGACTGAATCGAACTATCAGTCACTTGGACGACGGAAGACTCTTGAGCGGGTAGTGGTTTCATGGGTTCGGCACGGGTTGGTCCGCGGTTAGACTTGCCGTCGGCTTGGGCTCGGCAGCGATGGAATGGCTCACGATCGTTTGATCCGACACGCCAGGAAAAGTGGTAATGGTCATCGACTCACGGCAAAGCCGCAAGTGCCGGAGGACTCCGCCCACGTTGCTCGTCGCCTGGACTCCAGGAATCACCTCAAGGGCGCCTGACCCTTGACGCTGCCGTCCGATTCCATCCGAACGGTAAATTTCAAACGTGGTATGCGCCTCCTCGTTGCCTTCCGCCGCGACTCGAATCCGGACCCCGTCGCTGAACACGCGGAAGGCGATCGGCTTGATCGGAACGGGCGTCATTTGCTGACCCGTGAGTTTGAACTGGGCTTGTAACAGAAAGTCACCGACATGCTTAAACTCGGTGGCGTGAACCACCGGCACCAGCGCCAACAGAATGAACCGTGATAGAAACCGCATCATTTCCCAACATCCCAGAGGGAATCCTCGTAGTTCGGTGGTGACGCTGAAGGGTCATAAATGACCCCGCCACCACTGGTGATTTGAGGGGGAGAAACGTTAACGAGAATAGCGAGGTTCGCTCCGGTGAGAGATTTGACCGTCGGCATGACGGTAAGAGGGCCTGCGGCGTTGTTCGCCATGTAGGGAAGGATCATCGCAGCGGTGATTGTGTTCGGGGCCACCAAGGGATTGTCCGCGAGGAACATCCGCTGCGCGGCATAAACTCCGCGGAGAGTTTCGGAGGCTGCCCTGCCCAGCTTCCACTCGTCCATTTTAGAGGATGTGAAGAGGCCGATTTTCATCAGTGCTAGCAGCACCATGATCACAATGGTCATTTCCAAGAGCGTAAATGCTCGTGGAGCGCGGCGAAACGAACGCGGATGAATCATGACGGGAATTGGTTAATGAATTACGAGATACTTGGAAAGCCGGAAATCAAGGTGAGTTAACTTTTGAAGAGTTTCAGCGCTTCCATGAAATTTTTACGAAACTCGGGATCCTCGGCGAGATCCTTGATGTAGAACAGCCCGCTGATCACCGACAGGGCGATGACCACCATGGAGAAGATCCACCAGGTGACGGACTTGTTCTTCGGCGCGAGAAACGGAACGTACCAGTCTTTCCGGTCCACGATCTGGGTGGTGTACATCTGGCTGTTTTGCTTGAGCTGAACGATCAGTTCGTCGGCCGCGCTGCTGCGGCTTGCCACGAACAGATGCTTGTAGCGTTTTCCCGGAACATCGGGAATCTCACGCATGCGAATGCCTGGTGGTAACGATTCCGGTGGCCGCAGAGTATGAATATGGGTTTCATACACATATTTCTCACGTAACCAATGGTCAAAGCGGGTCAGTTGCATTTTAAGAAAGCACTAAATGTTAAGCATGAATTCCGAAAGGAAGAGAGTTCACTTTTTGGAGTTGCGGAGGATGGTGGCGAGGATGCGGGCTTAGTGCTTCATATCCCGCTCTGCATCATCTTCGGTCCCATCAGGAAGATCGGCAGGAAGGTTCCCACGAAGACTGCCGCAATCAGGCCGACGGCCAGAAGCAACACGACGAAGCTGATGGCGGCTGCAAAGGCACTCATGTGATTCTGCAAGTCCTCTTCATACATCTCCGATAGCATCTCCAACTGCGCATCCAGCGAGGCGGATTTCTCGCCGATCGCCAACATGTGAGTGACCTGTGCATCCACGGATGTATATTTGGCAAAGGCGGTCGAGAGCGGGACACCCGAGTGCTCATACTTATCGGCCGCAGTCCTCAATTCTTCATAGAACGGGGTATTACGAACGCTGTTGGCAGACACCCGAATGGACTTCGCCAGGTTAATACCGTTAGAATGCAGCAGCCGGATCGTGGATAGGAATGTGACTTGGCGCAGGCTCATGATGAGGAGGCGAAGCAGCCGCCATTTGGACATGAAAAAACCCAGGATCAGGTTGCGGACGTGGCCGGACTTGAAAATGGTGGCGGCGATCGCAATCACAGCGACCACCACAAACGGCCACACCGCCTGGGTAAAATGACTGACCTTGAATGATATGGCGGTCATGCCATCTGGCTTCGCACTCACACCCAGCAACATTGCCTCGACTTGGGGAACGATTTTCACTTGGGAGGTGATGAAAGCACCGGAGAGGACGCAAATGATCACTCCCGGAGTGATGGTCGCTTTCTTGAGCTGCTTCTGGAAAAACAATTCGCTCTTCAAGCGGGCGGCGAGCGATTGGAACGCGTGGTGCAGCTGACCGGCATCCGAACCCGCCTGCACCAGGCCCACGATCGTCTCGCTGAACCGTCCGGTCCGCCGGAAGGCTTCATGAGTATTCATCCCGGCATTGATATCTTCGCGGATGTGAATGAGGGCATCCACCATTGCCTTGTTAGGCAGTCCCTGGCTGTAATATTTGAGTGCGTCCGCAGTGTTGATCTGCGCGCGCAGCATCGAGCCGAGACCGCGGAACATATCTACCAGTTCCTTTTTGCTGAATTCCTTGACCTTCTTCGGTTTGTTCAGCGCCGCCATGATTCCCTTGGGAGCGGCGGGCGTTCCTCCTTTGAGAAGGGAGGATACCGGAGGCGAAACATTGGCGGCAGTGGTGGCACTAATCATCGGTGTAGGTCATGTCAATGACCTTGCTAACAGCGGCAAGGTCGGTTTTTCCATCTCGAAGCAGTCTCATCCCGCTGCGGCGGAGACTGGGCAGGACGCCTTCTTCGGCGACCTTCATTTCCAATTCATAAGGTGTCATTTCACCCTTCGAAAGCATGTCGGAAATCTTGGGCGTGATCGGGATGATTTCCAAAATGGCGGTCCGTCCGTTGTAGCCGGTATTCCGGCACTCCTGGCAGCCGCCGTTCTTGGCCACAAAGACCGGGGTGGTCGCCCATGAGTCGTCGAGGCTGAAGGTTTTTCGATCAAGTTCCTCGATGCCGCGCGCGGGTTCCTTGCAATAGGGGCAGAGGAGCTTGACCAAGCGCTGGGCGCACGCCGCCTTGAGGGTTTGTGCAATTTTCCAACGCTCCAGGCCGAGCTGTTCGAACCGTTCGATGATCTGCGAGGCGCGCGCGGTGTGAATCGTCGTCAGAACCTTGTGGCCGGTGACCGCAGCTTCGATGGCGAGCTCTGCGGATTCGATATCTCTAACCTCACCCATCAAAATGATATCCGGGTCGGACCGCATGAAGGATGCGATCATCGGCTTGAACTCCTTCGCGCTCTTCAAGTCGCAGTGGGTGATGCCGGGAACCTCGTCCTCCACGGGATTCTCCAGTGTTAGAATATTCACTTCCGGGCGGTTGAGTTCGCGGAGGATGGCATTAAGCGTTGTCGATTTCCCCGAGCCCGTGGGGCCTGACATGACGATGATACCGGCCGGGATTTTCATCACCTTGTTGAGGGCGAACATCGTTTCGTCATCGAATGCGAGCGTGCCCTTGCCGAGAGTGACGTTGATGTTGCTCTTGTCCAGCAGACGCATGGTCACATGATAGCCCCGGTAGGTGCGGTGACGTTCGTAGCGGATATCGATTGGTCGGTGGAAATAGGAAATCGTAAAACGTCCGGATATGCCGGGTGCGGTATTGCGAATCTCGGTCGGCAGTTTCATCAGGTTCAGCAGGAAGGCATCGAGGCGATCCTTGAGCTTCATCGGAATTTCCACCTTGTTGCCGATGTCTCCATCGACCCGGAAGGCATAGTAAAACGATTCCTTCTCTACTTTGAAATGGATGTCGGAAGCGCGCGTCCTAACCGCATCGGACATGATCGTGGCGATCAGCTGGGCCATCGGCTCGGCATAGTCCGTGGTGATGTCGAAGTCATGGATCCCGTCGTCCATATCCTCCACGTCGATGGCTTCGAGTTCGGATCTGCTAGGCCCTTGGTTGGTGGCCACCGATTCGATCGCCCGGCTGATCTCCGTGGCGAGGGTGACGATCTTCACGATCTCCAGATGCGGGAATCTCGGTGCGAGATATTCTTCCGGCAGCGGGCTCCATGGATTCGCGATGGCGACGATCAGTTTGTCGCTCCCGGACAGGCAAAGCGGGGCGAAGAAGCCCCGGGTCATCACGGTGGAGTCACAGCTGGAATGCAGGGTGCCATCGCAAAACTCGGCGACCTTGGGGAAAAACGGGAGGCCGTTGAGCTTCGCGATCGCCGCCATGAAACTGTAACGGGTGACCCGGTTAGGCACCTGGTCCTGCGCAAGTTCCGAGTAGCTAGGGTCGTGCGCGCCCAGCTCGCCCATGATGCGGCGGCTGATAAGTTCATTGAAGGAGATGCCGTCAAATTCAATCATGAGGAGAAAATTCTAAATCTTAAGCACAAAATCCGAAATGAAGAGACTGAAATATAGAGTCTTGAGTTTCGAATTTCATGCTTAGTGCTTAGTGCTTAGTGCTTAGTGCTTAGTGCTTAAAGTTCGAAGTGTTTGCGAGTTAGAAAGGTCCAGCTCTCGTAATCGAGACGGGCGACGGTGACGAACGGCCGGATCCCGAAGCGCTTGAAAACCGTAGTGCGAATTTCCTCCGACAGGATTTCACAGGCGACCGGGTTGGCGGAGGCAGTGCCGATGGAATCGGTGTCCTCGGCATAGATCACCGGCGATAACAAGGCGCGGGCAAGCTTGTGGATTTGATCGAAGGAGTCGTAAAAAGCCGATGGCGCAATCAATTTTCCCGCGAATGGAATCAAGGGTGCGTAAGGAGTTAGAGTGGTGGCGACCTTGTTGCCGAGTTCGACAATTGCCGCGCCCAAGTGCTCCTCGCCGTGTCCGTGGACCCTTGCCATGACTTCGAGAAGATCGGAAGGCCGCTCCATGACGTGGGACTCACGGGCGATGGAAATCGCCTGCGAAAGCTCGGCGGGTGTCGCCGCCCGGGCTTCATGGATCGCCTCCGCAGTCCGCTGCAGGCATAGTTCCGCAATGTCCCAGAAGTCGCCGCCTTTCTGGGAGAGGGCGGTGTCCTGGGCAGCCAGGAATGGGGAAGCGGGCAACATGATCGATAGCGTTAAGAGTTATGTGTTAAACGTTATTAGGAAGAGGTGTTGGGAGACGGAGTATTGTATTCCCAATTACTTTTAACCTATAACTACCAACCCAAATCGCTTCAATGCTTGCCGCCTCTGCTGAAACGGTGCGGAGTGGGACCCGTGCTGCGCGTTTCCACGGGCACGAGTTCGTCCTTGCGGGGATAATAGGGCGCTTCGGTCGGTTGCATGCCGCGGACGGTTCTTTTTACGTTAGCCTCGTGAGCCGGGCCGGGGTTGTCCTCGTCGATCCAATTGTGATCGCAGTCTAGGGACGTTGCGGCGCGGAGCTGACGGCTGGCACCGCTGTTGGCGCTGCGGTTGGTCGGATCGTAGGACTTGGGTGTGACGATGAAGACCAGGCTGGTATTTTCCTTGGTGGCTTCCTTGCTCTTGAAGAAGAAATTGAAAACCGGGATGTCCCCAAGCACCGGGATTTTGGTTTTACCACCGGACTGGGCTTCGCCGTAGAACCCGCCGACGACCAGCGAGTGACCATCGGGGACGCGGGCCAGGGACTCGAGCATCGACTCGGTCACCCGTGGATACTTGTTGCCGGTCGCGCCAATCACTTGATCGATAATTTGCGCGGAGCGTGGCCGCATTTTCATGCGGATCGTACCGTCTGGGAGCAGAGTCGGGGTGACCACCATGGAGATGCCGATTTCCCGATGCTTGTCCGGGTTTGAATCGATGCTGATATCAGAACTATCGATTTTATAGCGAACCTGATCGGTAATGATGACGTCCGAACCGCCCGTACCACCGGTCGTGGTGGAGGTAATGATCGGAACCCGGTCGATGATCGAAATCGTGGCCTGCTCGTTGTCCTCGGTGATGAGGGTGGGATTGGAAACCTGGCTGGCGAGGTTGCCTTCCGCTAGCGCACGGAGAACGCCGCTGAGCTGGATCGGGCTCAAAACGAGATTTTCGGCCCCGGCACCGAAGTTAGAGGGCAGGCCGAAGACGGAATTGAGATCGCGCGCAACCCTGAGTGTGGTGCCGTCCTTGCCGAGTGAGTTTGACCAATTGACGCCCGTGCGCTCTGCGGCGGTGCTGTTGATCCGGAGAATCTTGGTTTCCACAATGATCTGACCTTTCGCTTTATCGATGCCATGGAGCAGGACGCGGGCCTGCTCGATGCGATGGGCGGAGTCGATAATAATGACGGTGTTAGTCTTCGGCTCGAAGTTTACGATGCCGGTGCCGGGACTGAGCATCGGCTTGATCAGTTCCTTGATTTGTTCAATGTCAGTCGGCCGGAGGTAGCGGAGCTGATAGTGAAACTCCGCGCTCGGCAGTTGTCCTAACTGTGCCTGCGTGAGGGCATAGATCGTGTTGCCCTTGGTGTGGAGGGAAAGCCCATACATGAAGGCGAGCTCCTCCATCTGTTGGAGAGGATTTCCGTCGTTAAGGTGGCCGGTGACCAGAAATTCAGGCCCAAGGATCTTGGCGTTGTGGAAATACTGACGGCCTGCGGCTTTCGAGAGGAACTGGAAAATATCATTGAGTGCGGCATCCTTGATGATGAAGCCCTCGTCGGAGTTCTGCATTTTCTGCTGCTGATCGGCCAACGGCCCGAAAGGGGCTGCGGTACCCTGGGGTCCTGACGTATCCGCCACACCGGGATTTTGCGGCGGTTCGATTTCAGAAGGGCCTGGAAGGTCCGAGGGTTCCTCCGCGGGAGCAGGCTCCCCCGGGATGTCATTCCCTGCGGCGGGGATGTCAGGAATTTGTCCCGGCGCGGGAGCGACCGCTTCGATCAGGGGATCGACTGGCGTTTGCCCGTGGAGCAGCGTCATTGCCAAGACGGCAGAGACGGTTAGAAGGGTGGCGGCTTTCATGTGGATTTTCGTTAGGTCAGTTGGTGGATAGTGAGGCTGCGGGATCAGCCGCTTCGAGATCGATGGGTGCGTCCGGGCGGTCGGCGACCATGCCCGGCGCGGTGATTTGATGGCTTCCGGGCGTCATCCCGGCCGGCAGCATGTCAAGCTTGCGGACGGCTTTCTCGCCGGAGGCCTGATTGTGAAAGGAGATCTGACGCGAGGTCACCTCGGTGATCAGGGCGTTGATCTGCTTGTTGCGGAAATTGAGCGGCATGACGTCCCCCTGCTTGAACGAGCGGGTGCCGACCAAGAACCGCTTTTCACCGGGCATGATCGTGGTCACGACGAGCAACCGGACAATGTCGGCAAACGGAGTGGCGATGGCCTGCGCGGAACGACGCACCGCAAGCGGTGCCGATGCCTTGACCACCGGCTTGGCGTCCGGGTCCTGATTCTGACCGAAGGGATCGCGGGCGCGTCCCCGGATGAGAAAGACCGAGGCCTGGGAGTCGAGGTAGGATTGCAGCTCGGCCGGGGCGATGAGGCGCGACGGATCCGTGCTGACAGGCCCGTGTTCCTGAGGTGCCGGCTTGGCCGCAGTCTGCCCGGCGGGGCCACTGTCCGGGGTGAAGGTCCGGGTGTCGAAATTTCCCGGAGATTGGGCGAAGCACGACGCTGCGAGGACCCAGCCTAACTCTAGGATGCAAGGTTGACGAAGGCGAACGGACGGACGGTCCGCGCTGCTGTATGTTAGTTTTCCCATGCGGTGTAGTTGACTTGGAAGTTCAGAAGCGAGGATTGGGACGTGCTGGGATCGATCCGCAGTTCTTGGAGTTGGAGTTGCGGCATGCGGGTTTCCAACTCGAGGAAAGCCCTTTGCATCGTGCGGAAAGTTCCGCGGAAGGCGATCCGGAGCTGCGAGGACTCCTGTGCGGAAATCGTACCGAATCCGCCTTTGGTGGGCAGGCGTTCGAAGGCGGCCTGTTGGATTTCCTTGCTCGGCAAGTGTTCGTAGATTTCCCGGAGATTGATGGTGACCGCGCTGGCGGTCTCCTGCGCGAGCAGCGAGTTCCAGCGGACGATATGCGGGCGCTGCCGGGTGACCTGTGACTCGATTTCGAGTCCGGCCTGCCGACCCATTTCGTAGCCTTTGTACTTCGATTGTTTGTTCTCGAACGAAGCGGTCATTTTGGATTTCAGCAGGAAGCCGATTCCAACCACTACGGCGGCGGCGGCGATGGGCAGGACGATTCCAAAAAGGACAATCGGTTGACGGTAAAGGTGCATGGTTCAGGGAACTTTGGAGACGCTGATCGCCATCGGGTCGGTGGCTTCAAAACGCTGGGTGATGGTTAGATCGAAGGTGAAGGGATAGGTGGACTCGTCGGCGTCACTGGCATCCTCCCGCGGAACCGACTTGTAGCCGCTGTTTTCCTGAGTCCGGACGTTGACGGTTAGGTTGCGGTTGCCCACGTCCGGCTTGAAGGCGGCGTTCCCGGTGATGCGGGCCATTTCGCTGAAGTGCGAGGAAAGGCCTTCCCGCGTGCTGATCGTGTTCAGGTAGTCCAAGGCCTCGTCACGGGCGTGGCCGGTGATTTTCCATTCCTTGACGAAGCCCACTTTGGCTTTGCCGGGAGTGGCGTCCGGTCTTGCCGAATGAAGGTAGGATTTCACCAAAATCCCCCCGTTTTCCGGGAACATGCGGGAAAAGGATTCCATGGTTGCCCAAGCCTTGGACCGGTCTTCCAAGAGATTGTTCCAGTGATCGGCCTTCTGCCGTTCGATGGTCAGTTGGGCAAGCCTTCCCTGGGCCGCTTGGGCTTGATTCGGATCAAACGCCCATTCGGGCAGGCGGATCAGATGGATCACGCCAAATCCAAGGTAGGCCAAGAAGAGAACGGCGACGGCGAAGACTCCGACGCGTGCCAGGCGCAGTCCCCTTAGCAACTTCATCTCCGACCGGCTGGGATAAATTTCAACGATCTCCTTGGCGGCCGGCAGGAAATCCTGGAGCGCCCATTTTTCCTCACGGAGGATCAAAAACGTATGGCTTGCAGGTTCGGATGAAGCTGTGGCGACCGGCAGCACCGAGATCGCCGGTTCGGGCGACCACGAAGGAATTCCATCGATCTGGACTTGCTCGATCACTTCCACCCGGCTTGAAAGAAAAGCGACGCTCAGGTCCGCGTGGAGCGTGCTGTCCACCCCGCCGCCCAGAGGAATGACGAATAGATCGGGATCGACGAATTCGAGAGAGGCATTGGTCGTGGTCAGGGCGTTGCGGAAATTCGAGGGTCGGCGCAAGCCGCGATGCTGAAGCGTCCGGATCAGCCGCAGGTCGGCGTATTCATTAAAGAACCCCAAGGCGGTGAACCAGGGATATTGAAGAATCGCGACGAAGGGCTTGCCAGGCGTCGGCTTGAGCGACTGGCTGAGTCCCATGATGGCGACGAGCGGAGCGCTCAGGGCATGGGTGACTATGGGAAAATTTTCAGTCTCGCCGGCCTGCCGCAGCATCGCGAGGAGTGCCGCATGCTGCTTGGAAACCGTGATGGTGGTGCCGATCACCGCGCTGCTGGCCGCCGGATAGGGCATCACCCGCCAGGACGCTTGATCGGCTAAAATCGACGAGTCTTCGAGAATCGAGCCGGGATCGACCATCGCCGCGTCCCGCAGCTCGGAGAGGGCGGCGGGATTGTTCAGTTCCGGCTTCAGCTCGGTCGTCGCAAACTCATCCGCGATGTGGAGGATGACTCCCAGGGATGTGGCCCCTTTCGAACGGGCGACCCGCAATGCCTCAGCCACCAAGACCTCGACCTGTGCCGGATCGTGAGGAGTCTCCCCATTAAAGTCGGGACCGTTACTCCACCGGTCGCTTTTGCGGTCGTAATAAAAAGTGGAAGTGCTGGCACCGTCCGTCCGGAGGTGCAGCTGAAGGTTCAGCTCAAGCGCATCCTGGTACCAGGCGGGATTGGAAGCGCGGGTGGTGTGGCGAAGAATCGCACAGGCCTGACTGAACTGCTGAAGGACATTCAGGGACGCCGGATGTTGGTAAGTGGCCAAGGGACTGGGAAGTAAGGAAGTTCATGGCGGACTCGGGGGCGTTCCTGGAGACAGGGTGTTTTTTCTGAGAGAGGGACGGTCCGCCCGCCATAGGCAGGCGGACCGTGAAGTGAACCTCCTCAGTGGGAGATTCGGAATTCAATTACCATTGAGAAGTCTTCAACGTGGTGCCGTCGGCTTCGAAGCCAGGGGCATACTCAGGATCCCCTACAGCGCCAGTCAGATAGAGTTGACCAACCGTAGGAACCGTTGCGAGGTAACCGTAGGTGATAGTGGTGACCGGCGATTTAACCGAGCTGAGGTATTTATCGGTTCCCACAATTTCCGAGTCGAGAAGGCCGGCGCCCTCGGCAAGACCACGCACGTTGGCATGGGCGCGCACGGCTTGTTGCACGTTGCGGATGTTCAGGATGTTCGCGGCACGGTCAGAACCCTTCTTCCAGGCGCGGGCACCAATGAAGAGGATCGAGATGAGGGAGAGCAAGACCAGGATGACGACCGTCAATTCGAGGAGGGTCATACCGGACTTGGACTTCATGTTTTGGGTGTTTGTCAGTTTCATGTGTATTATTTATTCTATGTGTATTCGGGTGTTGTTTGTTTTGTCGGATTGAGATCGCCGTGGGACTTGAAGTTTCTGAGTTCTTCGTGGGACGGGTGGTCTCTGAAAGTGTGGGAAATCAGGCTGGAGTGGCGGGGTGGCAAAGGATCGCCGGGTCTGACTGAACTGCTGAAAGACATTCAGGAACGCCGGATGTTGAAAATGGCGGAGTAACTAATAAGCTCATTGGATTACTCCGGGGCGTTCGAAAAATTAAAGTTTTTCCAGAGGGTAACGGCCCGCCCGCCATAGCAGGCGGACCGTGGAGTAAATCTCCTCATTAGGAGATTGGGAATTTCATTACCATTGAGCGGTCTTCAACGTGGTGCCGTCGGCTTCGAAGCCAGGGGCGTAATCAGGATCCGCTACAGCGCCTGTCAGATAGAGTTGACCAACCGTAGGAACCGTTGCGAGGTAACCGTAGGTGATAGTGGTGACCGGCGATTTAACCGAGCTGAGGTATTTATCGGTTCCTACGATATCCGTGGAAGCAAGGGTGGCACCCTCGGCGAGACCGCGCACGTTGGCATGAGCCCGCACGGCTTGTTGCACGTTGCGGATGTTCAGGATGTTCGCGGCACGATCCGAACCCTTCTTCCAGGCGCGGGCACCGATGAAGAGGATCGAGATGAGGGAGAGCAAGACCAGGATGACGACCGTCAATTCGAGGAGGGTCATACCGGACTTGGACTTCATGTTTTGGGTGTTTGTCAGTTTCATGTG